>NZ_MKRN01000057.1 GCF_001896955.1 Nitrobacter sp. 62-13 | reverse complement strand
ATGTGGATCCCGATCGGGATGTTCTTCGCGCTGGGCTTCGAGCACACCGTGGTCAACATGTGGCTCTTCCCGACCGCCATCCTCTCGGGCGCCAATGTGAGCATCTACGAGTGGTGGGTGTGGAACCAGATCCCGGTTACCATCGGCAATATCTTCGGCGCGATGGTGCTCAACGGCACGCTGTGGTACTACACACATACTTTGCAGAAAGAATAGCAGTTCAACGTCGTCGTTGATCGCGGAGGTGAGGATCCTCGACTATTCGAGACAGATGCTTACCATCCTTCGATGGGCATCGATGATGAAACGATTCATCCTCTATACGATCTCCTGACACGTGCGGCTGTTCCCACGGATGCTCGCGGTCCAGAGAACAGCGATCGAAGTCGTCGGATCTATTGGCGCCGTCGCGACCGCTGGCCGGACGTTCCAGCCGCAGATTGTCGAGAGCTTCATCTTGCTCTCATCACCCACACGTCCACACCGGACCGATCGGTGTCTGCGTCCAGCACGGACCGATGCTGCCGCCGTTGTAGCGACCGCGGTAGAATCCGGGGCGACCGGGATAGCGCCATTCGCCGTCGTAAAGATTGAAATACTGCACGTTCGGATCGATGTACCAATGGCGCCGGGGACGGCGCGCATTGCGCAGCACCGACGCCTCCTGCCTGAACAGCGGAGCGGCATTATTCAGCGGCTGACGATAGCCCGGCAGAAAGCCGTAATTATGCGGACGTTGCGCGTGCTTCTTGTGACGCGGCGCGGCATCCGCGGCGACGAACGAGAGCGACAGGACGACGGCTATCAATAGATAAAGAACTCGCGACATCGGCACATCACAACGCGTTTCATCTAAACGGGAACGCTCCGTGAATATGTCATTGCGAGCGAGGTGAAGCAATCCGGTTCTTCCTCGGCTTTCAGGATTGCTTCGTCGTCATCGGAGACGACGACCGCGTCGCCCTGAGCTTCACGCAATGACAGTCAAGCCCCCTCACCTGCGCACATGCTCGAGCGCACCGCCCTTATGAGCCGCGACGTGATCAGTCTTGTCGCTCTTGATCTCATATTGCGGGTCGTCTTTGGATGCGCGGTGCATGTGCCCCTTGTAATCGAAATCCTTGGTGTGGACGGCGATAATCGTCCCCGACACGCGGCCCGCTTCTGAATTCCAGCTCACATGGTCACCATTCTTGAATCGCTTTGTCATTGTGTTTTCCCAAGGCTCGCGACATGCCGACGCCGCCCTTCCCTTCCACAACCGGAATCCGCCCTCGAACGCATCGGCGTTATCGCCTCGGCGCGATTTCGGCGGCAGCTTGTCGAGATGCGCGACATTGCCGCCGCCGATCAACACCTCGTCCGGTTCAAGCGCGGCCGTGAGCTGCTCGACGATATCAGCAACGTGCTTGCGCCATTTCCTGTCGCCGCGGCGCTTGCGTCCGGCTTCGCCGGCATAGTCCTCGTAGGTCTTGCCTTTGCGATACGGCAGGTGCCCCAACTCCATCGGCTCCGGTTCGCCGTCGATGATCATCGCGGAGCCCAGCCCGGTGCCGAGCCCGAGGAACAGCATCCGCCCGCCGCGATAGCCGCCGAGCGCCTGCATCAACGCATCGTTGACGACTTTCGTCGGCTTGCCGAACGCCTTTTCGAAATCGAAACCCTTCCAGCCCTCGCCGAGATTGAAAGGCTCGCGCAGCGGGCGATTGCCGCAGACCGGGCCGGGATAGCCGATCGAGACAACGTCGAAGGACCAGTCCTTCGTCAGCGCCCTGACCTTGCGAACCATCTGTTTCGCGGTGAGATCAGGCCCGGATTCGAACTCGCGCTTGATGCGGTCCCTGCTGGTCATCACCTTGACGTGAGACCCGCCGACATCGATGGCGAGAACGGTTCGGGCAGATTTTAGGGTGCGGGATGTGTTCATCTTGGCTCCCGTCAACGCGTGACGTATGTCATTCGTTCCTTCGGCGCCCGTACGCTTGCACGGCCGCGCATTCAGGACTAACTGATCCCAAAAACCCCCGCCTTCCGGAGCCCTCCCGCGATGACCGATGCACCCTACACGCCGCCAAAAGTCTGGACGTTTGACAAAGAGAACGGCGGCAGATTCGCGTCCGTCAACCGGCCAACCGCCGGCGCGACTCACGAGAAGGTATTGCCCGTCGGCAAACATCCCTTCCAGCTTTATTCGCGGGGGACGCCGAACGGCCAGAAGGTCACGATCATGTTCGAGGAGCTGCTGGCGCGCGGCCACACCGGCGCGGAATATGACGCGTGGCTGATCCAGATCGACGGCGAGCAGTTCGGCTCGGGTTTTGTCGAGGTCAATCCGAATTCGAAGATACCGGCTTTGATAGACCGCTCGAGACCTGTGCCGTTCCGTGTATTCGAGTCCGGCGCGATCCTCTTGCATCTTGCGGAGAAGTTTCGCGAGTTCATTCCGAAGGCAACAGCGGCGCGCGCGGAATGCTTGTCCTGGCTGTTCTGGCAAATGGGAAGCGCGCCCTATCTCGGAGGCGGCTTCGGGCACTTCTACAACTATGCGCCGGAGAAGATCGAATATGCCATCAACCGCTTCGCGATGGAGACGAAGCGGCAGATGGACGTGCTGGACCGGCGGCTCAGGGACAACGAATATCTGGCCGGCAAGGAATACACAATCGCCGACATCGCGGTGTGGCCGTGGTACGGCGGCCTGGCCGAGGGCAAGCTCTACGGCGACAGCGCCACCTTCCTCGACGTCCAGAGCTACAGGAACGTACAACGCTGGACCGCGCAGATCGCCGCGCGGCCTGCGGTAAAGCGCGGCCGCATTGTCAACCGCACCTCCGGCGATCCCGCAAGCCAACTCCGCGAGCGGCACGACGCCTCCGATTTCGAAACCCGGACGCAGGACAAGCTTGCCAAGCCGGCGTGAGATCCTGCCTCCGTACTTCAGCCATTCCAATCTGGAGATTTCTTCATGCATGGAAAGGTCATCGTCATCACCGGAGCCTCCGGCGCACTGGGCACGGTTGTCGCGAACGCGGCCCTCGCGCGCGGCGCCCGCGTGGCCGCGATTGACTTTGCCGGCGCGGCAAGCGGCGCGACCACAACCGACCGGATTGAACTCGGCGGAGTCGATCTGTCCGACGCGGCGCAGGCTTTGCGGGCCGTCGACGTCGCGGCCGCGCATTTCGGCCGGCTCGACGCTCTCGTCAACATCGCCGGCGGGTTCGCGTTCGAGACAATAGCTGACGGCGATCCGAAAACCTGGCAGCGCCTTTACGCGATCAACGTGACCACCGCGCTGAACGCATCGCGGGCCGCGATCCCGCATCTGATTGCTTCCGGAGCGGGCCGCATCGTCAATGTCGGCGCGATGGCGGCCTTGCAGGCTGGCTCCGGCATGGGCGCCTACGCGGCGTCGAAGGCCGGGGTGCATCGCCTGACCGAAGCACTCGCCGCCGAACTGAAGGGCAAGGTCACCGTCAATGCCGTGCTGCCCACCATTATCGACACTCCCGCCAATCGCAGGGACATGCCCAAAGCGGATTTCGCGACCTGGGTAACCGCGGACGAACTGGCGAACGTCATCCTGTTTCTGGCAAGCGATGGGGCAAGCGCCGTGACGGGAGCGCTGCTGCCCGTGCGCGGACGTGTCTGACCCACTTTGCCCGCTATAGATTTTGTAATATAACCAAACGAGGTAACAAGTAACGTCTTATTAACGCCCTTGTCTTTCAATCAGACAAGGCGCTGCCCTTTTTTACGACTTCGCTGGTGACCATGGAATTGCCCCGACTTTGTCGTGGGCGTGCTTCCTCTCCCTCCTGCAGGATCAGCGACGCATGCTTCAACGCCGCGCGAGCTACGAATACGATGATTTGCTGGCCTGTGGCCGCGGTGAAATGTTCGGGCCAGGCGAACCGAAACTTCCGCTACCTCCGATGCTGATGTTCGATCGCATCACGGAGATCACGGAAGGTGGCGGAAAATACGGACGCGGGCTGGTACGCACCGAGCTCGACATCAAACCGGACCTCTGGTTCTTCCACTGTCACTTTCACAACGATCCGGTGATGCCCGGCTGCCTTGGCCTCGATGGGCTTTGGCAGATGGTCGGATTCTATCTGGTCTGGCTAGGCCGCGACCAGCATGTGCGAGCACGCGCCCTTGGCCTTGGTGAATTGAAATTCACCGGCCAGATCCTGCCGCACATCCGCAAAGTTGCGTACACCGTGGATATCAAGCGCGTGATGCGCTCCAAACTGGTGATGGCGATTGCCGATGGCACGGTTTACGCCGACGGCGAGATGATCTATCGCGCCAGCGATCTCCGACTTGGCTTGTTCAAGCGCCTCCCTGATTCACCGATCGAACCTGAGATTTGATAAGCTCAGGCCGTGAGTCGTCCGGAGCCGCCGCACCCGTGGAAACTGTTCTCTATCTTCCGGTTAAACGTCATCTTGAAAGTCTCGGCTTCACGGTCAAAGGCGAGATCGGCGGCTGCGATCTGGTCGCGCTGAGCGGCGACGATCCGCCCGTCGTGGTGATCGGCGAGTTGAAACTCAGCTTCAATCTCGAATTGATCCTGCAAGGCGTCGAACGTGCCGGCGCCTGCGACGAGGTCTGGCTCGCCGCCAGGCTGTCGGAGCGCGGCAAGGGCCGCGAAAGCGACGCGCGCTATCGCAACCTGTGCCGGCGGCTCGGTTTCGGGATGCTCGGCGTGACCGACCGTGGCGACGTTGAAGTGCTGGTCGCACCCGCCACGGTCAACCCGCGCCGCAATCCTAAAAAACGCTCCCGGCTGGTGACGGAGCATAGGCGCCGCAGGGGCGATCCGGTCGCCGGCGGCACCTCACGGATGCCGATCATGACGGCCTACCGCCAGCAGGCATTGAGCTGTGCGGCCGCGATGGCCGTGGGTCCGCGCCGGGTGCGGGATCTCAGGCCAGAAAACCCGGATGCGGGGAAAATCCTTCTTCACAACGTCTATGGATGGTTCGACCGCGTGGAGCGCGGGACCTATGCCCTTACCGACGCGGGCCACGCCGCATTGAAACGATGGCCGCAGCATCCTTCTCAGGTGGCGCCACGATTGACCGGACCCGGTTGAGAACGCGGCTTGACGCCGTTCGCGGCCCCTGCTCCGGCTGCGACAATCTGAGGCGGCCATCAAAGCCTCGCGAGCGCGGCAAAATGCATAGCTGTATTGCCACATGAAATTCCGTATTGAGATGCAGCTTCGAGTCTCCTAAGGCGGAGGTGTTTACGTCCTTGCGCTCTGAAATTGAATCGAATCAACGACGTTGTGTACGGAACCAGACGAGCGGAGCAACGTCATTTCTCGAAAGGTCAGGCGCGGTCATGATGCGCGGAGGCGCGTCATGTTTTGCGCAATTCATTGAGGCGAATGATGAGTGAAGGCTGGCAGACGAAATATGGCATCCGGCGGGTTCGCCGCGATCCTCCCACGCTGGAGGAAGCCATCTTCGCGGCCACCGGGATCACCGACGATCTCGACTCGCAGGCCGAGATCGCGGCGTCGCTGATCGGGATGCCGCTCGATATCGTTCACGCCGAGGTCAAGAAAACTGCCCGGACTGTTGCGCGGTCGCCGACGACGCGGGTGATTGCCGGCGAGCAAGGCGCGCTGCGCTCGGTTGTCGTCGAGCGTCGCGTGGTGCGCAGATTCGGCAACGATAAACGATTCTGATCCGGGTCCGGGATCGCCGCTGCTAGCCGTCCTTGTAGCGCAATCGCATCTCCGGACCTGAGACTGATGGAGACGGTGATGCGTATTCGCGACATGCTGCTCCTCATGATCGGCGCATTGATCGGTACGGCGGCTGCCGCGAATGCCTCGCAAGTGTCGCGAGAAACCGACATCGTCAATCTGCGGCTGGGCGAACGCGTTCTTGTCGACGACGGATCGTGCCCGGCCGGGCAGATCAAGGAAATCGCCGGCGCCAAGCTCGGGCCGACCGGCGTCGTTCCGGCGCGCAAGTGCATATCGCGCACCGGCCCGAAGCGATGAATGCAGGATCGCAACCGCCAACCGGAAGCGACGCCTGACCAGCCTATTTGGAAATAAAATCCCCGCATTTTTGCACGTTCGTATCCGCGGTGCCCCATGGCATAATCGGGACAGAGGATGTCGAATTCTGTGGTGAGCCTTCAATCAGCCTGTCGGAATAAACCATGTAGACCAGCACATTTCGTTTTACGTCGCAGCCGCGCACGATCTGCATTTTCTTGAAGAACAGCGAACGTCGCTGTTTGAACATGTCCTCCCCCTGTCCCATCTTTCCCTTGAAATGAATCGGTCCGATCTGACGGCAGGACAGCGAGATATCCGAGACCTCTTCGGCTATTCCCAACCAGCCCTTGATGCCGCCCTTTTCCGGTACGGTGAAATGGCACGCGACGCCTTCGACCTCCGGATCATCGACACCATAGGTCGCAAGTTTGTCATTCGGGGTCAGCAACTTGAATACGGTCGAACGGCGAAAGATCAGGTCGGGTTCATCGGCCGCATGGGCTTGCGATCCGGCGAGCACTGCAATCGCAAGGATGACGAAGGCCCGGAAGTTCCAGGCCCTACGGTATTTGCCATCAGTTTGACCTCGAAATGTCATCATTTGCTCCGTTTGCTGGACCCAGCCAATGTATGGTCGCCAAGTTCCCGCGGAAAGATGCCCAGCCGAAACCGTGGGCATTAGATTCATGTGAACAAATTCACACTATTTTTGACCGAAGCGAGGCCGCCGATTTTTGCGCGAAAGAATGTCATGAGTGGCTGCGGCATTTGTGGCCGAACCGGGATTTCGAGGAATGAAGGCGTGAACGAGCATTGGTCTTTGTTTCCGGTCGCACGCTGGTTTTCGGGCAAACGATTCCCGATCCAAGCCGCTGCTGCATGGCCCGGCCCTGCTTGCCTCTGGTTTGGACTCGTTATCGTTGTTCTGTTCAGCCTGGGATCGCCCGCATACAGCCAGATATTCTGGCAGGACGATTATGATTATCCGGACATCTATGTAGAGGAGCCTCCTCCTCCGGCCGTGAGGCCGCAATCGCATCGCGCCAGGCATCATCGTCCCTCAAAGCCCGAACAGGCTGCCGGAAGCGCGCGCAAGCCCAAAGGGCCGCTCATCATCGCCATTTCGATCCGCCGGCAAAGGCTCAAGGTCTATGACGCCAACGGCCTTTTCGCCGAAACGCCGGTGTCGACAGGAATGCCCGGCCACTCGACTCCGCTGGGCGTTTTCAGCGTCATCCAGAAGCAGAAGTGGCACCGCTCGAATATCTACAGCGACGCGCCGATGCCTTACATGCAACGCATCACCTGGTCTGGCATTGCGATGCACGCAGGCGTGCTTCCGGGTTATCCCGCATCGCATGGCTGTATCCGAATGCCGACGAGTTTCGCGGTGAAGATGTGGGGCTGGACCAGAACAGGCGCGCGCGTGATCATCACTCCCGGCGAAGTGACTCCTGCGCAATTCCCGCATCCGCTGCTGATGACCCGTCGCCCCGAGCCCCCTCCCGCCGCTTCTGAAATGGTTACCGCCACCGCCATCGCCGAGGGCAACACGAAAAACACCGACATTGCGTTAGCCGCTATCAAGCGTGACGCGGACACGGTCGGGAGCGACGAGGAGCAGCCAAACAGTTCCGCCACCGCGGCGCAGGATCAGTCTCAACCCTTACCCCCCGATACTGTGAAAACCGAGCCTGAAACGATCCCTGCTCTCAAGCGGAGTGGTCGCATCGCGGTCCTGATCAGCCGCAAGGATAGCAAGATTTACGTGCGGCAGAACTTTGAACCAATGTTCGATGCTCCCGTCACCATCACCGCAAGCGACCGGCCGCTGGGAACACACGTGTTCACTGCCGAAGTCGACAAACACAGCGAGGGCGATTTCCGCTGGTCGGTCGTATCGCTCCCGACGACGACGACGCGCGCGGAGCAGGTTCATGGCCACGACAGCCGGTCGCATCGGCGGACGGACGGCGTGGTCGCAACGGCGACGGCCACTTCGGACAGCGCAACCGACGCGCTGAATCGCATTTCCATTCCCGAAAACGTCATGACGAAAATCGCCGATGCGCTATCGACCGGCGATTCCATCATCGTCTCCGATCAAGGCGTCGCTGGCGGCGAAACCGGCGAAGGCACCGACTTCATCATCAAGCTGCGCTAGCCGGCCTCCGCCGCTCTTGAACGCCGGGTTCAAGACAGTGACGATCATCACACAAGGAATGACACGGACGACCCGCTGGTCGCAACCCATGGGAACAGCTAACTGGCTGGGGGATAAATGCTAGTTTCGTGGGAGGCCGGCTATAGCTACGCTAAGATGCCGGCAAGGCGCGGGTGATTCAACGCGCAACGAACGTTGGGGTTATGATATGCGCATCGCGACGGGACTGATTTTTGCAGGCGCGGTTTCATTATGTGCAACGACAGCCGCGTGGTCACAGGCGCCCAAGGGAACGCCGCAAGCAGCTCCGACCGCGATTCCGGCTCCCGCGCCGACGGCGAGCGGACCGAAAGTCGCCTGCAACGGGAACCCCGATGCTCTCGGTGTCGCGCGCGTCGTGCAGGTCGATACCACCGGCGGCCCGGGTTTCGGCTTTGAACACTTCAAGCAGCTCGATTTCCTGCGCGACAAGGAAGTGGTGCTGACGTTCGACGATGGTCCGTGGCCCGGAAATACGCCTGCGGTGTTGAAGGCGCTCGCCGACCAATGCACCACCGGCATTTTCTTCTCGATCGGCAAGCACGCGACATACCATCCCGAGATTTTGCGGCAGGTCGCCGCCGCCGGTCATACGGTCGGCGCGCATACATGGTCTCATGCCAATCTCAACAACAAGAAGCTGTCCGAAGCGCAGCGCAAGGACGAGATCGAGAAGGGATTCAGCGCCGTCAAGTGGGCGCTCGAGGCTGCCCCTGCCCCGTTCTTCCGCTTCCCGGCATTGCAGCATCCGCCGGAGATGGTGACCTACCTTGGCGAGCGCAATATCGCGATCTTCTCTTGCGACGTCGACTCGTTCGACTTCAAGTCGCACAGGGCCCAACAGGTGGTCGACAATATCTTCAGGAAACTCGACAAGGTCGGCAAGGGCATCATTCTGATGCACGATTTCCAGAAGCATACCGCCGAGGCGCTGCCGGAGATTTTGCGCAGGCTGAAAGCCGGCGGATACAAGGTCGTGCAGATGAAGGCCAAGGCTCCGGTCGAGACGCTCGCGCAATACGACGAGGAACTGAAGAAGGACACCAAGCTGCCGACCGTGAGTTCACGGCCCGTCAACAGCGTTGTCCAGACAATCTCCGAATAGACGCGGCGATCCGGAACGCATAATGCTTCGCATCGAAGGATTCGTCATCGTATCGGCGGACGGAATGCTCGCCGATGCGAATCGTGTGATGCCGCAGGCGCTGAAATTCAAAGGCGACCTTGAGTTCTTCACCGCGGGACTTGATCGCGCCGATGTCGTCGTGCATGGCCGCAACTCCTATGAGGATCAGCCCAACTCGCCGCTCCGCAAGCGGATCATACTGACGCATCGCGTCGCGGATCTCGCCGCCGACCCCAGCAACCCGAAGGCGACTTTGTGGAATCCTGCCGGGGCCTCATTCGAGGAGGCCTGCAATCGCGCCGGGGTGCGCGACGGGACGGCCGCGATCATCGGCGGCCCGGTTGTCTTCGAAATGTTTCTCGATCGATACGATACGTTCTGGCTGTCCGAAGCGCCCCACGTGACATTGCCCGGCGGCGAAGGCTGTTTCCCGCACGTTCCCGACCAGTCTCCGCAAGCGTTGCTGACAGCGCATGGGCTACAGCCTCGCGAGACCATGATACTCGACGCGGCGAACGACGTTCGTGTCACCGCGTGGCGCCGTACGCCTTAGAGCTCTTGTTTGCAGATAAAGCGAGTATCGGTCGTCTTGGCTTTGGTTGTTTCAAAAACCGGAAAGTCGCCAGCGATCAGGCTTCGCTGCCAGCCGCAGCGGTCGCTCGCGGACGACGGCCGATCCCGGCGATGATGAACAATGCCCCGATCAGAGACAGATTCTTCAACGCGTGGATCATGTTGTTCTTCGCCTCAGGTCCGCTCTGGTTCCAGAAGTCGTGATAGTAGAACGTTGCAGCGACGACAAATGCGGCCAGCACCAGCGAAAAGAAGCGCGCGCCAAGGTTGAGCGCGATGAGCACGCCGCAAATGAGTTCGAGCGCGCCGACTGCGATGGCCAGCATTTGAGCGGTCGGCATGCCGGTCAACGCTTCAAGCTGGGTCGTGAGACTCGTCAGAACGGCCGGGATGACGACCTTGGATGTGATTCCTTCCGCCGTCCCTCCGATGTCGAACAGTTTTGACGCGCCCGAAAAGATGAACAACACCGAAAACAAAACTCGTCCCACAGTGATGAACACTGGCATGATCAGCCCCCCACAAATTCAGGCGAACGTGGATCGTCCTTCAGGAATTCGAGTATGAACGCTTCGCGCGACGTTTTGAAAGATCGAAAAAAGGACCGCCCGTCATATTTCAGCCGAACAAGGTAGGTTGCTGCCGACTCGTGCGCTCCTGCGCCTCGACCACTGCCACGGCCGTCATGTTGAGGATGCCGCGCGCCGTTACCGACGGCGTCAGGATGTGCGCGGGCCGCGCAGGGCCGATCAGAATGGGACCGACCTGCAACCCGCCGCCGATCACCTTGATCATCTGGTAGGCCGCGTTTGCCGCATCGAGATTGGGCAGGATCAGAACATTGGCGACACCGGTCAGCCGCGAATGCGGCAGGATCAATTGCCGCGCCGACTCCGACAGCGCGGTATCGCCCTGCATCTCGCCGTCGGACTCGATGTCGGGATGGCGTTCATGAAACAGATTGGCGGCGCGGCGCACCTTGCGCGAAGACTCTGTATGATAGCTGCCGAAATCGGAATGCGACACGAACGCGATCTTCGGCTTGATGTTGAAGCGCTGCACATGCACCGCCGCTCGCGCAGCGATGTCGGCCAGTTCCTCGGCGGAAGGGTTCGGACGAACCTGCGTGTCCGCAATGAAATAAGCGCCCTTGCTCGTGATCATCAATGACAGCGCGGCGAAATCGCTCGCGCCGGGCATGTATCCGATGATTTCCCGAACGTGGCGAAGGTGCCGCATGTAGCTGCCTTCCACGCCGCACAACATGGCGTCGGCCTCCCCGCGCACCACCGCAAGCGCGGCGATCACCGTCGCATTGGTGCGGATCGTGGTGCGGGCGACATCGGGCGTCGCGCCGAAGCGGCCTGCGGCGTCGATATAGGACTGCACATATGAGCGGTAGCGGGGATCGTCCTCGGGATTGATGAGGTCGAAATCCTTGCCGGCCTTGATCGCGAGGCGCAGACGCCTGATCCGCGTTTCCACCACCGACGGGCGACCAACCAGAATCGGACGCGCCAGTCGCTCCTCGAGCACCTGCTGGGTCGCCCGCAGCACCCGCATATCCTCGCCTTCGGCGTAGATCACCCGACAGGGCTGGGTTTTCGCCTGGGTAAACACCGGCTTCATGACAAGGCCGGAGCGGAACGCAAAGCGTTCGAGCCGCCCGTGGTATTCGTCGAAATTCGTGATCGGCCGCGTCGCGACGCCGGACGCCATGGCCGCTTTCGCAACCGCAGGCGCGATGCGCAGGATCAGCCGGGGATCGAACGGACTCGGAATCAGCGAACCCGGTCCGAAACCTTCGGTCTCTCCGTCAAACCGGATCGCCGCATCGGACGGCGGCTCACGCGCGAGTCGCGCAATGGCATCGGCGGCGGCGTGCTTCATGTCCTCGTTGATCGCGGTCGCGCCGACGTCGAGAGCGCCGCGGAAAATGAAGGGAAAGCACAGGACATTGTTCACCTGATTGGGGAAGTCGGAGCGGCCGGTGCAGATCATCGCATCGGGCCGCACCTTGCGCGCCTCGTCCGGCATGATTTCGGGGTTCGGATTGGCGAGCGCCATCACCAGCGGCTTGTCCGCCATCTGCGCGACCATCTCCGGCTTCAGCACGCCGCCGGCCGAAACCCCGAGAAACACGTCCGCG
>NZ_MKRN01000056.1 GCF_001896955.1 Nitrobacter sp. 62-13 | reverse complement strand
CGCGAACGGAGCAGGGATCGCGAGGAGCGCGACAGCGAGTTCGTCGACAAGCTCGTCCACATCAACCGTGTGGCGAAGGTCGTCAAGGGCGGCAAGCGGTTCGGTTTCGCGGCGCTGGTCGTGATCGGCGACCAGAAGGGCCGCGTCGGCTTCGGTCACGGCAAGGCTCGCGAAGTGCCGGAGGCGATCCGCAAGGCGACGGAATCGGCCAAGCGCAATCTGACGCGCGTGGCGCTGCGCGAGGGCCGGACGCTGCATCACGACATCGCAGGTCGTCACGGCGCAGGCCGCGTTTATCTGCGCGCCGCGCCGGCCGGCACCGGGATCATCGCCGGCGGTCCGATGCGCGCCGTGTTCGAGACGCTCGGCATCCAGGACGTGGTTGCGAAGTCGGTCGGCTCATCCAACCCCTACAACATGGTTCGCGCGACCTTCGACGCGCTGAAGCATTTGGATTCGCCGCGTTCGGTCGCCGCCCGCCGCAACATCAAGGTATCCACGCTGCAGGCGCGCCGCGTCGGCGGCGACGTCGAAGCGGTTGCCGAATAACGAGGCTGAGCCGGAGCGGCGGTCGTCGCCGGTCCGATCAACCAGCCGGACAGCTTTTGGAGTGAGGACGATGGCCAAGACTGCGAATAAGGCCGCAAAGACGATCAAGGTCGAGCAGACCGGCAGCGCGATCCGCCGCCAGCACGCGCAGCGTTCGACGCTGATCGGGCTCAGGCTCAACAAGATCGGCCGGATCTCCGAGTTGCAGGACACGCCTGAGGTTCGCGGCATGATCGCGAAGGTTCAGCACATCGTCAGGGTGATCGACGAGAAGTAACGATTTGCCGTCACGCCCGGCCAGATGCCGGGACAAAGACGTGGATGGCCGGAGAGCCCGGCACGGCGGACATGACGAGGACGCGACAATGAAACTCAGCGATATCGCCGACAACGCAGGCTCGCGGAAGAAGCGTATGCGGATCGGCCGGGGTATCGGCTCCGGCAAGGGCAAGACCGGCGGCCGTGGCGGCAAGGGCCAGACCGCGCGCTCGGGCGTGCGCATCAAGGGCTTTGAGGGCGGCCAGATGCCGCTGCATCGCCGGCTGCCGAAGCGCGGCTTCAATAATATTTTCCGGCTGGAATTTGCCGAGATCAATCTCGACCGGCTCCAGGCTGCGATCGACGCCGGTTCGATCAACGCGAAGGAGACCGTCAACGCCGAGGCGCTGGTGAAGTCCGGCGTGGTGCGGCGCGCCAGGGACGGTATCCGTCTGCTCGGTCGCGGCGAGATCAAGGCGAAGCTCACGATCGAGGTTCATGGCGCCTCGAAGTCCGCGATCGCGGCGGTCGAGAAGGCTGGCGGCTCGGTGAAAATCCTTGCGTCGAAAAAGGACGAGGGCGAGGCGGCGTAACATCTGCGTCATCGCCTGCTTTGGCGTGCGACACCAGACTTGCGAATGGTAGATTTATCGAGAGCCGAGCACCACAAGGGGTTTGATGTCTGCCGAGTGCCCACCGCGGAGCATGACGGCAAGGTTGGCGCGGGAGAAAGCTGAATATGGTCTCAGCAGCGGAACAGCTGGCGGCGAACCTTAATTTCTCGGCGTTCGCGAAAGCCGACGAGCTGAAGAAGCGCATCTGGTTCACGCTGGGTGCGCTGCTCGTTTACCGGCTCGGTACCTACATTCCGCTGCCGGGCATCGACCCCACGGTCTGGCAGAAGGTTTTCAACTCCCAGGCCGGCGGCATCCTCGGGATGTTCAACATGTTTTCCGGCGGTGGCATCGACCGCATGGCGATCTTCGCCTTGAACATCATGCCGTACATTTCGGCGTCGATCATCCTGCAACTGTTGACCACCGTGTCGCCGAAGCTCGAGGCCCTCAAGAAGGAGGGCGAAGCCGGCCGCAAGATGATCAACCAGTACACCCGCTACCTCACGGTGGTGCTGGCGTTCTTCCAGTCCTACGGCATCGCCGTCGGTCTTCAGGGCGCCGGTAACGTCGTCAGCAATCCGGGCATGTTCTTTCTGGTCTCGACCGCGATCACGCTGACCGGGGGCACCATGTTCCTGATGTGGCTCGGCGAGCAGATCACCTCGCGCGGTATCGGCAACGGCATCTCGCTCATCATTATGGCCGGCATCGTCGCCGAATTGCCGTCCGCTCTCGCCAACATGCTGGAGCTCGGCCGTCAGGGCGCGCTGTCGACCGGAATCATCCTGATCGTTCTGATCATGGTGGTGGCCGTTATCGCTTTCATCGTGTTCATGGAGCGCGCCCAGCGCAGGCTGCTGATCCAGTATCCGAAGCGCCAGGTCGGCAACAAGATGTTCGAGGGACAGTCCTCGCATCTGCCGCTGAAACTCAATACCTCGGGCGTGATCCCGCCGATCTTCGCGTCGTCGCTGCTGCTGCTGCCGACCACCGTCGCGAATTTCAACGCGGGCAAGGGACCGGAGTGGTTCCAGTGGGTGACGACGCAGCTCGGCCACGGCCGCCCGCTGTTTCTGATCCTCTACCTCGCGCTGATCGTGTTCTTCACCTTCTTCTACACCGCGATCGTCTTCAATCCGACCGAGACCGCGGACAATCTGAAGAAGCACGGCGGCTTCATTCCGGGCATCAGGCCGGGCGAGCGCACCGCTGAATACATCGATTACGTGCTCTCGCGCATCACCGTACCGGGGGCGATCTATCTCGCGGTTGTCTGCCTGATTCCGGAGATTCTGATTTCCTACGCGGCGGTGCCCTTCTACTTCGGAGGCACCTCGCTCCTGATCGTCGTCAGCGTGACGATGGATACGGTGTCGCAGGTGCAGGGATATCTGCTGGCCCATCAATACGAAGGGCTCATCAAAAAATCCAAGCTGAGGGGACGGCGTCGGTAATTTTGGCGCGCCGCACAGTCAGTCCCATTTGCGCCGGTCGGGCTCTTGCAAGACGCAGCTCTGCGTGTCTCCGCGCAGGAACGGGCCCTTACCGCCGACGGTGATCCAACTGAGGCGAGCATAATTCATGGCAGCCTTCCGCCGCGGTGCTTGGTATGTCATTGATCGCCTGGGGCAACGTGGCTTATGAGTTTGCGTGAGGATCGGCGCTGATGTGTCCCGTTCCCAATATCGAAACGCGGGTGCGCGGCCGCTCGCTCAACCGGCGAGGGGGCATTTCGTCATGAGACTGATTCTTCTCGGACCGCCGGGGGCAGGGAAGGGAACCCAGGCGCAACGCCTGATCCACGACTACGGAATCGTTCAGCTCTCCACCGGGGACATGCTGCGCGCGGCTGTCGCCGCCGGCACGCCGGTCGGCCTCAAGGCGAAGGACATCATGGCGAGCGGCGGGCTGGTTCCCGACGACGTCGTCATCGGCATCATTTCCGATCGGCTCGATCAGCCGGATGCGGCACGCGGTTTCATCCTGGACGGCTTTCCGCGCACCGTGCCGCAGGCCGAGGCGCTGGACGAGTTGCTCGACTCAAAGAAGCTCAATCTCGACGCCGCTATCGAGCTTCGTGTCGATGAACGCGCGTTGTTGCAGCGCGTGGAGAGCCGGGTCGCGGAAATGACGGCGCGGGGAGAGCAGGTGCGCTCTGATGATACCCCCGAGGTGCTCTCGAAACGCCTGGCGAGCTATCGCACGCTGACCGAGCCGCTTATTCGCTACTATTCGGAGCGCGGCAAGCTGCTGACCGTTGACGGCATGATGGCCGTCGAGGACGTCACGCGGGATATCCGCCGGGTCCTGAGGCGGTCGGGGGTGCCGATGTCGAAATTCGGCGTCCGCAGGTGGTAAGGCCGCCGGGAAATCGATCCCGGGAAGCGTGTTCAATCCACTGATCGCCCCGACGGTTTGTCGTTCCGGATGGGGAACCGGCAGGGGAGAGCGAGCAAAAAGGCGGTCAAAAAAGTCACGAAAAAGCGAGCAAATGGCGCGAAACGGTTGACGAAACGATACTAAATCCCTAATAAGCGGTCATCCAGCGGATCGTTTGAGACGATGCCGGGCCCCAGGATTGAGCGGGTCGGGCGTCGTGTTCGTGTTTGAGGATACCCGCCTGAAATATCGAAGGAAAGGCCGGCTCATCGAGGGCCGGTGACAGGAGAAAAGTCTGTGGCCCGTATTGCCGGCGTGAATATCCCGACCAACAAGCGCGTCGTCATTGCGCTTCAGTACATTCATGGCATCGGTCAGAAGAATGCCGCCGAGATCATCGAGAAGGTCAAGATTCCGGCGGATCGGCGTGTCGCGCAACTGACCGACCAGGAAGTGCTTCAGATTCGTGAAGTCATTGATCGCGACTACCTCGTCGAAGGCGATCTTCGCCGTGAGGTCGGCATCAATATCAAGCGGCTGATGGATCTCGGCTGCTATCGCGGTCTGCGTCATCGCCGCGGTTTGCCGGTGCGCGGCCAGCGCACCCATACCAACGCGCGCACCCGCAAGGGGCCGGCCAAGTCGATCGCCGGCAAGAAGAAGTAACGAAAGCGATAAGCGAGCGGAAACAGCGGATAGTGGTTTCTATCGCTGCTTTGCCGTTCGCCACTCGCTGGTGGAGCCGCTGGCATTACGGCGGCGTTGAGATCACAAGAAAGGCTGACAATGGGTAAGGAAGCTGCGACACGCGTGCGCCGCCGCGAACGCAAGAACATTGCGTCCGGCATCGCGCATGTGAATTCGTCGTTCAACAACACCACCATCACCATCACCGACGCGCAGGGCAACACCATCGCCTGGTCGTCCGCCGGAACGATGGGTTTCAAGGGGTCGCGCAAGTCGACGCCGTATGCGGCGCAGGTGGCTGCGGAAGACGTTTCCAAGAAGGCGCAGGAACACGGGATGCGCACCCTGGAGGTCGAAGTGGCAGGTCCGGGTTCGGGCCGCGAATCGGCGTTGCGCGCGCTGCAGGCGGCAGGTTTCACCGTCACCTCGATCCGCGACGTGACCGCGATACCGCATAACGGTTGCCGCCCGCGCAAGCGCCGGCGCGTTTGATATTTCGGCCGCGGGCGTTTGGTTGTCCGCGCAGGTTCAAGACCTAATCATCGCGCGGGTTGATCCGCGCACTCCAACGCCAGAGATCTTGATGGCATGGGTGATACAGTGACGATCCAGAAAAATTG
>NZ_MKRN01000055.1 GCF_001896955.1 Nitrobacter sp. 62-13 | reverse complement strand
GGGAGACGCCTGGGACGGCAACAGCCGTGTCACCGGCACCGAAGGTTCGTCCAGCCTGGCGCGCAATCCCTCGATGCGTGGGCAGCCACGCGGCGCGGGCACCGGCGCCATGGCGTTTCGCGGCATCGAGCGGCCTGAAGTGCCTGTATCGGTTGTCACCGGCTCGGCCGGCAACACCCGGAGCGGCGCCACAGTAACCGTCTCCGGCGGGGCGCGCGGCTGAGGATCGCGACGATGGACACGCGCAAACGCTTTCAGGCCCTGCGACGAGAGGCCAACCCGGTTGCCAACGCGGCAGCGTCAGCGGCGGCGGTGCCCGACAATCCGGCGTGCATGATCGGCGGCGGGCAGACCTGCGAGCATGCGCTGGTCGATCGCGACCTCAATCGCCTTTTGTTCGACTACGAGCGGACGGTGCGCTCCCGCTTCACCCGCATCGTCGACGTGCTCAAGCGCATCTCCACGCATCAGCACGACGAGAATTTCGCCGAGCGCGCCCAGCAGCTTGCACGCGAGCAACTCGGTTTCGATCTGCCCTCGCAGGTGCTCGAGGACGCATGGGTGTGCGGGCTGGATCTATCCGCCTTGCATTCGCGCTGCACCTTCAGCGGCCTCAAGTCGTGCGTCGAGAATGCCCAGGTCGAGCAGGCCGGCTGGCGTCAGCGCATGCCGCTCGATGAGAACTTTCTGCGGTCGTGCGGCTATCACACGGTGGATATCAGCCCGTGTTCGGATGGCCGGCTGCAGGGCGTCAGCCCTTATGTGCTCCGCATGCTGCCAGGGCCGAACGTGCGGGTGAAGGCCTATGCAGGCGCGCTGTTCGATGTCGAGGTCGATGTCTGCGACTGGGCGCAACGCGAAGTCGAACGGCTGTCGGGCGCCATGGTCGATGGCGAGCGCCTGAACTATCTCAAGATCGCCGTCTACCATTTCAGCAGCTCTTCCCCCAACGGTCACGGTTGCGCCGCTCACGGCAGCAACGATCGCCAGGCCACGGAAGCGGCGCTGCAACGCTTGCAGAACGAGCTGCGCGTGGCCATCGACCGGACGTTCGGCTCGGGCGCCGCGCCCGACGTGCTGCTCATCGGCGTGGACACCGATCTGGATGCGCTGCGCATCCACCTGCCCGACAGCTTTGGCGAGATCAACGCGCACCGCTATTTCGAGACGGCGCAGGTCTATCGCGACACTCTCGGCCTTGCGCCCGAAGCGGCGCGGAAGCGCATCGCGGAGATCGTGGCCGATGCCGAGGGTATGGGCGGCTGGGGGCAGGGCAATGGCCGCATGCACGAGGGCATGCGCCGCCTGGTGTTGGCGCTTGCCGAAGCCAACCTGTCGCAGATCGAATACGTCATCAAGCATCATACGGGGCGCTACGCGACCATCGGGCACGACGAGGAATGCATTGTCGCCGGCGAAGCGGTGCGGCCGTTGCAATTGCGCAACCTGTTTTATTTCGCTCACCTCGATACGGTCGAGGAAGGCGCGCCCGACATGGATGTCGGGATCGATATTTTTGCCAAGCTCAATGTCGCGCACGGTCTGCCGGTCCCGGTACTGGTTCACTTCGAATATGATGGCCGGATCCCCGAATCACGCGAGCGGGCGATCGCGCGAGGCCGACGGGTGCGCGATGCGATCGCAGTACGCTATCCCGATCTGGCTGCCAGGGGCCTGCTCAATTGCGCCATCGCTGTGAGTGACCGCGCCGGCGACGAATGTTGCGCCTTCGTCGCCGACGATGCCGTCGACGATCATTGAGAGGACTTATGCGTCATGAGAATCATGCGTGTGAAAACCACTCTCGTGTCGACCAATCGCATCGACGCCATGGGCCATCGCCCGTTGCTGGTCGTGCAGGAGACACCGAATGGCCCGCGCAGCGTTGCGGTCGACGCCGTCGGCTGCATCCCGGGAGACTGGGTGATTTGTGTCGGATCTTCCGCGGCGCGCGATGCCGCAGGAGCCAGGGATTATCCGTCCGATCTGACGATCGTCGGCATCATCGACCACTGGAATCCGGAGGGAACGTGATGGAAGTCTGGCGCGTGGTGGACGATCTGGTCTGCACCCGGCGTGTGCCGGGAATGAGTTCGGCTTCGCTTCGTATCCTGAAGGGCCAGAAGGGAGAAATCTCGGTGGCGACCGATCCGGTCGGAGCGCCGCCTGGCAAATGGGTGTTCACCGCCGCGGGCACGGCCGCACGTATGGCCATGCCCGATCGAACAGTGGCTACCGACCTCACCATCTGCGGCATCATCGATGGCTGGGAGGAGGGGTGACGACGCGGTGAACAAAGAGCAAAAACGGCGCGCGCGCAGCGGGCGTCAGAATGCAGTGACTGGCTTGAAATTCTTTCATTTCGACAACAAGGAGCGAACA
>NZ_MKRN01000054.1 GCF_001896955.1 Nitrobacter sp. 62-13 | reverse complement strand
TCACCTTCTTGGCGCGGCCGAGCATCTGCAGCGTGACGTTCTCGAGCTTGATGCCAAGGTCTTCGCTGATCGCCTGACCGCCGGTCAGGATGGCGATGTCCTGCAGCATGGCCTTGCGACGATCGCCGAAGCCCGGCGCCTTGACGGCGGCAACCTTGAGTCCGCCGCGCAGGCGGTTGACCACGAGCGTCGCCAGCGCCTCGCCTTCGACGTCTTCTGCGACGATCACCAGCGGCTTGCCGGTCTGCACCACGGCTTCCAGCAGCGGCAGCAGCTCGTTCAGCGACGACAGTTTCTTCTCGTTGATCAGGATATAGGCGTCGTCCATCTCGACGCGCATCTTTTCGGCATTGGTGACGAAGTAGGGCGAGATATAGCCGCGGTCGAACTGCATGCCCTCGACGACGTCGAGTTCGGTCTCGAGCGACTTGGCTTCTTCGACCGTGATGACGCCCTCGTTGCCGACCTTCTTCATGGCGTCGGCGAGGAACTTGCCGATTTCGGAATCGCCGTTGGCGGAGATGGTGCCGACCTGCGCGATTTCTTCGTTCGAGGTGACCTTCTTGGAATTGCGGCCCAGGTCGGCGACCACGGCTTCGACGGCAAGGTCGATGCCGCGCTTCAGGTCCATCGGGTTCATGCCGGCGGCGACCGACTTGGCGCCTTCCTTCACGATCGCCTGGGCCAGAACCGTGGCGGTGGTGGTGCCGTCGCCGGCCGCATCGGCGGACTTGGAGGCGACTTCGCGCACCATCTGCGCGCCCATGTTCTCGAACTTGTCGTCGAGCTCGATCTCCTTGGCGACGGTGACGCCGTCCTTGGTGATGCGGGGCGCGCCGAACGACTTGTCGAGCACGACATTCCGGCCCTTGGGGCCAAGCGTAACCTTCACCGCATTGGCGAGGATGTCGACGCCGCGCAGCATCCTGTCGCGGGCTTCGACGCCGAATTTGACATCTTTGGCTGACATTGGTTGATCCTCAAATTTGATTTCGACGCCATGGCCGGGCTCGTCCCGGCCATCCACGTCTGTTTGCATGGATGGGAGCGAAGGCGCGGATCAGCGGGCGCAGACTTGCGAAACCCTGTCTGCGTCCCGGTGATGACGATCGCCGGTTACGCGGCCTTCTTCTTGGCCGGGGCGGCGTCGGTGAGAACGCCCATGATGTCGGACTCCTTCATAATGAGAAGGTCCTGGCCGTCGATCTTGACCTCGGTGCCCGACCACTTGCCGAACAGCACCCTGTCGCCGACCTTGATATCGACCGGGATCAGCTTGCCGGTCTCGTCGCGGCCTCCGGGACCGACGGCGACGACCTCGCCCTGCGACGGCTTCTCTTTAGCCGTATCCGGAATGATGATGCCGCCAGCGGTCTTCTCTTCGGCGTCGATGCGTTTGACCACGACGCGGTCGTGAAGCGGACGGAATTTCATACGGTCCTCCTAAGTTTATGAAGATAGATGATATTTCTGAATTTTTGGCAGTCGCGGCCAACGAGTGCCAAGGCGACCGGTCAGGACATAAGCCGTCGCGAAGATACGGGCAAGGGCAGAAGGCAGATTTTTTAGGAACTCCAAGAAAGCGACTTGCCGCCGGTCGATCGATCTCCCGCACCCTGACCCCTGATTATGTTAGCAGACGCGGTAAGGCGCTGCCAGAACTGAATTATTTAACACTCTATTGAATTTTTAGGCTTGTGATTAGCGTGTCGTGCGTCACTATTTTCTCGGACCGCAATAGGGCGGCGCCGTCAGGGCGTTGGTCCAGAATGTGGGCTCATCGGGGGGCTGGAGCGTTATTGCAGAAATCGGTCGCCAGCTTTTGCGATAGCGCTGCCTCCAAGGAGGTTTGGCATGGTCTCGAAAGGTGAAGTGCAATCCGGCGGAGTTTCGGACGACTTCCGCAAGCAAGTAGCGGGCTACGGATTGACGACGGCAGAAATCCTGTATCGCCGCCCGGACCGGCAGTGGCTGCTGCAAAGCTACGTCTGGCAAAACTACGACCTGTTTCCGAAATTCCCGGCGCTGTGCGACTTCCTCGCCTTTTGGGAAAGGCAACTTGAAGGACCGCTGGTCTCGGTGACGGTCGCCCATTCGAGGCTGATCAAGCCTGCGGAGCTGCGTGCGGTGGACGGCGTGTTCCGCCTGCATTGAGCGATGCCGCTGTGACAGGGCGTTGTCGGCGGTTATGCGATGAGATGCGCGCCGATCGCCGGAAGCGTCGCGTTTTTTCGTGCAATCGAGATATATGTCGCCGTCTTGACGCTGGAGCAGCCGCGCGTCATGTCATGATCGCTGCTGACGGCAAGGAGAGGTCATGGGTGACATCATCACCGCGGGCGTTCTGGTGATCGGCGATGAAATCCTGTCCGGGCGGACCAAGGACAAGAATATCGGCTTTATCGCCGAATACCTGACGAATATCGGAATCGACCTCAAGGAAGCTCGCATCGTTGCCGACGATGAAGCCGATATCGTCGCCGCGCTGAACGCACTTCGCAGCCGGTACACCTATGTCTTCACCACCGGCGGCATCGGTCCCACGCATGACGACATTACCGCCGACAGCGTCGGAAAGGCGTTTGGCGTCAGCGTCGATTATCACCCCGAGGTGGTGGCGCGGTTCAAGGAGCGCTACAAGAACCCCGGCGAATTGAACGAGGCGCGATTGCGCATGGCGCGCATTCCCGAGGGCGCCGAGCTTATTCAGAGCGCGACCATTCTTGCGCCCGGTTTCAGGATCGGCAACGTCATCGTCATGGCGGGCGTGCCTTCGATCATGCAGGCGATGATGGATATCGTCGCGCCGACGCTGCAGGCCGGCGAGCGGATGCTGTCGGAATCGGTGCGCGGCAATTGCCGCGAAGGCGATATCGGCACGCCGCTCCGCGCGATCGCCGAGGCGCATCCGGACACCACCATCGGCAGCTATCCGTTCCTCGACGAGAACGGCCAGCCGAACACGAGCCTTGTGGTGCGCTCGCGCGATCAGGCCAAGCTGACGGCGGCGATGAATGCCGTGAACGCGATGCTGGCGGGACTCAAGGCGACGCAGTAGACTATCCCTATTCCTGTATTTTCGGATGCGCATTCTCCTGCGCGGCTCCGGAATCCGAAGACTATGATCGAAACAGATTGCGGTTCACTCGTGCAAAGCGCCCGTGTTCCGGAACGACGACAAGGACTCACGTGATTCAGACCCCCGACAAGGCTTTTCCGGTGTCCTGGGATCAGTTTCACCGCGACTGCCGGGCGTTGACCTGGCGGCTGAATGAGACAGGACCGTTTCATGCGGTGGTCGCGATCACGCGGGGCGGCCTTGTGCCTGCCGCGATCGTGGCGCGCGAACTCGGCGTCCGCGTCATCGATACCGTCTGTATCGCGAGCTATGATCACACCAACCAGAGCAAGCTGACGGTGCTGAAGGGTATTTCCGATGCGACCGCGCAACTCGGTGGCGGCACCGGCAAGGGGCTCCTGATTGTGGACGACCTCGTCGACACCGGCGCGACCGCGCGGGTGGTGCGCGCCATGATGCCGAATGCGCATTTCGCCACCGTCTACGCCAAGCCGCTCGGCAAGCCGCTGGTCGATACCTTCATCACCGAAGTCTCGCAGGACACCTGGATTTACTTTCCGTGGGATCTCGGCCTCGCTTTTGCTCCGCCGCTGCGCGACGGCGCGGCGTGATTTTTGGACCAACCCTTGATCGTCATTCCGGGGCGCGAGTAAAACGAGCGAACCCGGAATCCATAGTCCCCGCCGTGGTTATGGATTCCGGACAGCCGCTTCGCGGCTTCCGGAATGACGAGAAGGATAGTTGCGAGGCACCACGCAATGCATCCTCTGCAAAACCGCGTCACGCCTACGGGCAATATCGTCGCGGTGCCGCAGCGTGGCGCTTTCACCGGCAATCGTGGCATCATTCATGATCCAGCGACGCGGACGCTTTTGAAACGTCGCTGGACCACGAAGGCCTGGATCGTCTGCGTCTGCGACTTCCGTGGCCGTCGCCGCGACGTGATGGCGACGCGGAGCTGGACAGAACTGTTCTTTCTCGACGAGGCGACCGCGCTCGCGGCAGGGCACCGTCCGTGTTTCTATTGTCGGCGCGCGGATGCCAACGCATTTCGTCTGGCGTGGGAGAGCGGCAATCGACACGGCAATGCGCACGCGCCAGAGATCGACTCGGTGCTTCATCGGGAACGGCTCGACGGCCGCGCAAAGCGGCTGCACTCGCTGCCGATGCCGCTCGACGAATTGCCCGACGGGGCGATGGTGCGGACGGGTGGCGAGAACTACCTGATCGCTGGCGGACGCCCCTTGTTGTGGACCTTCGACGGTTATCGCGAAGCGAGCTTGCCGCTCGCCGGTGCGCGGCTGATCACGCCGCCATCCACGGTGCGCGCGTTGCAGGCTGGTTATCGCGTAACGCTGCATGAGAGTATGGCGAGTTCGGTTCCACCACAGAATAAAGATATGTGAGCTTTCGACGTGGTGATGCCGGGTTCGTGTTGCCATCCACGTCCGTCTGGAGCAACAGTTGACAAGACACGGACGACCGGGCCAATCCGATCACACGAAACAGAGGAAGCTCGCTTATGATCGAATTCTTTTTCGATTGCTCCAGTCCCTGGACGTATCTCGCCTTTCATAACATCCAGCCGCTGGCGAAAGAGTTCGGCGAAAAAATCTCGTGGCGGCCGATTCTGGTCGGCGGGATATTCAATTCCATCAATCCGAGCGTTTATGCCTCGCGGGAGCATCCCGTACCGGCGAAGGTCCGCTACATGCATAAAGATCTGGCGGATTGGGCGCGGCTGGCGGGACTTACGATCAAGATGCCGCCGACTGTATTTCCCGTGAACAGCGTCAAGGCGATGCGCGGCTGTCTCTGGCTCGGCAACGATGCGATGGTTCCGTTCGCGACGTCGGTGTTCGAAGCCTATTGGCGCGACGACAAGGACATTTCCCGCGAGCCGGTGCTCGCCGAGATCTGCAAATCGCTCGAGATCGATCCGGAAAAACTTCTCACCGGCATCGGCGATGAAGGCATCAAGAACGAACTCAAGGCAAATACCGACGAGGCGATCGCGCGCGGCGCATTCGGGTCGCCGACGATCTTTCTGAACAAGACCGATATGTATTTCGGCAATGACCGCCTGCCTTTGATCCGCGAGGCGTTGCAACGGAAGAAGGCCGCATGACGCCCGCGCGCCGTTTGTCGCGAACGGATATTCCGCGAACGCGCGTTGCTAGACCCTCCTTGGATTGAGAAAAGCGCGGGCGCGCGCAATCAATTCGAGCTGTTCGGAGTTGTCCGTTCGCATTGCCGCGATCAGTTCGATCATCTTCTCGGCTTCCTTCAGCCTGGTTTCAGCAGCAATGCGACGCCTGCCTTCGCGGCCGAGTTGCTCGCCGATCGAGCGGTGGGATTGATCCAGCGCATCCCATTCCACGGCGGCGTCGCTGAGCGCCCTGGATTGCGCCTCGATAAGGTCCGCGGCCGCCGCGCAAGCCTTCGCGGCATCCTTCACGACGACGCCGTGCCAAAGTTCGGTGAGATTGCGCTGGTAGCCGTCACTGAGCATTTCGGCGTCCTGCCGCAACCTCTCGATCAGCGCGTCCACATCCTCGCTCGATGGCATCGTCGTCTCCTGCATCTCAAACCCGCCGCGAAACTACTTCGACAATCGTCAATGCGACAGGCGGCATCAACTGCTTGCTTCGTCTATCCGTCAGGCCTCCGGCAGAAAAGTCGCCGCGCGCTCCCCGCGTTATCTCCAGAGAGAACGGGAGATGAACGCAATTCGCCAAAGACGAGGGCGCATTGCCATTGCATTTCGGCTCTAAGTGTTTGAAAAGAAAAGCGCGCGGGCATGGCGGAATCGGTAGACGCAAGGGACTTAAAATCCCTCGGCTCGCAGGAGCTGTGCCGGTTCGAGTCCGGCTGCCCGCACCACTTGTCCAGGATAAGTTCGATGACCCAGCACCAGCGCAATATTGTCACGCCGATCGATCCGGTGAAGCTGGACCGTCTGGCCGAAGTCGCGGTCAAGGTCGGCCTGCAGCTCGCAAGGGGGCAGGACCTCCTGATCACCGCGCCTACCGTCGCGCTGCCGCTGGTGCGGCGGATTTCCGAGCATGCCTACAAGGCCGGCGCGGGACTGGTGACGCCGTTCTTCTCCGATGAAGAGATCACGCTGTCGCGCTACAGGTTCGGACCGGATGCGGGTTTCGATCGGGCCGCCGGATGGCTCTATGAGGGTATGGCGAAGGCGTTTGGCGCCAACACCGCGCGGCTCGCCGTCGTCGGCGACAATCCGATGCTGCTGTCGGGCGAGGACGGTGCGAAAGTCGCGCGCGCCAACAAGGCGAACTCGATAGCCTATCAGCCGGCGCTCGAGAAAATCGTCGGCTTCGATGTCAACTGGAACATCGTCGCCTATCCCGGCGCGGCGTGGGCGAAACTGATGTTCCCCGACGATGGCGAGAGCGAAGCGGTGGGGAAACTCGCGGACGCTATTTTTTCCGCCTCGCGCGTCGACAATGATGATCCGATAGCGAACTGGACCGCGCACAACGCTGCTTTGCGCCAGCGCACCGACTGGCTCAACGGTCAGCGCTTTCATGCCCTGCATTATTCCGGGCCCGGCACCGATCTCACGGTCGGCCTGGCCGACGGCCACGAATGGGTCGGAGGCGCGTCCACGGCGAAAAACGGTATTGTCTGCAATCCGAACATTCCGACCGAGGAGGTGTTCACGACGCCGCACGCATTGCGCGTCGAGGGTCACGTGCGCAGCACCAAGCCGCTATCCTATCAGGGCACGCTGATCGACGATATCGCGGTGCGCTTCGAGAAGGGCCGCATCGTCGAGGCGAAGGCGTCGCGCGGCGCCGACGTGCTGAACAAGGTGCTGGATACGGATGAGGGCGCGCGCCGGCTCGGCGAGGTTGCGCTGGTGCCGCATTCCTCGCCGATCTCCAAGAGCGGGCTGTTGTTCTACAACACGCTGTTCGACGAGAATGCGGCCTGCCACATCGCGCTCGGCCAGTGCTACTCGAAGTGCTTCGTCGATGGCGGCAGGCTGTCGCCGGAGCAGATTGCGGCGCAAGGCGGCAACAAGAGCTTCATTCACATCGACTGGATGATCGGATCGGGTGAAACCGATATCGACGGCATCGCCAGCGACGGCAGTCGTATTCCCGTCTTCCGCAAAGGGGAATGGGCGTAAGCCGCCAGCACCTGGCCGCGTGGCCTCAATGCGGTCACGAGCCGGTGCTCTACGCAGCTTCGATCGCGCTTAGCGTAACTCGATGACATGCTGAACAGGGGACCATGTCGGACCGCATCGCCAAAAGCCGCCGTTCGGGGTTGCCAGATCACGGCGATTTTGGATCGAGCCGACCCAAAATCATGAACGTGATCTGTTCCAATATCCTCGAGCGGGATGCGGGCGGAAAGCCGCACCACGCTTTTACTCATCCCGCTCTCACCACCGCAATTGCGCTGGTGATCGCGGGCAGCGGTCTTGGCGGCTGCGCCAACCTCGGCGATGGCGCGATGTCGGGTGCGTTCGTCGATCCCGCGAAATACGAGCTCTACGACTGCAAGCAGCTCGACGAGCAGCGCAAATCCTTGGCGGCCCGCACGGCTGAGTTGCAGCAGCTGATCGACAAGGCCCATACCGGGGCCGCTGGCGCGGTCGTTGCCGAGGTGGCGTATCGCAACGACTACATTACCACGCGCGCATCCGCCAAGCTTGCCGATGAGGAATGGCAGCGGAACAAGTGTCATGAGGAGGCCGCAACAGCGGCCCCTGCGGCTGGCAGTCCGGGCACCGCACCTCGGCGGAGACGTTGATCTCAGGCGAATCTGCGGCGGCGGTCATGCGCCCGCGTCCTTCAAGTCAGGCCGCCAATTGTAGATCCAGTCCTGACGCGCCAGCATGCGCTGCGGTCCGATCGCCTTGATGACGAGATCTCGCGCCAGCGCGGCGGCTCCCGCGAGATGGCTGATCCGCCCGTTTCGCTCCGCAAGCGCCTGCACGCGTGCGACGCGCGCGCGGCGCAGGCCCGTGTAACGCGCAAGCGCAGCCGCGGCGCCGGCATTTTCGTTTGCGGCCTCGCCGAGACATTGAGCGAGCACGGCGGCATCTTCGATCGCCATGCCCGCACCTTGCGCCGCAAACGGCAGCATCGCATGGGCGGCATCCCCGAGGAGAGCCATTGCATCGCGGTGCCACGCGGCCATCGGCGGGATCGTAAACAACGCCCACTTGCGCCAGCCATCTGCGGCTACCGCGCCGATCATCGTGCGCGCCGGCTCAGACCAGCGCGCTTGCGCGAACCGGTGCTTGATGTCAGCGGCGTCGCCGGGGGCGCTCCAGCCAGGCTGATTCCATATATCCGGCATCACCGCGACGATGTTGATCTGCCTTCCGCCTGAGATCGGATAGGATACGAGGTGCGCGTGCGGTCCCATCCAGAGCCGCACGTATTGCGCGGTCCTGTCGTGCGGCAATTGAGACGCCTCGACAGTGCCGCGCCATGCGATCAGGCCGGAAAATTGCGGGCTCGTATCCGGAAACAGACGGGTGCGAAGCGTCGACCACACGCCGTCTGCGCCGATCAGCGCCCATGCGGTCTTGGCGCGATCTGTGCCGCCGCCCAAACTCACGGTGACGCCGTCGGCATGGGAAGTCGCGTCTTCCACCGCAGTGCCGAGGCGCAATTCGATATCTGGATGATTGCGAACCTGCTCCAGCAGCGCCGCCTGCAAGCCGCCGCGATGCATCACCCAATAGGGCGCGCCTGCGCGCAACGTGGCCGCCTCGCCGAGCGGCAGGCGGCAGATCTCGCCGCCGTGCCGCGCGCTCATGATGCTGACGGCCTCGGGCACCAGCGCGCGTGCGGATAGCCGCGGGTGCAGACCAAGGCCGATCAGAATGCGGGTCGCGTTCGGCGAGAGTTGCAGGCCCGCGCCGATTTCTTCGAGGCGCTCGGCTGTCTCGATGATGAGGACGCGGAAGCCCTTGGCGGCCAGGGCAAGCGATGCCGTCAGACCTCCGATTCCGGCACCGGCGATAACGACCGTGCGTGACGGGGTCACAGGCAGTTCAGGCCACCTTGTCTCTCACCACGCACTCCGGAGGGCGGGCCTGTCCGGCGCCGAGATCGGGTGCGAAGCGATACAGCGTCGAACAATACGGGCAGATGATTTCGCTGTCGTTGCCGAGATCGAGAAAGACGTGCGGATGATCGAACGGTGGATTGGCTCCGACGCACATGAATTCCCGCGAGCCGATATGGATAACGGCCACGCCTGCATCGTTATGGAAGTGTGGGACTACGTGATCAGACATGCTTTCCACCTTGGGTCGCTGCGCGGCATTCGACGCGCCGGACACGCAACGACATCGCGCGGCACCATACTGGCCGGCGGCTTCGATTCCTAGCTCGCCGGAAACGGATTTGGAAAAATTCGCGGGTCATTTATCCATACAAATTCGACATAATCCTGTCGTTGGGAGAAGCCCTTCTTTCGTCGGGGAAGTTGTGATTGAAAACCGGCACACCACCTTTTAAGGCCGATTTTACGGGATTTCGATGATGCGATGGCGAATTGGCGGCGCGATGACGGGAGCGGCGATGTGTGCAGCGGCCTTCGCCCTGCTGTGGCCGCATGCCAGGGACGCCGGCGCCGTGCTGATCGCGCAGGACGATCCCGCCCGCCTTTCCGATCTTCGTCTCGATTCCGCATTCCGGAACGATCCGGCGCTGGCGACGGAAAACATCGAGGCCGCGCTTTCGGCGCAAGATCCCGATCTCGCGAACAGCCTTGTCGATCTCGCGGCGGCGAGAGGACTATCGACGCCTGACGAACTATCTCAACGCGTCGCCACAGCCGTGAGAGAAGAAAATTCTACCGGACATATCGCCAAGAGATTTTTCATCGGGCTGCTCACCGGCAACGCGGATGACGGCGCGAGCCTCTCGGGCACTGTCGCCGGCGATCTGAGCGCATTCGGGGATGTCCGGGACCTCATGCGCGAGGGCAAGCATCTGGCAACGGGCGAGGATGCCGACCGGCTTCTGCTCGGGCTTGCCGCCACGGGTCTCGTTGTGACGGCGGCCACCTTCGTGTCGGTCGGCGGCGCCGCTCCGGTCCGCGCCGGCCTCACACTGGTCAAGGATGCTCGTAAGGCAGGACGGCTCGGCGAGGGGCTGAGCCGGTGGGCAGGCCGTTCGGCGCGCGAAATCGTCGATATGCGAAAACTGAAAAACGCGGTCGCGGCGGGGACGCTGGCGCGGCCCCGCCAGACCGCCGTCGCGCTCAAGGCGGCGATCCGCGCCGAGAAGGTCGGCGGATTGGTGCGCCTCGCCAAGGATGTCGGCCGCATCGGCGAGAAGTCCGGGACGCGGGGCGCGCTCGATACGCTGCGGATCGCGGAAGGCCCGAAAGATGTCGCGCGTGCTGCCCGGCTCGCCGAAACCAAGGGCGGCCAGACTCGCGCGATCGTCAAGATCCTGGGACGCGGCGCGCTGTTGCTCACCGCCGGCGCGTTCAATCTCGCGATGTGGGTGTTGAGCGCGGTGCTCGCGCTGTTCGGCTTCCTGTCGTCGATCAAGGCAACGACCGAGCGCCTGACGTTATCGTGGCTGCAACGTTCAAAAGCCAGGCGCTTGCGTCGGCAGCTTGCCGCGCAGTCTGCCGGCGGCGGCGCGCCGGCATAAAACGTTTCATCGGTCGTTTGCCGACCATCCCGTTTCCATCCCATTCACGGACCTGGCTGATGCTGAGCTTTCATCACGGCGACGTGGAAATTGCCTATCTCGACGAAGGCGAGGGCGATCCCGTGGTCCTCGTGCACGGCTTCGCATCGAGCAAGAACGTGAACTGGGTGTATCCGGCCTGGGTGTCGGAGTTGCGCAAGAACGGCTTCAGGGCGATCGCGTTCGACAATCGCGGTCACGGCGACTCCAGCAAGCTCTACGATCCGGAAGACTACCATATCGGCACGATGACGAGCGACATCACCGCGCTGATGGATCACCTCGGCATCGCGCGTGCCGACATCATGGGATATTCGCTCGGTGCACGGATGACGGGAATTCTGGCGCAGACCCGGCCTGAGCGGGTGCGGTCAGCGATTTTCGGCGGTCTGGGAATCGGCCTGATCGAGGGCGGCGGCCCCGGCGAAAGCGTCGCCAAAGCGCTGGAGGCGCCGTCGCTCGACGAGGTGACCGATCCGTTCGGCCGCACGTTCCGCGTGTTCGCCGATCAGACCCGCTCCGATCGTCGGGCGCTGGCGGCGTGTTTGCGCGGATC
>NZ_MKRN01000053.1 GCF_001896955.1 Nitrobacter sp. 62-13 | reverse complement strand
CATTCAGCGCGTCGCGATAGCGGATTCCGCCCGGGACGATCTCGACCGCGACGCCTTTGGCGGGCTGCCCGTCCAGCATCAGGCGGAACGTTGCCTTCTCGCCGGCGACAAGATTGTTCGGATGGGTGACAGGAATCATTTCGAGCCCGACGCCTGTCGGCTTCAGCGTCTCGACGGAAGGCTTCCCCGAAGTAACGAAGGATTCGATGCGGCCGCGGCTTTCCGTAACCTTCACGTCGGTGGCATTGGCAGGAATGGCCGAGGCGAGTTCCTCGGGCTTGCCGCGCCAGCGCTTGTTCTGGCCGTCCACCTTGTAGCTGGCGAACAGGCCCTGGTTGGCCACCGTCAATTTGTAGGTGCCGGGCTGCGCCAGCTTGAAATCGAAGGAGCTGCGAAAATGGCTTTTTGCCAGGTTCTCCGGCGTGATCGCCTTGCCGTCGGGCCCTTCGATCGAGAGGTTGTCGAGCTGCAACGGATGATGCTCGAAGTAGAACAGGTCGTTGGAGATGGCGGCGTCCACCGTGACCCAGAGGTCCGATCCGGACAATACCGTGGCGGACGGCAGCAGCCAGCCGCGATGTGCCTGCGCGGGCAGAGCCAGCAGTGAAGCGGTCGCTGCGATCAGGGCGAGCTTGAGAGGGTTGGTCATGGCGAAATCCTTATCCATGAAAGCTGAGGGGGCGACGATGCGCGGCGTATTCGTGGGCGGCGACTCAGGGAGTCAGCTTCAATGAGACCGAGCCGAGCTCGCGTTCGCCCTTGGCCTTGCCGTTCGCCGCGGCTTTCGGCGGCCATTCGAACGGGATTTTCAGAAGCTCGCGGCCGCCGACTTCGCGAGCGGCCTCGATGACGAGCTGGTAGCTGCCGGGAGTGAGCCCGTCGAGAGGCTTTGACGCGCTATCGAACTTGATCTGGTGAGTGCCGGCCGCGCGGGTCGGACTCGACAGGCCATCAGCCGGCATCGTCAGTTCGCGGCCGGTGCGGCGCCACCATTGCCGCAAGTCCTTGAGCCACTTCGTGCCCTCGTTGTCCTTGTGCTTGACGTCGTACCACACGGCAAGATTCGTGATCTTGCCGCCATCGGCCTTTTCGACCCACATGGCGACGTAGGGCTTGTGATACTCGACGACGCTGAGCTGCGGAATATCGATGCTGATCGTGGCTTCGGAAGCCAGCGACGAACCGGCGGCAAGGGTGGTGAGTGCGGCGGAAATCAGGAGACGCATTGTTGACCTTCTATCCATGAATGAGAAGAACGGCGAGCAGCATCGGAATGACCAGGCCCATGCCGACGACGGGCCAGGTGGCGGGCCGCCGCTTGGAGTGAAGCTGCAGCAGCAAGAGGCCTGTGACACAGAAGATGGTCGCGGCGATCGCGAACACGTCGATGAACCAGCTCCACGCCTTGCCGGCATGGCGGCCCTTGTGCAGATCGTTGAGATAGGCGATCCAGCCGCGCGTGGTGATCTCATACGACACCGCGCCGCTGTCGCGCTGGATGCTCAGCCAGGCGTCGCCGCCGGGCTGCGGCAGCGCGACATAGACCTCATCGGCCGACCATTCTGTATCGCGGCTGGCGGTATTGACGCCGAGTTCGCGCTGTAACCACGCGCTGATTGCCGGCGGCAGAGGCGCCTTGGCAGCGGCAGGCTCGGATTTCAGATCGGCGATCATGGCAGATGGAAGCTGCGCCTCGTGCGTCGCAACGGCCGGCTTTCCTTCGATCCGTCCGGAATTGTTCAGTGTGATCCCGGTCAACGCGAACATCAGCATCCCGATCAGACAGAGACCCGAACTGATCCAATGCCATTGGTAAAGCTGGTTGATAAGGAACGCGCGACGCTTCTTTCGCTTCCAGAGTTCGTCGCCGTCGACCGTCACTCTATCCGGATTGTCCATTCGCAATCGTCATTGTTGCCAGATCGTGCCAATCGAAGAGGTGCGAACGGCGCCTTTCAGATCAGCGTAAATTGTTTAGCGAAGCCGACATCGCTTTACTACAGGATGAAATTAGGTTCGTTCTAAACTGAACCAGGCCCGCGTCGTTGCTGTCGCCGATCAGTTCGTGATGTGCGTCAGCTATCTGCATTCCACATCGCTGCGTGGCCCGCGTAATGTGGGTGGCGGGGATATCGCGGCGTCCGCTGAGCCGGGCGTTCCGGTGGATCAAGGTGTTGGAATGGGTGACGGAGCTACTGGAATGCCGCCGGCATATTTTCTATATCATCGGGCGCAGACGACTTGCGTCAAGATATTCTAAGGTGAAGCGACTATGACCTCGACGATCGACAGGGAAGGTGCGGCCGAAAGCCGCGTGTTCGAAGCGGATGTCGCCAAGCTGCTCCAGATGATGGTGCACTCGGTTTATTCCGACAAGGACGTGTTCCTGCGGGAACTGATTTCCAATGCGGCGGACGCCTGCGAGCGGCTGCGCTACGAGGCTATCAGCGATCCCGCGCTGCTCCCGGATGACACAAAGCCGCAGATTACTCTCACGATCGATGCCGAAGCGCGGCAATTGACGGTCGAGGACAACGGCATCGGCATGAGCCATGACGAGATGGTCGATGCGCTGGGAACGATCGCTCGCTCGGGCACCAAGGCCTTCATCGAGCAGGCCAAAGCCGCCGAAGCAGGCGAGGGCGTGAATCTGATCGGCCAGTTCGGAGTCGGCTTCTACTCCGCCTTCATGGTGGCGGATCGGGTCGACGTGATCTCGCGGCGCGCCGGCGCAGGCGAGGCGTGGCGCTGGTCGTCGGACGGGAAGGGCACGTTCACGGTAACGCCGGTGGATGTGAGCGAGGCGCCTGCGCGAGGCACTCGCGTGACCCTTCATCTCACGGAAGACGCCAGGGGATATGCCGACCGGCCCAAGCTCGAGCAGATCGTCACGGATCAATCGGGCCATGTGCCCGTTCCGATCGTTCTTGTCGAAAAGCCCGGAGCTGCCCCGATCGAAATCGCCGATGGCGCCGCGTTGTGGACCAAACCGCGCGGCGAGATCAGCGCTTCCGAATATGCCGATTTCTACCGCAGCGTGGCGGGTCAATTCGACGAGCCGGCGTTGACGGTGCATTTCCGCGCGGAAGGGCGGCAGGAATTCACGGCGCTGCTGTTCGTGCCGCAGACCCGGCCTTTCGATCTGTTCGAGACCGAGCGCAAGGGGCCGATCAAGCTTTACGTGAGGCGCGTCTTCATTACCGACGATGCCGATCTGCTGCCCCGCTATCTCAGGTTCGTGCGCGGCGTCGTCGACTCATCCGATCTTCCGCTCAATATCTCGCGCGAGATGATTCAGGAAAGTCCGATTCTGGCCGCGATCAAGAAGAGCATCACCGGCCGCATCCTGACCGAGTTCGAGAAGCTGGCCGAAAAAGACCCGGTCGCTTACGGAAAGATCTGGGAAACCTTCGGTCTGATGTTCAAGGAAGGCATCTATGACGCCTATGACCGGCGTGATGTCATCCTCGGACTTTGCCGGTTCAAGACCACGGCGGGCTCGCTGCGAAGTCTCAAGGATTACGTCGGCGCCATGAAGGAAAATCAGACGTCGATCTATTATCTCGCCGGGCACGACGCGGCTCGTCTCGAGGCATCGCCCCATCTGGAAGGTTTCCGTGCCCGCGGCGTGGAGGTTCTGTTGCTGTCCGATCCGGTCGACAGTTTCTGGGTCACGTCCGGACCGAGTTTCGAGGGCAAGCCGTTCAAGTCCGTGACGCAGGGTGCGGCGGATCTCGCGGCGATCCCAAGCGCAGATGCGAGCGCTGAGCCTTCGCAGGAGATCAGCACGGGCGTCACCGAATTCCTCTCTTTTCTCAAGACGACGCTCTCGGACCTTGTTTCCGACGTGCGCTCGTCCGAGCGCCTCACCGACAGCCCCGTATGCCTCGTCGCGGCCGAATCAGGGCCCGACCGGCAACTGGAAAAGATTCTCGTCGGCGTCGGACAGCTCCCGGGCGCATCCAAGCCGGTTCTCGAGGTGAACCCGAGGCATCCGCTGATCGCGTCGCTGGCGGCGCTCGGGGATAGCGATCGCGCCTTCAAGGAGGACACGGCGCGGATGCTGCTCGATGACGCGCGCGTTCTCGACGGCGACCGTCCCAGTGACGCGCTCGAGTTTTCCAGGCGTCTGGCCCGCATCGTCGAGCGGGGACTGCGCGGCTCGCCGGGCTAGAGTCTGTTTCAACTGCATTGAATCAGACTCGTTGCCTATCTTTTTATTGAGCGTGATCTTTTCCGCCCGTTTCCACTGTTCGGGATCATGCTCCAGATCATGATGATTGTCGTCGCGCTCCAATGGCGTTTTTGGACGAAGCATGTCCTCGGGCCTGATCCGAGGATGGATACAGGTTCGCGTGAGAAACGCGCCAAAAAATTATTATAGAATCTCGCTTCTGATTCCGTCAGAAGCGCCAAGGCTCTAGGCAGAGTGGGCGGGCCCACTGCCGACATGGCCCAGAAGGACGTCCCTCAAGACGACCGCATTGTTGCGGGATTCATCGTGCGCCGCAAAGACAAGCGTTAACCGCCCTGACCGGGCGCAGGCGCGCAGTTCGTCAAGCTGTTCGGGATGTCCGCGAATCTCATCGGCGTATCGCTGCCGAAACTCCTCCCAGCGCGCGGGATCATGAGCGAACCACTTGCGCAGATCGGTACTGGGCGCGATGTCTTTCAGCCAATGGTCGATGGCGGCGTCCGCCTTGCTAAGACCCCGGGGCCACAAACGGTCAACCAGTATCCGCGTGCCGTCGCCTTTCGCAGGCGCCTCGTAGGCCCGCTTCACGCTGATATTTTTGGCCGCAAGCCGCGTCATGGGTCTTTCGCTCAGATGCGAGTCACATCGTTGCTTCGGGCGTGTGCGTTCCGGCGGATGATCCGCCAAAGTGTAAGAGATTTGGCGAAAAGATCATGCGCATCCTCAATATTCTGGAGCGTGATCGACGCAAAACCGGAGTTTGCTTTGCGGGTCGCGCTTTGGCTGAGCGCGCCGCGTCGCGTCAGTCGCCCTGCCCGGGGTTCGCCGAAAAATATTGCTCCAGCTTGCCGGTGACGCCGTCGAAGGTTTTCGCGTCGGCGGGAGCGTCGCGCTTGATGGTGATGTTCGGCCAGACCGAAGAATATTCGGCGTTCAGCTTGAGCCAGTTTTCGAGTCCCGGCTCGGAGTCGGGCTTGATGGCCTCGGCCGGACATTCCGGCTCGCAGACGCCGCAGTCGATGCACTCGTCCGGGTTGATGACCAGCATATTGTCACCTTCGTAGAAGCAGTCGACCGGACATACCTCCACACAATCCATGTATTTGCACTTGATGCAATTTTCGGTGACAACGAAAGTCATCTCGAATACTCCGCGAGACAGGAAGAGGAGCCGGATCGGCATAGGCGCGGAACCCCCGACGCCAATGCGTCGACGATCCGGCGAACACCATTCTCGTATATACATTCGGGCGGCGCAGCCAAGAAGATCATGTCGCCTGCGCCAACACGAGAATGCAAGTGCATCCGAAGTGGGTCGGCGAGGGGGAAGCGGCGCTTCGATCGTCGAGGCAAGCTTCCGGCGGCAGCCGCATATTCCTTCCATAAGATATATTGCAGATGCTCCTTATACATACGCCCGACGCGGCCGGAAATCAATATTTTCTCGTGATTTTGAGCGGCGGGTTCCGGTCTCCGACGCATCAAATGTTATGACCCGGTCGTCGTCCGGAGCTGAACGCTCGCGGTTTGCGGGCGCGGCGGCGTGCTCATCAGCAGCCATTTGCGGTCCGCCACCGCGTTATGGAACTGCTCGAGCGCAATGTTGAAGGAGGTTAGCGACCCTTCCTCGATCGCGCCGCTCTCGAAGCGGTTCAACGTATCGCGCAGGATGGCATCGGCTTCGGCCTGCATCTGGTCGAGGTCATCGGCGGAATCGCTCCGGCGCGCCAGCGCGATCATGTCGAGCAGCCGGTCGCGCTGGGTCACGTTGCCGACCCGCTCCTCCTTTTTCAGGTGGCTCGCGAACCAGGCGCCCACGGACCCCGTCGCCGACATCGCCATCAGCGCCCACCAGATGTAATCGCTGTAGCGATCGAGGAAGGTTTTCTCTTCACCGTCGACGTAGGCGGCGGCACCCGGGTGAACCGGTATCACGGCGTCCTTGTCGGTATCGGGCGTTTCGATTTTAGCGGCCAGCGGGAAGTCCGATATGACCTGTTGCCGGATCGCGAAGAGCTGCCGGGTGAATGCGGCGACCGTCGTATCCGACAGGCTTTTTCGCGCGACGATGTGATGCGAGAAGCTGATGGTTTTCACCTCTTCGTCGGGACGGGCGGGGGAACCGCCGAACGCGCCCGGCGGAATTTCCGCGGCTTCGTACACCGGATGATTTTGCGCGATCGCGTCGGCGGAATCGATCGCGAGGAAGGTCGGCGCGCCGCCGTCGCGTGCGGAGGCCGCAATGGCATCCGCGGTGATCTTGCTGTTGACGGGACCTGCGGCGAGGAATGCGTCCGCCTTCTGGGCGCGGATCGCCTGGGCGACTTCGGTGGTGGCGAACCGGACGATGTCCATCTTGGCGGGATCGATGTTGTATTGCTGCAGGATGACTTTCAGCAAGTTCACATTGGCGTCGGTCTGGCCGACGACGCCGACGCGACGGCCGGCCAGTTGCGCGATAGTCTTGATTGTCGCGGCCTTGGCATTTTTGCCCTTCGGTTTCGGCGGAACCCACAAAACCGCGACGCTCTTGCGCAACGTCGCGACCGCTTGTGCATTCTTCGGAACGTCGAGGTCGCCGCGGACGATCGCGAGATCGGCCTCGCCGTTCGACAATGCGGAGGCGCTCGCGGCCACTCCATCGGTCAGCAGCGGGTGCAGGCGGATTTGCTGGTGGGAGCGCGCAAAGGCCTGCGCCAGTCCCTGAACGACCTTCGCGTCGTCGCTGTTCGCCGGGCCGACGGCGACCTGCAGCATCACCGGACGCATGGTGTAATAGTAGATGCCTGCGACCGCGCCGGTCAGGGCGAGAACTCCAGCCAGCAGCACAAGCGCAAACTTGCGCCGCACCGAACGCCGGGACTCAGGGGATTGTACAGCACCGGAACCATCGGCCTCCGGTCTGGTAGACAATCGGCTGGAATCTGATGTCATGCTGCCAATACGCTTGTACTTACATTCTAGCGATTTTCCGGCGGAGCCGGAGTTACGTTTTCGTTATGGTTCAGAATCGGTGCCGTTCTGGACCGGCATTGTGGCATGGACCGGAACGATTCGAGCAAAAGGAGGCAGATATGGCGGAACGGCTGTCGGCGGACGCACGAAAAGCAGCGATCAAGGCGCTGCCGGGTTGGTCGGAGGTCGCCGGCCGTGACGCCATCGCCCGCACTTTCACATTCCGGGATTTCAATGAGGCCTTTGGCTTCATGACGCGGGTCGCGCTGACCGCCGAAAAGGCCGATCACCATCCGGAATGGCGGAATGTCTACAAGACGGTCGAGGTCGTGCTCGCGACCCACGACGCCGGCGGCGTGACCGAGCGCGATATCAGGCTTGCCGAGGCGATGGACGCAATCGCAAGGCAGTTCGGCGTGGCCTGAATGGCCGATATCGGCCTTGCAGCGGGGAAACGGAACTCCCACGTGTAGGGGGTAGCGGTTTCGGTGATCCGCGGCTCATGACATTTCAGGACCTTGATGATGGCATCCGAACACAGCGTAGGATTCGAGCCGGCCGAGCGGCTGGCGCAGGACCGCGACAGCGTGCGCCGGAGGTTCTGGAGCAAGCTGAAGCGCGTCATCGCCAACGTGCCGTTCGCGGAAGACCTGCTGGCCGCCTACTACTGTGCTTTCGACAAGCAGACGCCGCGCCATGTGCAGGCGTCGCTGCTCGGCGCCATCGCCTATTTCATCCTGCCGTTCGACTTCATTCCGGACGTGTTGCCCGTGCTCGGTTTCACCGACGATGCCGCCGTGCTTGCGACAGCGATCAGGATCGTCGCTGCCCATATCACGCCGGAGCATCGCGAGGCTGCGCGCATGGCATTGAAGCGCGGAATAGAGAACGTTGAGACGTAAGCGCTCCCTGCATGACGAACCGGGCGCCGCTGCGAATGCGCGGGCTCCCCCATGCGTCACCATGTCTCGCATGACACGCTCGCCCGGTCGCCGGTCGCATCCTCACGCTTTGGCCCGCAATTTTCGCTGGCGCCATTGAGTTCGCGAATCGCGACGCGGCGCATTTTATTTGCGCATGCGGGAATATTTCTCGCTGCGCCTGTCCAGTGAATGTCAAATCCGCGCCGCTCGCTTGCGAATCATGATGCAAGCCGCGAGGATGGAGCCGCCTTCACAAATCAGGCATTTCCGGCTATGCCCGATGATGCGTGACCGCGCGCGTCAACCATCTTCCAGTCACAATGATGAAGGACGAGATTTGATGATGTCTATGCGGCAATTGCTGACAGTTCTGGTGGGAAGTCTGCTGACGGGCGGGATGGGTTTTGCTCCCGCATTCGGCGCCCCAACGGCCGGTAGCTCGGAGCCTACCCTGCTCGGACAATTCGGCGCGTGGGGCGCCTACACCGCATCACCGAACGGCAAGAAGGTCTGCTTCGCTCTCGCCAAGCCGTCGTCCTCGAAAACCAATCCGCCGAATCGCCCGCGCGATCCGGCTTACGCGTTCGTTTCGACCCGGCCGGCGGAGAAGGTGGTGAACGAAGTGTCGGTCACGATGGGATATCCGCTCAAGCCGGGTTCGGAAGCCACGCTCGAAGTCGGCGGCACAAGCTTCGAGATGTATACCCAGGGCGACGGCATCTGGATCAAGAACGCCGCGGAGGAAGGCCGACTGATCGATGCGATGCGCAAGTCCGCCGATGCGACCGTCAAGGGCGTGTCGTCCAGGGGGACGCAAACCACCGACATCTTTTCGTTGAAGGGCCTGTCACAGGCGCTGGACAAGGTCGGGCAGGATTGCAGGCGCTAGCTGCTCCGTCGTTTGGTCTCTTCGCAATGATACGGAAAAAGCCGGTCTAGCCCGGTCCGTCAACGGCCTGGAACATTTGCCGGCTTTTCAGCGGGGCGTGAAAGGCTTATGTCATGCGGCATGAGCGAAGCCCCCCGCAACCTGAACACCGTTTCAACCGAGGCCGCCGCTGCGGCGAGCGTGTCGGGCGCGCGCGGAATGCTGCCGGCCGATGGTGCGCTGGAGAAAACCCCGCTTGAAACCTATGTGCCGCCGGCGAAGCCGTCGCTGATCGGCCTGTCGCGCGCGCAGATATCCGAACATCTCGCCGCGATCGGCGTCGCGCCGGCACAGCGCCGGATGCGGGTTCAGCAACTCTGGCACTGGATGTATGTCCGCGGCGCGAGGACGTTCGGCGAGATGACGAGCGTCTCGAAGGACATGCGCGCCGAGTTGGAAAAGCACGTCACGGTCGACCGTCCCGACGTCGTCGCCGAGCAGATTTCCAATGACGGAACCCGCAAATGGCTGTTGCGGTTGCCGAGCGGCAATAATCTCGAAAAGCCGCACGAGGTCGAATGCGTCTATATTCCGGAGACCGATCGCGGCACGCTGTGCGTCTCGTCGCAGGTCGGCTGCACGCTGAACTGTTCCTTCTGCCACACCGGCACCCAGCGCCTGGTGCGCAATCTCACGGCGGGCGAGATCGTCGGCCAGATCATGGTCGCGCGTGACCGGCTGAACGATTGGCCTTCTCCGGTGTCGTCGTCCCTGGGAGAGGAGAAGACACACCGCCTTGTCACCAACATCGTGATGATGGGGATGGGCGAACCGCTCTACAATTTCGACGCGGTGCGCGACGCGCTTTTGATCGTCGCCGATAATGAAGGCATCGGCATCTCGAAGCGCCGCATCACGCTGTCGACATCCGGCGTGGTGCCGAACATCGTCCGCACCGGCGAGGAGATCGGCGTCATGCTGGCGATCTCGCTGCATGCGGTGCGCGACGAATTGCGCAACGAACTCGTTCCGCTGAACCGCAAATATCCGATCGCGGAGCTGATGCAGGCGTGCCGCGATTATCCGGCGGCCTCCAACGCCAAGCGGATCACGTTCGAATACGTGATGCTGAAGGGCGTCAACGATTCGCTCGACGACGCCAAGCTGCTGGTGAAGCTGCTCAAGGGCATCCACGCCAAGATCAACCTGATTCCATTCAATCCGTGGCCCGGCACGCGCTATGAATGCTCGGACTGGGATCAGATCGAGAAATTCTCCGAATACATTTTCAACGCCGGATATTCCTCGCCGGTTCGTACGCCGCGCGGCCGCGATATTCTGGCCGCCTGCGGCCAGCTCAAGTCCGAAACCGAAAAACTGTCGGCCCGCGAACGTCAGGCGCTTCGCGCCATGGCGATGACGGATTGAGGCGATGTGCTTGTCAAGCATGGACTATATATCCGTCATGGCCGGATTTATTCCGGCCGTCGACGTCTTGACGTCGAGGCAGAGACGTCGATGTCCGGCATGACGCCGGGTATGACGAAAGCGATGCTTGCCGCTATCGCGAATGGACCGCGATCATGGCGCTGATCGGCCGGTTGTTCGTGATCCTGTTCGGATTCCTGGCCGCCTGCTTCGTTGCCGGAATGATCGTCGTCGTCGCGATGCTGTATCCCGAATTCACCGACCTCGGCATCGAGCCGCCCGACCCCGATACGCTCAACATCGTGCTCGGTTTCGGCTTCATCTTCGTCAGCGGCTTCGCTCTGGTGCCGGCGATGATTCTGGTTCTGATCACCGAAGCCTTTTATATCCGCGGCATACTCGCTTACGCTATCGGAGGCGCGATCTGCGGCGCTGCCTGCTATCTCGGGCTGATCCCGTTCGATCCAACGACCATGCATTTCGAAGGCGTCGTGCGCCGCCACCTCGAAATCATGACCGGCGCGGGGGTGATGGCGGGCTTCACCTATTGGCTGATCGCCGGCCGCAATGCCGGCGCGTGGCGCGGCCCACCACGCGGCCCCCGGCCGCCCGATCTGCCGGCGCGAACGTGAACCGCGCGGGCTTTTCATGCCTGCCGCGGTCGGCTAGACTCTAGTTCAACTGCGTTGAATCAAACTCTAGCCTTACCTTTTGATTGAGCATGATCTTATCCGGAAGCCGGTTTTCCACTTTTCGGGATCATGCTCTAAGTCGCGCGTCATGAATCGCGCCGGATTGATCATCGCGCTCGGGCTTGCGCTCGCGATCGGGATCGTGTTCGGGATTCATCCCGAGTATGATCTGCGTCTCGCGGCGCTGTTCTACGATCCCGCGATGAAAACCTTTCCGCTGAAATCGAATGCGCTGGCCTCGTTTGCGCGCAACGCCGCGATGTGGGTGGCGTGGGCGTTCGCGCTGCCCGCGATCGTCGCGCTGGTCGTGAAGATGTTCCGCCCGGATCGCCCGCTGCTGATGTCGGGGCGGACCGTGGCGTTCCTGTTGATCACCATGCTGCTCAGCGCGGGGGTCCTGACCAACCTGACGTTCAAGAGCCATTGGGGGCGTCCGCGTCCGGTGATGGTGACGGAATTCAACGGCCCATGGAAATTCATGGCGTGGTGGGACCCGCGCGGCGAGTGCGGCCGGAATTGTTCCTTTTTCTCCGGCGAGGGCGCGACCGCATTCTGGACCCTGGCTCCGGCCGCGCTGACGCCGCCGGTGTGGCGGCCGCTGGCCTATGCGGGCGCGGTCGCGTTCGGCGTCGTCACCAGCGTGCTGCGGATGGCGTTCGGCGGTCATTTCTTCACCGACGTGGCGACGGCCGGTCTGGTGGCGTTTCTGGTGATCTGGCTCGTTCATGGTTACATCTATCGCTGGCCGTCAACGCGCAAAAGCGACGCCGAGATCGATGCCGCGCTGACGCGCTTCGCCTGGCCCGGCTATCGGATGCGGCAACGGTGGCGGGGCCGCGATGTCGGCCCGGTGCCTGTGCCGGAGAAGCCGGTCTGAAGCGCTCGAGAGACCTTGCACGTGGTCCGGTTCCGCCTATAGTCCCGCCGAATTCACGTCATCCCACAGGATTTTCATGAGCAA
>NZ_MKRN01000052.1:4790-40324 GCF_001896955.1 Nitrobacter sp. 62-13 | reverse complement strand
TCTCGCGTTCGAGAGCATCATCGCGATGAAGGATCGCCTGCCCGGCAGCCTCGACGACAAGGACATCGTCAAGCGCTACATCAAGTCGATCGGCAAGGGTCTGCTCAAGGTGATGTCGAAGATGGGCATCTCGACCTACCAGTCCTATTGCGGCGCGCAGATCTTCGACGCCGTCGGGCTGAAGGCCGAATTCGTCGCGAAGTATTTCGCCGGCACGCACACTCGCATCGAGGGCGTCGGCCTTGCGGAAATCGCGGAAGAAACCGTGCGGCGGCATGCGGACGCGTTCGGCGACGTGCAGATCTACAAGACCGCGCTCGATGTCGGTGGCGAATACGCCTACCGCACCCGTGGCGAGGATCACGCCTGGACCGCGGAGTCGGTCGCCAACCTGCAGCACGCCGTGCGCGGCAATTCGCAGGAGCGCTATCGCGCGTTCGCGAAGATCCTCAACGAGCAGTCCGAGCGCCTGTTGACGCTGCGCGGCCTGTTCAGGATCAAGAGAGCCGAGGACGAGAACCGCAAGCCTGTCGCCCTCGACGAGGTCGAGCCGGCGAAGGAGATCGTCAAGCGTTTCGCCACTGGCGCGATGAGCTTCGGCTCCATTTCTCGTGAAGCCCACACCACGCTCGCGATCGCGATGAACCGGATCGGCGGCAAGTCCAATACCGGCGAAGGCGGCGAGGAAGCGGACCGCTTCAAGCCGATGCCGAACGGCGATTCGATGCGCTCGGCGATCAAGCAGGTCGCCTCCGGCCGCTTCGGCGTCACCACCGAGTATCTCGTCAACTCCGACATGATGCAGATCAAGATGGCGCAGGGCGCCAAGCCCGGCGAAGGCGGACAGTTGCCCGGCCACAAGGTCGACGCCACCATCGCGCGCGTGCGCCACTCGACGCCCGGCGTCGGCCTGATCTCGCCGCCGCCGCATCACGACATCTATTCGATCGAGGACCTCGCCCAGCTCATCTACGACCTGAAGAACGTCAATCCCGAAAGTCTGGTCTCGGTGAAGCTCGTTTCCGAGATCGGCGTCGGCACCGTTGCCGCGGGCGTCGCCAAGGCTCGCGCCGATCACGTCACCATCGCCGGTTTCGAGGGCGGCACCGGCGCAAGCCCCCTCACCTCGATCAAGCACGCCGGTTCGCCGTGGGAGATCGGCCTTGCCGAAACCCATCAGACGCTGGTGCGCGAACGGCTGCGCTCGCGCATCGCCGTGCAGGTCGACGGCGGCTTCCGCACCGGCCGCGACGTGGTGATCGGCGCCCTTCTCGGTGCAGATGAATTCGGCTTCGCCACCGCGCCGCTGATCGCCGCCGGCTGCATCATGATGCGCAAGTGTCATCTCAACACCTGCCCCGTCGGCGTCGCCACCCAGGATCCGGTGCTGCGCAAGCGCTTCACCGGCCAGCCCGAGCATGTCATCAACTACTTCTTCTTCGTCGCCGAGGAAGTGCGCGAGATCATGGCGCAGCTCGGCTATCGCACCTTCAACGAGATGATCGGCCAGGTGCAGATGCTCGACCAGAGCGCGCTGGTCACGCACTGGAAGGCCAAGGGGCTCGACTTTTCGAAGCTGTTCTACCGGCAGAAGGAAGCGCCCGGCCAGACGATCTATCACGTCGAGGCGCAGGACCATCACCTCGACAAGGTGCTGGACCGCAAGCTGATCGTCGAGGCGAAGCCGGCGCTCGACCGCGGCGCGCCGGTGACGATCGAGACCGCCATCAACAACACCGACCGTTCGGCCGGCGCGATGCTGTCCGGTGCCGTGGCGAAGATCTACGGCCACGCCGGTCTGCCGCTCGACACGATCCAGGTCCGCCTCAGGGGCACCGCCGGGCAAGCGTTCGGCGCCTGGCTCTGCCGCGGCATCACCTTCGATCTCGAGGGCGAAGGCAACGACTATGTCGGCAAGGGCCTCTCCGGCGGACGTATCATCGTGCGACCGCCGGCGAACTCCGGCATCGTGCCGGAGGAATCGATCATCGTCGGCAACACCGTGATGTACGGCGCGATCGAGGGCGAGTGCTACTTCCGCGGCGTCGCCGGCGAGCGCTTCGCCGTGCGCAACTCCGGCGCGGTCGCCGTGGTCGAGGGCGCCGGCGATCATTGCTGCGAATACATGACCGGCGGCATCGTGGTCGTGCTGGGCAAGACCGGGCGCAACTTCGCGGCCGGGATGTCCGGCGGCGTCGCCTACGTGCTCGACGAGAGTGGCGATTTTCCGAAACTGTGCAACCTCGCGATGGTCGATCTCGAGCCGGTGCTGTCGGAAGAGATGATCAATGCCGGCACCTATCACCACAGCGGCGACCTCGAGGCGCATGGCCGGGTCGACGTGTTCCAGAACCTGCTGAACTCCGACGTCGAGCGGCTGCACGTTCTGATCACGCGCCACGCCAAGCTCACCGGCTCCAGACGCGCCGTCGACATCCTTGCGAACTGGAAGGCTTACTTGCCGAAATTCCGTAAAGTGATGCCGGTGGAGTACCGTCGCGCGCTGAAGGAAATGAAGGCCAACGCGGACGCTGAACCGAAAATCGCGATCGGGGCGTGAGATTGAATGGCGTGGCAAAAGCGATTTGCAACCGCACATCGGCTGATATCGTTTGCGATCGCACTAGCCGTACCATTCGCGACTTATCTCATCAGCGGAACGCTAGAGCCTTCGATGATCGTTCTGGGTGCCGTGATCGGGTTCAGCTACTGGTATTTCTTTCCGTTTTTTCTACCGTGAGTGTGAAACGCCGTGGGTAAAATTACAGGTTTTCTGGAAATCGAGCGGCACGACCGCAAGTACGCGCCGGTCGCGGAGCGGGTGAAGAACTTCAAGGAGTTCGTGATCCCGCTGTCCGAGAAGGAGACCCGCGACCAGGCCGCGCGCTGCATGAACTGCGGCGTCCCCTATTGCCACGGCACCGGCTCGGTCGCACCCGGCACGCCAGGCTGCCCGGTCAACAACCAGATCCCGGACTTCAACGATCTCGTCTATCGCGGAGACTGGGAAGAGGCCTCGCGAACACTGCACTCCACCAACAACTTTCCGGAATTCACCGGCCGCATCTGCCCGGCGCCGTGCGAAGCCTCCTGTACGCTCAACATCGACGACAATCCCGTCACCATCAAGACGATCGAATGCGCCATCGTCGACCGCGCCTGGGAGAACGGCTGGCTGAAGCCGGAAGTCGCGACGCAAAAGACCGGCAAGAAGGTGGCCGTGGTCGGTTCCGGTCCCGCCGGCCTCGCCTGCGCGCAGCAACTCGCGCGCGCCGGTCATGAAGTGCATGTCTACGAGAAGAACGCCAAGGCCGGCGGCCTCCTGCGCTACGGCATCCCCGATTTCAAAATGGAGAAGCACATCATCGACCGCCGCCTGGCGCAGATGCAGGCTGAGGGCGTGATTTTCCATTACGGCAGCCCGGTCGGCGGCAGTTCGGCCGGCGCGATCGACCCGCAGCAGCTTGTCAAGGAATACGACGCGGTGGCCCTGACCGGCGGCGCGGAAGCTCCGCGCGATCTGCCGATACCCGGCCGCGATCTCGGCGGCATTCACTTCGCGATGGATTTCCTGCCGCAGCAGAATCGCCGCAACGGCAACGAAAAATTCGACGCGCCGGACATCCTCGCCACCGGCAAGCATGTGGTCGTCATCGGAGGCGGCGACACCGGCTCCGACTGCATCGGCACCTCATTCCGGCAAGGCGCTCTCTCAGTGACGCAGCTCGAGATCATGCCTGCGCCGCCAGAACATGAAAACAAGGCGCTGACCTGGCCGAACTGGCCGTTGAAGATGCGCACCTCGTCCAGCCAGGCCGAGGGCGCCAAGCGCGACTACGCGGTGCTGACGCAGAAGTTTTCCGGCGCGGACGGCAAGGTCAAGAAGATGCATTGCGTCCGCGTGGACGACAAATTCCAGCCGGTCGCCGGCAGCGAATTCGAACTCGACGCCGGTCTCGTGCTGTTGGCGATGGGCTTCGTGCATCCGGTGCACGAGGGCATGCTTACGGCTCTCGGCCTCGAACGCGACCAGCGCGGCAATGTCCGCGCCAACATGCAGGACTATCGCACCTCGCTGCCCAAGGTGTTTTCGGCCGGCGACATGCGCCGCGGCCAATCGCTGGTCGTGTGGGCGATTCGCGAAGGACGCCTGTGCGCCCGCTCCATCGATCAGGCACTGATGGGCACAACCACGCTGCCCCAGTAAGCCGCGCGAAGTTCTTCGCTGCGGCCAAGGCTCGAGTCGGGGGTGGACGCACGCTCACGTGCATCGTCGAGAATCGTTCCAGGTAATCGCGCCAAGAGTGTTGAACCCGTCCATCGCGCCCGCGGTCATTCCACACGCGCAAACGTAACGGTGCACAGAGACAATCTGTGAATTGATCGTCATCCGCCGCACGTTACTCTCACGACAAAGTTGGGGGGCGGCGAAAGTGGCGGCATCGCGTTGGATGGTTTTCTTGATCGTCGTCATCCCGACGCCGGGATGGGCGATGTCGCGCAGCGTTGCCGTCAGCGCCGGCTCCTTTTTCGCTGCCGCCGCGCATTGCGAGGAGCAAGGCCTGATCACGTCGGGTCAGACCGACGAGCTCCTGAGAGCGCTGGATCCCTATCTTTCGAAATCCGACAAGGCCAATATGGAGGCTGGCCGTGTGCGCGGCGGGAAAGACTCGCAAGTGTTCGTCGAGTCAGAAAAGAAGTGGGTAAGTTTTACGCCCGATGTCACGAGCTGCTACCGTGTGCAGGGCGTGCTCGACGACTACAGGACGCAGCTCGGGGAATAAGACCGCAAAGAGCCCACGTCGCCGATCGACTTTCAAACGCAGGATTTCTTCACGCGCGCTCAACGAGCCGGGCCAGGCGTTTTGGTGGCGCGGCCCGCTCTATCGCGAGAACAGATCGGAGAAGAATCCCGCAGGTCCGGAATGAGCGGGCGGGCGCGATGCCGCGCGCGGCTGCGGCCCCTGGTGTGAAGGCGGCGAGGCACGGAAGCCGGGCGGTCCGTCCGAGCGAGCCTGCCCGGCGGAATGAACCGGACGCGGTTTCTTCGCCGGCGATGCCGGAGCCGGGGCCGAGTCATTCGTCGCGACCGGCGCGTCGGCCTTTGCCGGCTCAAGACCAACCTCGCGGCGCGGCCAGACAAAATCGTCGGCGCGACCGGCGGGCGCGGTTAACGGTTCGCCCTTCACCAGCGTTCGCGCCGCCAGCGCATCAATCGCAGCGGAATGGCTGCCCGGACCGCCGAGCAACTGGTCGGTGCCGACCGAAGACAGCGCCAGCGGCACGATCGGCCCGGCGAGCGGACGCGGCGCAGGCTCCCCCGGCTTGACGTCGGTGTCGGGCGTGCCGGGCTCGGTGGGAATTGCGACGGGACCGGACCGCGCCGCCAACACGCGGGTAATCTCGCGCTCGACATAATGCGCGAGCTTGCGCGCTCCGGCTTTGGTGAAATACACGCCGTCGTAAGAGCGCAGCCGCCGGATCTGGCCTTCGAAGTCCGGTCCCTGCTGGATGTAGCGACCGCTCTCGTCGACAAAGCCGTCCCAGATATCGACATAGGTAATGCCCGCTTTATCCGCCGCGCCGCGATAGAGCGAGTCGAGATACAGCATATCGGATGTCGATTTCGTCCCGCGCACGGCAGGCAGGCCGACCCAGAAGACCGGAACGCCCTTCGACTTGAGGACCGCGATCATCTCGTCGATCTTCCTGCTGTAAAGTTCGGCCCAACGATCGCTGCGAAACTCGGCGATTCCGTTGGGCGAACGCGCGCTTTTCTCACTGGCGGTTGAAGGTTGATCGCTGTCCGCCTCGTCGGGCGGCAATTCGGAGTCCGCCGGCTTGTCGTCGGGCTTGGCGACGGCGGCATCCGCCTTGCCGGTCTTGTCCGCCTCTTTCTTGTCCGCCGCCTTCTTGTCGGCATCCTTCTTGTCGACGTCGGCCTTTTTCTTCTCGTCCGGCTTGCTCTTCTCCTTCTCCAGCGCTTCGCGAATCGATACGCGGTCGTGCAGGCCCAGCATGACCACGATGGCGTCCGGCTTTTCAGTGGCGAGAATGGTTTTTGCCGCAGCCGCCCAATCCGCCGGATCACCCTTTGGCTGATAGCGAATGAGGCCGGAGACGGTCTTGTGCTTGCGGATCACGCCCATGTCGGGTGTTTCGCTGAGGGCGTCCTCCAGGCCGTAAGCAAGCCAGTCCGCCATGCCGTCGCCGAGCACCACCACATTGCGCTCGGGCACGGTGTCGCGTTTTTCAGGCGGAGGCGCGTGCGAATAATTCTCCGCCGGCCGCTGCTGTTGTTGCTGCTGCTGTCGTCTCGGCGGCTGTTCCTGAAAGGGTGCGAAGAACGGATTGTCGGAACCGAACCACCCTCCTCCTCCGCCGCCGCCGCGATGCGCCGGACGCTGCTGGAGTCCGAAATTGAAGAACTGGGCCGATGCGGGCGCTGCAACCAACGTTGCAACGACGGCCAACGCAATCAATGGCCCACGTTCGGTCAGTCGGCGGAACAGCGATCTCAGTCCGGGCATGTGCGCAATCGCAAGAAGAAACCGGCAAGCATTATATCAGCGGAATCGGGCCGCAAGCGGGCGGCGAGCCCCCATAAGCCGGGCATCGGCCTGTGGCGTCAAGAGCACCTCCGCCGATCCGAAGGGACCTACCGCTGCCGCAACCGTTCCAGCACGTCGGACGATGCAAATCCGTCGGCCGGCGCCCCGATCGAGGCCTGGAAGCTGCGCAGCGCCTTCCGCGTCTGGCTGCCCAACTGGCCATCGGGGGTTCCGCGATAGAAACCCTGCCGAGCCAGAAGCTGCTGCATTTCCAGCCTTTCGGCGCGTGACAGCACCCGTTCCTGCCGCGGCCACGGCTGGACGAACGGCGCCCCGCCGCGCAGCCGGTCGGCAAAATGGCCGATCGCCAGCGCATAGGCTTCCGCGGGGTTGTACTTCATGAAAACCCGGAAATTCTGCAACATCAGGAAGCCCGGCCCTTCAGCGCCGGCTGGCGCAAGCAGATAGGCCCGGTCGGCGGGATACGGGAACGTCTTATTGCCCACGCGCCGCACGCCGAGATGCTCCCACTGGGCCAGCGTCATCGCCTTGGCGCGATCCGCCATCATGTAATTGAAGCCCTTAGGCACCACGACCTCGTAGCCCCAGGTCTTGCCGGTCTGCCAGCCGTCCTTCTTCAGGTTGTTCGCGGTCGAGGCGATCAGATCGGCGGGGTCGTCAACCACGTCGCGACGGCCGTCGCCGTCGCCATCGACCGCATAGCGCTTGAATGCGGTCGGCATGAACTGCGTCGGGCCGAACGCACCCGCCCACGAGCCACGCATCTGCTCCGGCCGCAGGTCGCCACGATTGAGAATTTCAAGCGCCGACAAGAATTCGTCGCGGAAATAATTCTGGCGACGGCCGATGCAGGCCAGCGTCGCGGTGGATTGCAGCACGCTGCGATCGCCCATCTGGGTCGAATAGTTCGATTCGATGCCCCATATCGCCGCGATCGCGTAGCGATCGACGCCGTAAGCCCTTTCGACCGCATCGAACTGCGGCTTGTAAGTCGCGAGGATCTCGCGCCCGCGCGCAAGACGCGCATCGCTGACCAGGATGTCCAGATAGTCCCATATCGCCTTGGTGAATTCGGGTTGGGAATCCATCAGGTCCATGATGCGCAGATCGGGCGACAGTCCCGCGGTGAACCGCTCGAAATTCTCACGCGTAACGTGACGGCGCGCCGCATCGGGCCACATCGCGGCAACGCAGCTCGGAAAGTTCGCTGCGGCCTGGCGGATCGCGCTCGCGGTCATAAGCGGATGCCCCGATGCGCCATCCTCGCCGCTCCAGGGCAATGCGGCCGAACTCGCGGGCTGTTTCGGCGCGGACTGAAACTGCTCCGATCCGCCGCGCGCCGCCAGGGACGCGCCCTGCCCGCCTTTTGCGATCGAGCCGGTGAAAAGATTATCGAGGAAACCCTGAATGCCGTTGCCGTTCGATGTCTGCGCGCGCACCTCGGCCGGCAGCGCAAGCGCCGCAAGCGCGACGACCGCCGCCGTAGCGATCCCGCGTATCCTGACCTGCATCACAATCGCGACCATGGCTGACCCGTTTCGATGAGTATCCCCTATCTCAGGAGGCCCTGTCACGGTTTCCATCGGCTTAACGGAAGGTCTTTTTTAAGGCGGATGCGGAAATCCGTCGCAGTTTGCACCGATACTTCACGCTCGCGGCATCCGGAATTGCCCGCTCCCAATACGGCAACCCGCCGCCACCACAGATCCGCCTTTGTTCCCGGATGCAAAACCGGCTAACAAGATACAATCGATTGTGCTCCTTCCGCCCGCAAAACAATCCTGAAGACTGACATGAAAATCCGCAAAGCCGTTTTCCCGGTCGCCGGCCTCGGCACCCGTGTCCTTCCCGCCACCAAGGCGATGCCGAAGGAAATGCTGACGATCGTCGATCGGCCGCTCATCCAATATGTGTTCGATGAAGCGAGGGAAGCTGGAATCGAACACTTCGTTTTCGTCACCGGCCGTAACAAGGGCACGATCGAAGATCACTTCGACCGCCAGTTCGAGCTGGACGAAACGTTGAAGGCGCGCGGCAAGAAGACCGAAGCCGATCTTCTGGCGCAGTTCCAGCCCGCGGCAGGCGCCGTAAGCTTTACCCGGCAGCAGGCGCCGCTGGGACTTGGCCATGCGGTGTGGTGCGCCCGCGACATCGTCGGCGACGAGCCGTTCGCGGTGGTGCTGCCGGACGAACTGGTGCTGAACACGCCCGGCTGCCTCAAGCAGATGATACAGGCGGCAACGAATCTCGGCCCGAAATCCAACGTTGTCGCGGTCGAAGCCGTGCCCGATGACATGACCCACAATTACGGCATCTGCGGCGTCGGCAAGCGCAGCGGCAACATCTTCGAGATCGACGGCATGGTGGAGAAGCCACCGAAGGGCACAGCACCCTCCAATCTCTCCATCACCGGACGCTACGTCCTGCAGCCCGAGATCTTCAACATTCTCGAAACCCAGGAACGGGGCGCCGGCGGCGAAATCCAGCTCACCGACGCCATGATCGGCCTGTCGAAATCGCAAGCCTTCTATGGCCTCGAATTCGAAGGCGAGCGTCACGACTGCGGCTCGCGCGCCGGCTTCCTGCGCGCCAACATTGCATTCGGAATGGCGCGCGCCGACCTCCGCGACGGTTTGCGCGCGGACATGCAGAAATACCTCAAGGCGTAATGCCGTGCCGAACTACGATGCGCTGCGCGACTACCTGAAGCAGCAGACGCAGGTCGAATTCGTCCTGAGTTTTGGGCAGATCGAGGACATCATCGACGGCGATCTTCCGCGCGCGGCCCAGCGCGCGTCGTGGTGGGACACCACACGTGCGCCGGAAGAACGGATGCCGCAACGCCAGGCCTGCATCGAGGCCGGGTACGTCGCAACGCGTCTTGGCGACAAGGAGGGCGTACGTTTCCGCCGGGCCGACGTTCGGCGGCCGCGCTTCAAATAAGTGCACGGTTTTACGCCATACGCTTTTAACGACGAATCGCATTAACCATTTTGCGGGTGCGATCGCGCGCGTATTGTTTCCATGCAACCCGGAAACACGTTCCACATGGATCACCGCACGAACCCGCACCCCACCGGTACGGCGTCACGCGTTCAGGCCCTGGACGTGCTGCGCCTTGTGGCCGTGTTCGGCGTAATCTTCTATCATTACGGTTTCCGAGGACCGGCCACCGGCGATTTCACGCATATCGCAATCCCGCAGATCAGTCCGTTCGCCATGTATGGATTCCTTGGCGTGCCGGCCTTCTTCGTCATCAGCGGCTTTGTGATCGCCTATTCCGCAGAAGGACGCAGCGCAACCGGATTTGCTATCGCGCGCTTCAGCCGTATCTACCCAACGTTCCTTCTGTGCATGACGATGACTTTCCTGACGGTCCTGACGTTGGGAAAACCGGACTTCACGACAAGCATCGGCCAATGGCTTGCGAACCTGCTGATCTTCGCGCCGGCGCTGCATTTTCCCTATATGGATAGCGCCTATTGGTCGCTTGTCATCGAAATGACGTTCTACGGCTGGGTGACGCTATTCATTGCAACAGGGCTATTTCCCCGCCGGATCGACGCCATCGTGCTGGGGTGGCTCTGCCTGTCGATGGCCAACGAACTGACCATCGATGCGCGCTTTATGGAAAACATCTTTCTGGCGGATGATGCCGGCTACTTCGCCACTGGCCTGATGATCTACGAGATCTATCGCGGTCGCCGCGACCTCATGGTTTACTGCATCCTCGGCCTCTCCGCAGGCGTTGCGATCTTCCACGCGGTTCATTCGCTGGCGTGGTTGCACTCGCATTCAGGGACGACCTTCGTTTCGTGGATCGTGGCGGCCATCTGTCTGACGTCGATCATCGCAATTTTCCTGGCAACGCGGATCAAGCGTTTTCCGCTGCCGCCGACCGTAACGGTAGTGATCGGCGGCATCACCTACCCGCTGTATTTGCTGCATCAACAGATCGGCTACACGCTTTTTGTGCGACTGGCCCCGGCCAACGCCGAACTCGGGGTGATGGCGATCATCCTCGGCGTTGGCTTAGCCAGTTGGATCCTCTGGCGATATGTCGAAAGACCGCTCCAGAGCGCGATCCGAAACCGCCTGACCGGCTGGGCGGCGCGGCTGGGTCGGCCGCCAAAGCCGGCGATTGTCGCGCACTTCAATCCCTGAGCTAACCCTCATATCGGACCCCTCGGATTTATTCACGGATTCGTGTGGCCACCGAACATCGGCAGCCGTAACAATCCGATCTGCATTTGCGTAACTAAGCAATGCGGGCCGGCTGCAATTGGTCGGTCCCCGACGCATCGCTCCTTCCGTCCAGCGTCCCTAAAGCTCGAAAGGATAATTTCCATGCGCAATCCGTTCAGCCGTAACGCTCTCGTCGTCGCCGCCGCTGTCGCCGGAACGGTCGCGTTGTGGTCCTTCTCCGGACCTTCCCGTGCTGCGGAAGACGCCGTGATCATTCCGCCGCCCGCCCTGGATGCCAAGGCTGCCACCGGCATCCAGACTGCCGTTGTCGCCGGCGGCTGCTTCTGGGGCGTGCAGGGCGTGTTCCAGCATACCGCTGGCGTGCTGAACGCGGTCTCCGGCTACGCCGGCGGCGCGAAGGAGACCGCGGAATACGAGAAGGTAAGCACCGGCACCACGGGACACGCAGAGTCTGTCGAAATCAAATTCGACCCGAAGCAGATCAGTTATGGAAGAATCCTGCAGATATTCTTCTCGGTGACGCACGATCCCACCCAGCTCGACCGGCAGGGACCGGACACCGGCACGCAATATCGCTCGGAGATCTTCACGCTCAACGACGAGCAAAAAAGAGTCGCCGATGCCTATATCGCCCAGCTCAATGCTGCCGGGGTCTATAAAAAGCCGATCGTGACCAGGGTTGGGCTGCTGAAGGGATTTTTTCCGGCCGAATCATATCATCAGGACTACCTGACGCTGCATCCCAGCCAGCCCTATATTGCCTATTATGACATTCCGAAGATCCGGAATTTGAAGAAGATCTTTGCAGACAGCTATGTCGAGAAGCCGACGCTGGTCAGCAGCGCGAAGGTTACGAACTGACCGCGAAGCAAAGGAGAACCCATGCCAGACAGCAAAACGGCGAAGGTCACGAAAAGCGACAACGAATGGCGCAAGAAACTGACGCCGATGCAATACGCCGTGCTGCGCGAGAAAGCGACCGAGCAGCCCTTTTCCGGCGAGTACGAGCACGAGCGCCGCGAAGGCACCTATGTCTGCGCCGGCTGCGGGCAGACGCTATTCGAGTCCGACGCCAAGTTCGATTCGGGCTGCGGCTGGCCGAGCTTCACCGCGCCTGCAGTCGAGAGCCATGTCGACGAGGAACGCGACACCAGTCACGGCATGATCCGAACCGAGGTCCTGTGCTCGAGATGTAGCGGCCATCTCGGCCATGTCTTCAACGACGGCCCAGGTCCGAGCGGCTTGCGATACTGCATCAATTCGGCCGCCTTGAAACTCGAGCCAAAATAACGCCGTCGGCGCGCCGCCATACCCGGCCTTTTCCCGCAATCCGGTTTTCCGGTTGCGCGGGATGGGCCGCACTCGTCGGACGCGCGGCTGGAACACGCGCCTTCTCTGACCGGTAGGATATTGATATCAATATCTTATTTCTCGAGCCTCACTCTCCGCGCCAGGTTTCTCGCGCCAAAATTCACGATTTCGGCCCCGGAAGGTCGCAATTTCCGCCTCGTACCCTATATAAATGGGGCATCACGAACATGCTGCATGCCAAGCGACGGCCGACGGCTTCGCTTTCAGCACCGGTTCGTTCTCCAAAAGCGCCATCTGTAGAGGTTCCGCCATGGCATTCAGCTTCAAGAAATCCGCCGAACTGTTCCCGGCTGCGATCCGCAAGAAAAAGCGGGCCGGCTTCGCCTATCGCCGTTTCGACACCGCGGCCGATGCGGTGCGTTTCGCGATCGAGGAACTGCCGGCTGACTCGCTGAATGGTGCATATCTTCAGGTCGACGAAGCCCGCTTCGACCAGAACGGTATCCGCTCGCTCTACGAGAGCCGCGATTTTCCGCTGCCCCGCCGCAAACCCGAGACGACCTCCGCCGAGGCGAGCGCGTCGAAAGACGCCGCCTGACATTTTCGCGGCTCCAAAATCAACAACGTCGGGATAATGCGCTAACGCGGCTGCCGATCGAGCCAGCGTTTGAGCATGCGCACGTTGCGCATGTTGGCGCGAAACATCACGTCAAAGGCGTCGCCGGCCACCGGCACCAAGCCGACCACGCCGTCAACCGCGACATTGCCGAGCATCCGCGCCGTAATGTGCCAGGGCGCACCGAGCGCCCGCGCTTCGCGCACGAGCCACAGCGAGATCGCGGTGGTGACGATATCGCCGATGATCGGCACCAATCCGATCAGACCGTCGATGCCGTAGCGGATGTTCGTTCCCGGCACAATGAAGGCCACGTCGAGCAGTTTCGCGATCGCGTCGAGCCGCGCCAGCCGCTGCTCGCGGGTGAGCGGCTGGAATGCTGCGCTGAAATCGAAGCCGGACACGAACGGACCTTGCTGAAAGGTCCGAAACGCACTCGCGTCAAAGCCAGAACCATCCGATCCGAGGGGACCCTGATGGATCTCCCGACCGTCCTGATCGATGATCTTTGCGCGCGCTGACGATCCACGGGAGCGGCTGCCCGAAGAAAACGGATCGTCGTTCGGCATGGCGTTCGTGGTGTTCCCTTTCATGACGCTTCACATGGGCCCGTTCGACGGCTTTCGCAAGCTGCGGCACGCCGTCGCTGCTCAAGTTTCCGTATGAACCTTCGTGCGCGGCGTCGGTACGAAACGGCGGCGAAAGCAGCGGGTGAACAAGCATCGCGCACCAAGCGGCGAACCTCGATGTTTGCGTTCGTAGCGACCAGGAAAATATCGTTCACGTTTGCGCCTCGACATCTCCCTTTCCAGGACTCAAACCTGCCCTATTGCGACGGCACCATTCCACTCGCGAACGAAGGAGGGCATCATGAGTCAGGTTCCGCCGCAGAAATTCGACGCCGAATATATTGCGCATCTGCGTGAACTGCTCGACATCGCCGTCGAGCAGATCGGACCTGAGCATCGCACACCGGCAGCCAAGGCGAGGATGGCAGAGACACTCGTGCGCAATGCCGCTGACGGCATTACCGACGCGCGTCATCTGATGGATGTTGCCGTGCGTGCAGGCGAGGACAGCCCCGCCTGAACGCGAATCGCCACGGTCAGAGCTTTGCGAACTGCGAGGCTCCGCTGTCCCGAGATGAAAGGCGAAGCTGCGCGCGTCGCGTGACGCGGTGAAGGTTACTCGCCCCAGGCGGTGAACGCCTCGTTGAAGGCGCGCTCGCCCGGGGCTCCCTTTTCGATGGCGATGATGGCGCGGCGCTGATTCGAATAAACCAGCGGCACGTCGAACCACGAGCGCTCCTTCAGGAGCTGGAGGTTGCGCGCCCGGTCGGCCTCGACATTGGACAGTCCGACCAGGAAGAAACCGTCGGTGACCTTCACTGCGAGTCCCGCGAGGGGGGTGCCGCGCGCCTGCTCGTTGGACTTCATCAGAATGCCGGGCACATTGGAGACGCCGCCGCCGTCAAAATCCGGAGGCAGCACGAACGTCAGCTCCGCCGTGTGACTCGCCGGCAGCGAGGTGTCGGTGTTGCGGCGGAACGACATCGTCATCTTGAACTTGCGCTCGGGGATGTCGATGTCGGCGCGCACGGCGATCTCCGGCGTCTTGCCGGCTGCGCCCTTCACCTCCTCGGTGCGCCACACGACCGATCCGACATATTGTTTGCCCTTGGGGTCGGACGGGTCCTCGTCATACAGCACGACCCGCTGCGCCACTGGCGCCACCGTTTCGGACGACGGGGGCTGGCCGACCCGATCGGTGATCTTCGGCTTTGGTCCCGGCGTCACCGGCTTTGGTATCTCGGCAGCCTGGTCCGTTGACGAGCCGAACAGGCCGCGCACCGCGGAGACCGCCTTCGGACCCCATACGATGCCGGCGCCGGCGAGGATCAGCACGAGGCCCGCGGCGATCGCGCTCTTGAACGGAAAGCCGTCGCCGAACAGGCGCTTCGGCTTGTCGCGCCCAGGTTGGGGCCACGAACGTGGCAGCGGCGGCGGCTGCTCGTCCGCGCCACCGCCTGGCGATTCGTCGTAAGGATATGACCCCTCGAAGGCACCGCGATTCTCGAGGCTGGGCTCCAGCCGATCGAATTCGGGCGACGGCGACGGCACGTTGGCGTAGGTGCGGCGCGCCGAGCGGTTGGCCTGAGCGGCCGCGCGGCCGAGATCGTCGGCGTCCGCGGTGACATCCCGAAAGCCCGGCACAGGAGGTGGCGGCGAACGATCGGGCTCCGGGTTGCGGCGCGGCTGGCCCTGCCGCTCCCGACCTGGCGACGGCGCATCCTGAGTGGGACTCGGCGGCGTGGGCGGCCGCCAAGACGGCGATGGATCCGCAGGCGGCGGATCAGCGCGGGGGGTGCGCGGTTGAGGCGTGACGTTGGCGCGCGGGCGGACATGCGGCGGTGCGGCTGTGTCCTGCGACTTCATCGCCGCGCGGGTCGAGGCGCGGAAAGCATCGCCCGCTCGCGAACCGCTGACGCGCGAGGCTTCGCGGGCGCGCTGGGCGGCCTCGGACTCGACCTTGCGCACGGCCTCCTCCAGGGACAGCCGCTCGCGGGTGATCTCGGATTCGCTCAAAGGCGGCTCGACGCTGCGGAGTTGCGCGATCAGCGCGGTCCGCGCCCGCTCATAGAGCGCACGCCTTTGCTCGCCGGGCGCATTGACGTCCAGCCCGGCGATGGCGCGCGCGATGAGCGGGTAATAGTCAGCCATATCTCTTCAATGCCGCGAACATGAGAGTCTGATTCGACTGCATTGGACCAGATCCTAATCTATCCTTCTGCTTGAGCATGATCTTATCCAAGAACCGGCTTTCGCTTTTCGGGATCATGCTTGAGCCTTGAACGCATTCCCGTACCATCATCTTGTCAAGCCTCGAACGGGTTCTGCACCAGGATGGTATCCTCGCGCTCGGGACTGGTAGACAGCAGAGCCACCGGGCAACCAATCAGTTCCTCGATCCGCCGCACATATTTTATGGCTTGGGCCGGCAACTCGGCCCAGGACCGGGCGTTGGCGGTCGGCTCCTTCCAGCCTTCGATGGTCTCATAGAGCGGCTCGATCCGAGCCTGCGCCCCCTCTCCGGCCGGCAGATGGTCGATCTCCTTGCCGTCGAGCTTGTAGCCGGTGCAGACCTTGATGGCGTCGAAACCGTCGAGGATGTCGAGCTTTGTCAGAGCCAGTCCGTGGATGCCGCTGGTGCGGACGGTCTGCCGGACCAGCATGGCATCGAACCACCCGCAGCGCCGCTTGCGTCCGGTGTTGACGCCGAATTCCTTGCCGCGCCGGCCGATCAGTTCCCCGATCTCGTCGGTGAGTTCGGTCGGAAACGGTCCCTGGCCGACGCGCGTGGTGTAAGCCTTGCAAATCCCGAGTACGTAACCAAGCGCGCTGGGCCCCATTCCGGTGCCGGTGGCGGCCTGGGCCGCGACGGTATTGGAAGACGTGACGTAAGGGTAGGTGCCGTGATCGACGTCCAGCAACGCGCCTTGCGCGCCTTCGAACAGGATACGCTTGCCCTCGCGGCGTTTGTGATCGAGCAGATTCCACACACTGTCAGCATAGGGCAGCACCCGCGGCGCAATTGCGGCGAGATCCTTGAGCAATGCCCCGCTATCCACTTCCGCGATGCCATGACCACGGCGCAAGGCATTGTGATGGGCGAGCAGCCGCTCGATCTTGTGCGGCAGCGTCTGCGGGTCGGCGAGATCCATCAGGCGGATGGCGCGACGGCCGACCTTGTCCTCATAGGCCGGGCCGATGCCGCGCTGGGTAGTGCCGATCGCCGTCGCGGCGCTGGCGTTCTCGCGCAAGGAGTCCAATTCGCGATGCAGCGGCAGAATCAGCGTGACGTTCTCGGCGACGCGAAGATTGTGCGGACCGATGTCGACGCCCTGCCCCTTCAGCTTTTCGACCTCGTCGACGAAGGCCTGCGGGTCGAACACCACGCCGTTACCGATGATCGACAGTTTCGACGAACGCACGACGCCTGAGGGCAGCAGCGCCAGCTTGTAGGTGTTGCCGTCGATAACGAGCGTATGACCGGCATTGTGGCCGCCCTGGAAGCGAACGACGATATCCGCCTGCTCCGACAACCAGTCGACGATCTTGCCCTTTCCCTCGTCGCCCCACTGGGCACCGACGACGACAACGTTGGTCATTTTCGTGGAAGTTCCTTACAAAGGTGAGACGCGGTTGGTGGAGTGAATTTGACTATCGCAACTCGCCTAGCCGCGGGGCGCGAATGTTCCCTGCACTAAAATCCTGGTAGTCGCCGGTGGTCCCTTGATTCCAACATTTGCCGTAACGCCTATCGCAACGGACGCAGATGTTAGAATCAAAAGATCACCAGTGTTCGCCTCATCATGCAGCGCGCTTCCCAGCGACGTTCGGGATTCGAAGGAGACGAGCAACGCATGATTCCAGTGGGCCGGTTCAGATGTTCTTGATGGACCTGCAAAAAGGCTCGGAAATGAAGCGAGCTTCCGATTCACCGCACTGGCTGAAACACGACAGACGCAACTCGGACACGCCACCCTGTGAGGCGTCCCATCGGATAAAGGATGCGTGCCGCAGACGCAAGCGGGAACGGACCTCCAAATGCACGCGAGACCGTCTCCAAGCCATTGATTCGCCCTAAAAATCCATTTTCGGAAAGGGTGACCCGGCGGCCCGCCGCAGGTTAAGTTGGCGCGAGGCCGCAAGGCTGCGGCAATCGCGCAGCCATGTGGTCGCCGCGCATGTTTCCGCTCGGCCCCGATGGGGCCGGCCGCCTGCATGGAATCCGGCGCCTGCCACGATTTCAGGCAATGCTCGGCCTCAAGTTTGCCGCTCAAAACGGCGAGACGAACAGGAGTAGCAGCAGATGCCCGGTCTTATATTCCGCAACGCCCGCGTCACAGCGATGCTGATGGCGATGCTGCTTGCCTCCGCCACCCATGCCGACGATGCGGCGCCCGTCGCGACGCCGCATCAGACAGAGGCGAAGCCGCCCGCATCAAAGGCCGAAGGCGATAAACCGCACGGCGGACCTGCGACAATCGCGAACGAGCACCGTTTACCGCCGGCCGCGACCACCAGGCATAAGCTCCAACTGCCCGGACGCACGCTGGCCTTCACGGCAACCGCCGGCGCGATTCGTATTTTCGACGACAAGGGCGAACCGCAGGCGGACATCGCAACCACGGCCTATCAGCTCGACGGCGCCGATCCCCGCAGCCGCCCGGTGACCTTCGTGTTCAACGGCGGTCCCGGTGCGTCCTCGGCGTGGCTGCAATTCGGCAGCAACGGTCCCTGGCGCATCGCGATGGATCGCGCGATCGCTGGTTCCGCCGCACCGCTTACGCTCGAGCCGAACGCCGAAACCTGGCTCGACTTCACCGATCTCGTTTTCATCGACCCGCTCGGGACCGGCTACAGCCGCATGATCGCGAGCGGCGACGAGGCGCGGAAACGCTTCTTGACGGTCGACGGCGATGTGGCCTCGATCGCGCTGGTGATCCGCCGCTGGCTGGAGAAAGCCGACCGGATGCAATCGCCGAAGTTTATCACCGGCGAAAGTTATGGCGGCATTCGCGGGCCGAAGATCGTCCGCAACCTGCAGACACGGCAAGGCGTCGCCGTCAACGGGCTGATTTTGATCTCGCCGGCGCTCGACTTCGGCGACGTGCTTGGCACGGGATTGACCCGGTTCGTGGCGAGCCTTCCGAGCATGGCTGCGGTCGCACGGGAAAACGAGAAGCGCGGAACCTTGACCCGCGCCGACATGGCCGACGTCGAAGCCTACGCACGGGGCGAGTTCCTGAGCGACCTCGTCAAAGGGCAGGCTGACGTGGCGGCGACACGGCGGCTTGCGGACCGCTTCGCGACATTGACGGGGATCGATCAGACGGAAAGCCGTCGCCTCGCCGGGCGATTCGATATCAGCGAATTCCGCCGCGCCTTCGACCGCCGCAACGGCAAGGTGACCGGACGCTACGACGGATCGGTACTCGGATTCGATCCCTATCCAGACTCGAGTAACAGCGACTTCAACGATCCCTCGGAAGAGCCGCTGCTGGCCGCGCTGACATCGGCGGCGTTCGAGCTTTATGCGCACAAGCTGAACTGGCGGCCGGACGGTTCCTATGAACTGCTCAGCCGCACCGTCAACCGGGAATGGGATTTCGGCAAGCATCGGGCTTCCGTCGAGTCGGTGTCCGACATCCGCGAATTGCTTGCCTCGAACCCAAAGTTCAAGCTGCTGGTCGCTCACGGACTGTTCGATCTGGCGACACCGTATTTCGCGTCCCAGCTACGCCTCGATCAACTGCCGACCTTCGGCTCGCGCGACCGCGTCAAACTCATGGTCTATCCCGGCGGCCACATGTTCTATTCGCACGACGGTTCGCGTCAGGCATTGCGCGACGAGGTTCGCGCGCTGATGAAGTGAGATGACCGCCGGACAAGATGGTCTGCCGCCTTATCGCGGAGACACATCGATCGGTTCGCAGTTGGATCGACCCGACATCACGCAATCCTGGATCCGGCTCGCGGACCCGAGCTCGCGCGCGAGCCAGAGACCGACCGCCAGCAGAGCGACGACAATGACCAATCCTACCACCGCGCCGCGGCGGCTTTCCCCGCCGGGCTCGGGATCATGCTGCGGAGCTGGCTTATCCATCAGGTAACTCCTTCACGGATGACGCCGCCGGCGTGGCAGGATGCGCTTGGCCTTCGTGCCGATGACCTTTAGCTGTCAGAACGTCAGCGCCTTCACCTGCTTGACCTGCGGCAACGCCTTCACCTTCGCCAGCACGTTCTCCGGCACGCTGCCGTCGACCTCGACCAGTGCGATTGCGTCGCCGCCTTGCTTGTTACGGCCGAGATTGAACGTCGCGATGTTGACGCCCGCGTCACCGAGCAGAGAGGCGAACTTGCCGATGAAGCCCGGCTTGTCCTCGTTGGTGACGTAGATCATCGACTTGCCGAACTCGGCATCGACGCGGATGCCCTTGACGTCGACGAGGCGCGGCTGACCGTCGGCGTAAACCGTTCCCGACACCGAACGCTCCTGCCGTTCGGTTGCGACCGTCACCGTGATCAGGCTTTCGTAGTCGCTCTGCGCGGCCCGCACGACCTCGTCCACCACCATGCCGCGCTCCTTGGCGACGACGGGAGCTGATACGACGTTGACGTCGCCCAGCATCGGCCGCAGCAGGCCCGACAGGGCCGCGGAGGTCAGCGCCTTGATCTTCATTTCGGCGACCTGCCCCTCATAGGTGATGGTCACCTTGGAAATTCCGCTCTCCGTGAGTTGGCCCGCGAACGAGCCGAGCTTTTCCGCAAGCTCGACGAACGGCTTCAGCTTCGGCGCTTCCTCCGCCGTGATCGATGGAAAGTTGATGGCATTGGTGATCGCGCCGGTGAGCAAATAGTCCGACATCTGCTCGGCGACCTGCAGCGCGACGTTCTCCTGCGCCTCCGTGGTGGATGCGCCGAGATGCGGCGTGCAGATCACGTTGGGGTGGCCGAACAGAACGTTTTTGGTAGCCGGTTCCTCGACGAACACGTCGAAAGCCGCACCCGCGACGTGCTTGGCATTGAGCGCATCTACCAGCGCCTGCTCGTCCACCAGGCCGCCGCGCGCGCAATTGATGATGCGCACGCCCTTCTTCATCTTGGCGATGGAAGCGGCATCGATGATGTTGCGGGTCTTGTCGGTCAACGGCGTATGCAGCGTGATGAAATCGGCGCGCTTGAACAGATCGTCGAGTTCGACCTTCTCCACGCCGAGATCCTTGGCTCGCTCCGGGGACAGGAACGGATCGAATGCGATCACCTTCATCTTCAGGCCGAGAGCGCGATCCGCAACGATCGAGCCGATGTTGCCGCATCCGATCACGCCGAGCGTCTTGCCGGTGATCTCGACGCCCATGAAACGGTTCTTCTCCCACTTGCCGGCCTGGGTCGAGGCGTCGGCGGCGGGAATTTCCCGCGCCAGCGCCAGCATCAGGGTGATGGCATGTTCGGCGGTCGTGATCGAATTGCCGAACGGCGTGTTCATCACGATGACGCCCTTGGCCGTCGCCGCGGGAATCTCGACGTTGTCGACGCCGATGCCGGCGCGACCAATCACCTTCAGCTTCTTGGCATTGGCGAGAATCTTCGCGGTCGCCTTGGTGGCGGAGCGGATGGCGAGGCCATCGTAGTTGCCGATGATCTCGGCGAGCTTGTCCTTGTCCTTGCCGAGCGTGGGCTGGAAATCGACTTCGATGCCGCGATCCTTGAAGATCTGCACGGCAGCGGGAGACAGGGCATCGGAAATGAGAACTTTGGGCTTGGTCATTTTGAATTTCCTGCAACAACGTGAGGAGAGGATGTGCTGCGAAACCCTCTCCCCTTTCGGGAGAGGGTGGCGAGATCGAGTGAAAGCGAGATCGAGCCGGGTGAGGGGTGAAGCGGCGGGGATATTGAACCCCTCACCCGCTTCGCGGCTCCGCCGCTCAGCACCCTCTCCCGCAAGGGGAGAGAGAAAAAACTACGCCGCTTTCGCGAGCGAGGCCTTGGTCTCGGCGAACGCCCAGTCGACCCACTGCGTCAGCAGCGCGACGTCGCTCGCCTCGACGGTGGCGCCGCACCAGATACGCAGCCCCGGCGGCGCGTCGCGGTAATAGGCGAAATCGTAACCCGCGCCCTCTTTCTCGACAGTGGCGACGAGCTTCTTGACGAAATCGGATTGCGCATCCGCCGGCAACGACGTGATCGCAGGATCTGTAAACTTAAGACACACCGAGGTGTTGGAGCGGATCGCCGGGTCCTTCGCCAGGAAATCGATCCATGGCGTTTTCGCCTTCCAGTCAGCGATTACTTTGGCATTGGCGTCCGCGCGCGCAATCATACCCTTGAGGCCGCCGACCGACTTCGCCCAATTCAGCGCATCGAGATAATCCTCGACGCACAGCATCGACGGCGTGTTGATGGTCTCGCCCTCGAAAATGCCGCCTATGAGCTTGCCGCCTTTTGTCATGCGGAAGATTTTCGGCATCGGCCATGGCGGGGTGTAGCTCTCAAGCCGCGCCACAGCGCGCGGGCTGAGGATCAGCATGCCGTGGGAGCCCTCTCCGCCGAGCGCCTTCTGCCAGGAGAAGGTCACGACATCGAGCTTGGCCCAGTCGAGCGGCTGGGCAAATGCGGCCGACGTCGCGTCGCAGATGGTCAGACCTTCGCGGTTTGCCTTGATCCAGTCGGCGTTCGGCACGCGCACGCCCGAGGTCGTGCCGTTCCAGGTGAAAACGATATCGGACGCTTGATCGACCCTGGAAAGATCGGGCAGTTCGCCATAGTCCGCCTTCAGCGTCGTGACGTCCTTGAGCTTCAACTGCTTGACGACATCGGTGACCCAGCCTTCACCGAAGGATTCCCAGGCGATCATGGTGACGGGTCGCGCGCCGAGCAGCGACCACAGCGCCATCTCGACGGCACCCGTATCGGACGCCGGCACGATGCCGATTTTGTAGTCGGCCGGAATCTCCAGAACTTCGCGCGTCAGCTCGATCGCGAGCTTGAGCTTTGCCTTGCCGATCTTCGCGCGGTGCGAACGGCCGAGGGCTGCGTCCTTGAGATTTTGTGGGGTCCAGCCGGGGCGCTTGGCGCAGGGGCCGGAAGAGAAATGCGGCACGGTCGGCCGCGAAGCGGGCTTCGCAACGGTCATGATCTATCCTTCCAGATAGCAAGCCTCCCGTTGGGGGGAGGTGTCCCGCCGCTGGGGATATGGGAATCACCCGCTTTCGTCAAGGATATTCCGAACCGCGACTGCCAAGAGACCAAAGGCAGGACCGATTGCCTAAGGGATTGCCTAAGGGTGGCGAAAGATCGGAACGCTTCCGCATTGCTATTCGGACGTACGGAGCGGACATCGGCCCGGGACCCGCCACGCGCCATGGACCACCAGTCTTTAGCCTAAATGCGAGGTCTGAATTATTCGATCTGCAATGCGCTAGTTACCGACGCGGCCAGGATAGCCGGGTGCATTGGGATCATCGCCAGGCAAACCGCTCGGCGACGCACCGGTACCGATGTGTCCGGGCGCGGACGTATTGGGAACACCGGATTGGTTGCCCGTTCCCATGCCTGTCGCACCTTGCTGCCCGTTCAGACCCACGCCGGGGGCGGTCGTCGAGGCACCGCCGGGCGCCGATTGAATGCCGGCCGAACCCGAGTTCTGAGTATTCACCGAGCCTGCGCTCGGCATCCCTGCGGATCCGCCCCCGGTCACACTCGGTCCGCCAATACCCGCGCCATAGGCGCTCAATGCGAGCAAACTGATGACGGTTGCGGTGACGACCGCGGAGAAAGTCAGTCGGGATTGCATGCGTTGCTCCATCTCTATGGATGGAATCAACGGGCGGCATTCACCGCCGTTCCAGTTCCCCCTGCGGCAAAAACAAACACAGTCCGGAGAACGCGCGCGGGGAACCTTGTCGGACGGGACGTCCCGCCTACACCCTCGCTAATCAATGATCGCCGGCGTTGCTTCGAAGGCAAGATCGAAGCGCCCTCGTGCGCCCGTTCGCGATCAGAACTTGTAGCCCAGACCGACGCGCGCGCTGTTGATGTTCGATTCGATCGTCGACGTCACGCGCTGATACTCATATTCGGCGCGAAGAAACAGACCGGCCATCAACATCACATCCACGCCGACACCAGCGGAATAGCCGTAGACGAGGTTGGTCTTTGTGACGCTCGTCTGCAAGTTCGGCAAAGCCACGTACGGTTTCGGAGTCGCGTCAACGCTCCGGTCGACGGTCTGGCTACCCATGCCGCCGCCAATGAACGCATAAGGCAGGAAACAGCCAATGACATAGCCCGCGCGCAATCGGGCTGAACCGAAATCCGTCGAACGGATCGTCGCGTTGGACGTCGCGGTCATGGTCGGGATTCCCCCCGCCGGGGAATAGCCGGTCGACGATGTAACGGCGTTCAGACCGCTGTGAATGTAGTTGCCCTCGATACCGACAACCACATCGTCCCACTGCGAGTTGTAGCCGAAGAAAGCGCCCCACCCCGTATCATTCGCCGAAGCCGAGCCGAGCGGTTGCCATGGGTAGGTACCTCCGGCCGCCGGCAATACTGTGCTTTGAAGATCGCTGTTCAACGACGGAGACGGTTTGGAAGTTACCGAACCGTAGCTCGCCTGCCCGCCGATGTAATAGCCCTGCCATACCGTGCGAACGGTGCTGAGCCCCTCCGGCAGCGATCCGCGCAGAACCGGAAGATCGGGCATGTCGGCGGCATGCGCGCCCTGCGCCGCCCCGAAGATGACTGCCGCTACTAGAAGTCTACGCATTGCAACGCTCCATCGACACAGCTTGGTTAACTGCAATCATCGCCTGTTAACCTTAATCAATCGTTGTCGCGCGAGGCGATAGACGCACATTTGACGCGTTGTCGATCGCACATCCCACAAACAAAACGGCGCGGACAACGCCCGCGCCGTTAAGAGGTATTCAGAAAAAGCGGGCTCAGCCCTTGGTGATCAGCGGCGGCGGCGCATAGACCGGCGGGCTGTTGAGATCCCAACGCATACCGAATCTCACGTCCTGTGACGTGATGTCGTGGAATTGCATCGGATTATAGACGCTGTTCGTTCCGTCGAAAGTCCGAAGATCGCCGGTAACTCCGTTACCGAGATTGACGTAGCGATACGACATCTCGAGCGTCAGGTTGTTAGTGACCTTGTAAGCGAGGCCCGCATGAAGCGCCCAGGCGAAATTCCACTTTGATGCATTGTCACCATAGGCCAGGCTCGGTCCGATACCTCCACCAGCCAGCGAGCCAACACCCTGATCAACAAAATTAGAGATCGTGTTGCGCGACATGCCGACGCCGGCGCCGATGAACGGGGTGACGCAATACCAAGTGCCTAGATCGACATAGCCGTTGGCGAGGAACAGCCATTCCGATTTGCTGCCCGTGTAGGTATCGGAGCCGAAGCCCGGCGTACCGCCGTTGTCGAACGTGATGATGTCGAGTCCGTGGAAGTTCGACTTGCCACGGTATTCACCTGTGATGTCGCCGCGGAGCCAATTGTTGAACTGATAGCCAACGCCGATACCGTAGATGCCTGCGCTGTCGAATCCCGTGCGCTGGTTGAGCGACGTCAACGTACTGTAGAGAGCGTTGTCGAGCTTCTTGACGCTCTGGCTGCTCATGCCGATGTCGCCACGCAGATACCAGCCGCCGAAATCCGCGGCCGGCGGCGGAGCATACGGCGGGGGCGCGAGAGGCATGTCGGCGGCGAAGGCGGCCGATGACAACAGTGATGCCGCTCCGGCGGCAATGAGAAATCTAACTCTACGCATCAGCTTCGTCCCTTTGTCCGATGAGGCGGCGAAGGCCCCCACTCCCGAAATCGGACGGACGATGACACCAAATGCTTAAGCGCCGCTTAACCCTAATTTTTAAGGTTGATATTCGGTGCAAATCGTCGGGCAAGCAAAAGTGTTCGCGACACAAATCGCCTCGACGCTGCCACAGATGCTAACAGTTCGTTGACGAAGGAACCGCGATTACGCGCGTGGGATTTTCGGCATCTTCGGCAGGAACATCGCAAGCAAGCCGATCGCCGGCAGAAACGCGCAGATCTGATAGACGAACTCGATCCCCTTCGCGTCCGCGACCTCCCCGAGAATCGCTGCACCTATACCCGCTGCGCCAAACGCGAAACCGAAGAACATTCCCGAGATCATGCCGAACCGGTGCGGCATCAGTTCCTGCGCGAAGACGATGATCGCCGGCATCGCCGACGAGATGATGAGGCCGATGATCACGCTCAACGCCACGGTGCCAGGAAGATTCGCAAACGGCAGCAGCAGCGTGAAAGGCAGCACGCCGAGGATCGACAACCAGATCACATAGCGCCGTCCGAAGCGATCACCGAGCGGGCCGCCGAAATAGACGCCGACGGCCACCGCACCGAGAAACACGAACAGCAACAGTTGCGAGGTCTGCGTCGAGACGTGAAACTTCTCGATCAGATAGAAGGTGTAATAGCTCGTGAGACTCGACATGTAGATGAATTTCGAGAACACCAACACGATCAGGATCGCCAGCGCGACCGCGGTGCGCGTGGCCGTGGGCGCCTCCGGCGAGCGAGCCGGCTTGGCGCTCCGGCGTGGCGCAATCCGAGGCTTGTACCAGCGGCCGATCTGAAACAGCAGAACGATCGCGACGAAGGCGATCGATGAAAACCAGGCGATGCTGGGCTGCCCGAACGGCACGATGATCAGCGCGGCCAGCACCGGTCCCATCGCCGCGCCGAAATTCCCGCCGACTTGAAAAACCGATTGCGCGAATCCGTAGCGGCCGCCCGAGGCCATTCGCGCGATGCGCGCGGACTCCGGCTGGAACACCGCCGATCCCAGACCGATGAGCCCCGCGGAGATCAGGATCATTCCGTAGACGTGCGCCACGCTGAGCAACAGCAGTCCGACGAAAGTAGAGCCCATGCCGATGGCGAGTGAAAACGGCTGCGCTTTCCTGTCGGTGACATACCCGACTACGGGCTGCAGCAGCGATGCGGTCACCTGAAATGCCAATGTGATCATGCCGATCTGGGCGAAGTCGAGCGCGTAGTTTTCCTTCAGGATCGGATAGACCGAGGGAATCAGCGACTGCATCGTATCGTTGAGAAAATGCGAAAAGCTGATGCCGCCGAGCACGAGATAAGCGGGACCGGCGCTCGCCTGTTCGGTAGCCGTGGGAACCACGACCGGCGCGACCAGTGTTTCCTCAGAAGCGATGATGGACTTGTCCACGACAGATTCCGGATTGTTAGGAGCGCCGCCTGTTACGACGCAAGCCCCCGGCCAACCAGCGATAATTAATTATAGCAGGGATGCACCGGCAAGTGCTCGCGGGGTCGGAACAGCGACTAAGACTATCGACGGGTTCACGCCGCTGCCGGACCGCCAAGCGCTGAAACGATCGTGTCTACGACTTCCTCGACCAGAATACGGTCGTCGCCCTCACCCATCACGCGGATCACCGGCTCGGTTCCGGACGAACGAACCAGCAGACGGCCGTGGCCGTTGAGGCGCTTCTCGCCCGCGGTAATCGCCGACTTGACCTCGGCACGATCCAATGGCTTGCCGCTGCGATAGCGGAAGTTCTTCAGGATCTGCGGCAGCGGCTCGAACTTGTGGCAGACCTCGGAGACCGGGCGGCCAAGCTTCTGCACCACGGCGAGCACCTGAAGCGCCGACACAAAGCCGTCTCCGGTGGTCGCATAATCCGACAGGATGATATGGCCCGATTGCTCGCCGCCGAGATTGTAGCCGTGCTTCAGCATCTGCTCGAGCACGTAACGGTCGCCAACCGGCGTCCGCACCAGCGACAAATCATGTCCCTCAAGGAACCGCTCGAGACCGAGATTCGACATCACGGTAGCCACGATCCCGGGTTTGGTCAGCCGACCGTCTTCCTTCCAGCTCTGCGCGATCACGGCGAGAAGCTGATCGCCATCGACCACATGGCCGCGCTCATCGACGATGATGACCCGATCGGCGTCGCCATCGAGCGCAATGCCGATATCGCCGCGCATCTCGCGAACCTTGCGGCACAGCGCCTCCGGCGCGGTGGAGCCGCATTCCTTGTTGATGTTGAAGCCGTCGGGCTCGACACCGATCGGAATGACGTCCGCGCCCAGTTCCCACAACGCCTCCGGCACGACCTTGTAGGCGGCGCCGTTGGCGCAATCGATCACCACCCGCAACCCGTCGAGGCTGAGTTCGCGCGGCAGTGTGCGTTTGGCAAATTCGATGTAGCGATCATGCACGCCGTCGATGCGACGAGCCCGGCCAAGGCTTGTACTCTCCGCCAGTTTCCTGTCGAGATTTTCGTCGAGCAATTGCTCGATCCGTTTTTCGACCTCGTCGGACAGCTTGAAGCCCCGAGGTCCGAACATCTTGATCCCGTTATCCTCGAATAGATTGTGGGAGGCGGAGATCATGACGCCGAGATCGGCGCGCATCGACTTGGTGAGCATGGCGACGGCGGGGGTCGGCATCGGGCCGAGCAGCAGCACGTCCATCCCGACCGAGGTGAAACCCGCAACGAGCGCGTACTCGATCATGTAGCCGGACAGCCGGGTATCTTTTCCTATCACGACGCGGTGGCGGTACTCGCCACGCTGGAACACCAGCCCGGCCGCCTGCCCGACCTTCATCGCCAATTCCGGCGTGATCAGGCCGTTGGCACGGCCACGAATGCCGTCGGTTCCAAAATACTTGCGGCTCATCCTACCCCCCACGACGGCCTCAAACCGCACGCCGCCTTGAAGCTGGTCCGCCGAATCGTTGGACGACAAGCATAGCGCGAAGCCGCTTATAACGCCCAGATAGCTAAAACGACTTCAAAAAATATAATGAATCGTTACCGCCATATCGCGACAAAAATCACGGTTTCCCCTGGAAAAGATGCATTAATCCTCAATGGCGAGGTGCGATCCCACCGCCCGCGCGTTTCAGTGACGCCCGGCTTTATCTTTTGCGGGCTTGGCGGGCGCCGGCTGGGTTACGCTTACCGGGTCGGAACCGGGAAAGGATTCCCTCAGGCCACGATCGAGTTCCTCGTCCAGCTCCTTTTTGGTCTTTGTCTTTTTCTTCTGGTCGTTCTTGTCAACGTGACCGCTCATCGTGCCTTCTCCTGGGTAATCGATATAACGGTCCGCGCCGTGTTCCGTTCCTCCTCTGAGGCAGGCCGGGTTTTACGGACCCACCATCCAATGCTAGGTGATTTTCCAGGGTCTGACGGCCGCGCCCAATCGGCGCCCGCGCCGATGAACAGCATCGAGCTTGCGTTGCGCGCAGCGAATACATGACCAGCCGGACATGCCAATGCATCGCATCACCTGTATCGAGGATTTGCGTGAGGTCCACAGGCGCCGCGTGCCAAAGGCATTCTTCGACTATGTCGATTGCGGCTCCTATTCCGAACAAACATATCGAGCGAACCGGGACGATCTGCAGGCCATCAAGTTTCGCCAGCGGATCCTGGTCGATATTTCCAGGCGCGATTTCGCGACCACGATCCTTGGCGAAAAGGCAAGCCTGCCGCTGATCCTGGCGCCGGTGGGCTCGACCGGCATGCAATATAGCGACGGCGAGATCCATGCCTGCCGCGCCGCCCAGGCCGCGGGCATTCCGTATACGTTGAGCACGATGTCGATCAATTCGATCGAGGACGTGGCGGAAAGCGTCGAGAAGCCGTTCTGGTTTCAGCTCTACGTCATGAAGGATCGCGGCTTCGTTCGGGAATTGATCCAGCGCGCCATGGCGGCGAAATGCAGCGCGCTGGTGCTGACGGTGGACCTGCAGGTGCTCGGCCAGCGTCATCAGGACATCAAGAACGGCCTGTCGGTGCCGCCGCAACTGTTCAGCCTTTCCAACATGCTCGACTTCATACGCAAGCCATCGTGGCTGATCGGGACGTTGCGCGCGAAGCGCCGGAATTTCGGCAACATCGCGGGCCACGTCAAAGGTGTCGACGATCTCGGATCAGTCGCGGGCTGGGTCGCCGGGCAGTTCGATCCGACGCTGAACTGGAAAGACGTCGACTGGATCCGCAGCGTCTGGCCTGGCAAGCTCGTCCTCAAGGGCATTCTCGACGTCGAGGACGCGAAGGAAGCGGCGAAGACCGGCGCGGAAGCGCTGGTGGTCTCCAATCATGGCGGCCGTCAGCTTGACGGCGCGCAATCCTCTATTGAGGTGCTGCCGAGCATCGTCGATGCCGTCGGATCGACAATAGAAATCATGTTCGACGGTGGCATCCGATCGGGCCAGGACGTGATGCGCGCGCTCGCGCTCGGCGCAAGATCCTGCATGATCGGCCGCGCCTACGTCTACGGCCTCGGTGCGTTCGGCGGCCCCGGCGTCACCAAGGCGCTCGACATCATCGCCAATGAACTCAGCGTGACCATGGGTCTGTGCGGCGTCAACACGATCGCCGACATCGACCGCCGCGTGCTGGCAATTTGACCGCCTAGAGCCTTTCCGCTTCTGATGGAATCAGAAGCGGAGCCCTATGTTTTTGATTTGACGCGTTTTCTTTACGCGAACCGGTAGCCACTTCGCTTGAAAACGCTCTAAAAGCTGACCCGCCTCCTTTTCGAGGCTGGCGCCGCCGCGCATCAAAACCGCGCGACGGATCGGCGCTCAGCCCCAGCCAAGCGCCAGCGCGATGCGGTAGGTGACGAAGGCGGCGAAATAGGCCAGCGCCAGCATGTAGAAGAATGTAATGAGCATCCAGCGCCAGCCGCCGGTCTCGCGCTTGATGACGGCCAGCGTCGAGGCGCATTGGGGGGCGAAGACGTACCAGGCCAGGAACGCCAGCGCGGTCGCAAGACTCCATTGTCCGGCCAGCATATGACCGACCTGATCGGCCGCCTCCTTGCCACCCTCGATGGCATAGACGGTGCCGAGCGAGGCCACCGCCACCTCGCGCGCCGCCATCCCAGGAATCAGCGCAACACCGATCTGCCAGTTGAAGCCGATCGGCGCCAGAACCGGTTCGATCCAGCGGCCGATCATGGCTGCAAGACTGAAGTCGATTGCGGGTTCGGTGGCGCCCGCCGGCGGACGCGGGAACGACGCCAGGAACCAGATCACGACCATCATGGCAAAGATCGTGGTGCCGGCGCGCTTCAGAAACGCCATTGCGCGCTGATAGAGATTCATCAGCACGCTGCGCAATTGCGGCAGTTTGTAATCCGGCAGTTCCAGCATGAAAGGCGGCGTCGCGCTGTCGCGCCAGAAAAAGCGGTTCGCCACGAAGGACACCGCGAGCGCGCTGAAGATACCGACCGCATAGAGCCCGAACATCACGAGCCCCTGCAATCCAAGCACCCCGAACACCGGCCTGTTCGGTATGAAGGCGGCGATGATCAGCGTATAGACAGGAATGCGCGCCGAGCAGGTCATCAGCGGCGCGACCATGATGGTGGTCAGCCGATCGCGCTTGTTATCGATCACCCGCGTCGCCATGATGCCCGGAATCGCGCAGGCGAAACTCGACAGCAACGGAATGAAGGCGCGGCCATGCAATCCGGCGCCGCCCATGATGCGATCCATCAGGAAAGCTGCGCGCGCCATGTAGCCGAGGTCTTCCAGCAGCAGAATGAACAGAAACAGGATGAGGATCTGCGGCAGGAACACGATCACGCTGCCGACACCTGCGATCACGCCGTTCTGGATGAAGCTCTGCAGCAATCCTTCCGGCAGCACGGTCGCGGAGTACACGCCGACCACGTCGAAACCTTCCTTGATGAGGTCCATCACCGGTTCAGCCCAGGCGAACACCGCCTGAAACATCACGAACAGCAGCAGCAGCAGTGCGATCATGCCCCACACGGGATGCAGCAGCACCGAGTCAACGCGCGTGGTCCACGTATCGGGCTTTGTCGGCTCGCTGACCGAGGCGCGGATCACGCGATCGGCCTCGCGCTGCGCCGTCCGCAAATCGGATACAGCCGGCGTCGTCCAATCGCTTGCGACAATGGCTTCGACGGGCTTGCCGGCAATCCCGTCGATATGCCGCAGCAGATCGTCGATGCCGCCGCGCCGCACGGCGGTGGAGGTCACCACCGGTACACCGAGTTCGGCGGAGAGCTTGTCGAGATGGATATCGACCCCTCGCCGCCGCGCGATGTCGATCATGTTCAACACCAGCAGCATCGGCCGGTGCACGCGCTTCAATTCGATCACGAGACGCAACGCCACACGAAGATTTGTGGCGTCGGCCACGCAGAGCAGGAAGTCGGGCGGGCTTTCGCTCGCGAGCTTGCCGAGAATGACGTCGCGGGCGATTTCCTCGTCCGGGCTGCGGCCCCGCAAGGAATAGGTTCCCGGCAGGTCGATCAGGTTGACCCGGTGGCCGGATGCGGTTTGCAAAAACCCGGACTTTCTTTCCACCGTGACGCCGGCGTAGTTCGCTACCCGTTGCCGGCTGCCGGTGAGCGCATTGAACAAGGCGGTCTTGCCGCTGTTCGGCGTTCCAATCAGGGCGATTCGCCAATCGTTCGTGTCGATAACGGTCATGCGGTCGATTTCGCTGCCCGGTCGTGAGCACCGACCATCACCGCCATGGCTTCACGCCGGCGCAACGCGATCGTCGTGCCGTTGACGCGGACCGCAATCGGATCCCGGCCGATCGGCCCCTCATGCAGAATCTGCACCGACACGCCTTCGACGATTCCAAGTTCGAGCAGACGCCGCTCGATTTCCATCGCCGACACCCCAAGATGATCGCCGTCGACCATGATCGCACTGACCCGGCCGCTAAAGCCGCGTTGGGCAAGGCCCAGCGGCGTGGTTTCCGCGGGGTCAGGGGTACTGGTTTCAAAATCGGACATAATGGTCGCTTCAGGATGACACTCTACCAACTGGATCATGCTTTCATGGGGGTCAAGACAAAGAGCGTTGATTGGCCGCCAGATTAGAACGGTTAAAAAATCCGGGCGCGAAACTCAAGTCGCCGAATGAGGGCAGAGATCGGCCTCGACCAGAGCGCGCAATTCCGGCGTCACCACCGGACGCCGCCCGAACCACAGTTCAAATCCGCGCACCGCCTGATGCAGCAGCATTCCGAGACCGTCGGCGGTCCTGAGACCGCGCACCTTCGCCGCCGCGAGCAGCGGCGTTTCCAGCGGAACATAGACCAGGTCGGCGACCACCGCGTCCGGTGGCAGCAGCGGTAGTTCGACATTCAGCGGAGGCTGCCCCGCCATGCCGAGCGAGGTGGTATTCACGAGCAGCCCAACGCGCGGCAGCACCTCGCCCAGCCTGCTCCAGGTCAACGGCACGACGGCTCCGCCGAATTGATCGGCGAGGGCCTGTGCTCTATCCATGGTGCGGTTGGCGAGATGGATGCGCTTGATCCCGCGTTCGATCAGCCCAAACACCACGGCGCGCGACGATCCGCCGGCGCCAAGCACCAGCGCATCCTCGGTGCGATCCCAACCCGGCGCGGCGGCATCCAGATTGCCGATGAAACCCTCGACGTCGGTATTGGTGGATCGCAAAGTCTCGCCTTCATAATAGAGCGTGTTGGCGGCGCCGACTGCCGCAGCACGCGCATCGGGTAGGGTCAGTTGCAGCGCCCGTTCCTTGTGCGGGATCGTGACGTTGGCGCCGACGAAGCCGTGCATCGACAGATGCATGACGAATTCGGCGAGACCCTCGGGCGGAATCGCCTCGATGCTATAGCCGCCATCGATGCCGTACAGGCGCAGCCAGTAATGATGGATCAAGGGCGAGCGCGAATGCGCCGCAGGCCATCCGATCAGGCAGGCGGCAGCGACTCTACTCTCGGCTGACATGGCTGGTCCCGTCGCGTGGCACGCCCGACAATCAGGCGGCGCGATCGGATGAGATCATGCAAGGCGCGGCCGCTGTCAATGCCATAAGCCCACAATCGGCTACGGCAGAGCGACCGCAAGTGGTTTGGAGCGGTTCATGGCACTGGTTGCGCTTCCTTCGCCGCGACGGGCGGCGCATGGCGGGACGCCTTGATGTCGGCGACGGCTCGCGCGATGGTCTCCCGGAATTTCGCGCGCGGTGGCCTCACTCCGTGAGTCAGGAGCGCCCGGCGCACCGCCGTCGACGCGCCGGTGACGAAAAACGGGATTCCCTGCCTCTGCGCCTTGGCGGCGATCCGGCTGATGGCATTCGCTGCTGTGGAGTCGAGGAACGGAACCGCGGCGAAATCCACGACGAACGCTTTTTGTCGCTCCATGATCGCATCGAGCACCGACCCTACCTCGGACGCCGCACCAAAGAAAAATGCCCCGGTGATGCGGTATATGACGACGTCCGGATCAGCCACCAGCGCGGCATCGTAGGGCTGACGATCGCCGTTGGCGTCGTCGGCCTTGTCCTCGGCCACCAGCGGAATGTCGGCTTCAACGCCGGTGGTCTGCGCCATCCGGTTGATGAACAGCACCGCACCGAGCGCGAATCCGACCAGAATGCCTTCGGTAAGATCCCGGAAGATGGTCAGCAGGAAGGTGGCGAGCAGCACGACCGCATCACCCCGCGATGCACGGATCAGGGTCACGAATTCGCGCTTTTCGACCATGTTCCAGGCAACAACCGCCAGCACCGCGGCAAGCGCTGCAAGCGGAATATAGCTCGCCAGCGGCGCCGCAATCAGCATGAACAGCAGCAGGAATGCCGAATGCAGCATTCCCGCGACAGGGCCGCGAGCGCCGGCGCGGATGTTGGTTGCGGTCCGCGCGATCAATCCGGTAACACAGATACCGCCGAACAGCGCGGAAGCGACATTGGCGACGCCCTGCGCCGTCAATTCGCAATTCGAACGATGCCGCCGTCCGGTCATGCCGTCCGCCACCACCGCGGACAACAGCGACTCGATCGATCCGAGCAGCGCGAAAGCTACGGCGTCGGGAAACACCGCCTGCACTTTATCGAGCGAGAATGTCGGCCACACCGGCCACGGGAGTTCGCGCGGAATTCCGCCGAAGCGCGAGCCGATCGTCTCCACCGGCAACGACAGCGCCCATGCGGCGCCGGCGGCGACCACGATCGCGATCAACATGCCGGGCCAAGTCGGCCGCAGCCTGTTCAGGCCCACGATGATGACGAGAGCGATAATGCTGACCATGATCGTGGACATGCTGACGGTATCGGCGGCCCGCGCCAGCGCCGCGAGTTTCGGAATAAGCCGGCTCGGCTCCTGCGCCAGCGTGATTCCAAAGAGGTCCTTGATCTGACTGACAAAGATGATGACGCCGATGCCGGCGGTGAACCCCACCGTAACCGGATAGGGAATGAACTTGATGTAGGTGCCAAGCCGCATCAGCCCGGCGGCGATCAGCAACCCACCCGCTATCAATGTCGCGAGGATGACGCCGTCGATGCCGTGACGCTCGACCGTCAGCGCCACCAGCACGATGAACGCGCCGGCGGGACCGCCGACCTGAAACCGGCTGCCCCCGAGCAGCGAAACAAAAAATCCCCCTACGATCGCGGTGGTCAGGCCGCGATCCGGCGTGACGCCGGAAGCGATGGCAATGGCCATCGAAAGCGGCAGCGCCACGATCGCCAATGTGAGTCCGGCGACGACATCGGCCCGGAAGTCGGCGCCGCGGTAACCCTCGCGCAACACGGTGAGGAGTTTCGGCGTGAACAGTTCTGCGAAAGTCGGCTGGCGAATTGGTTGGGGTCGTCCCTCGGCAATGCTCATCCCGTACACAGTCCTCGCATCGCGCGCGGGTCGCCGGTACGTGCGATTCGGTGACCGTATCAGCGGCCGGAACCGCGCGGAGGTCCGGCTGTTTCAGGCGCACGCCGTTGCCATCGTCGCCGCGCGCGTGTTCGCCCTCGCTCGCCTCCATCCGCTGGATGATCGGCAAGGACACCCGCCAGCGCGGCGAGCGTTTCTGCTCAATGCGCAGGAGCGTGCGCTGCCCGCATCTGAAAGGATGTGATCAACGCTAGATATCAAGATTTTAGATATTATAAATGATGTCTGACACGATTACAATGATGTAAAATACATCATTGTATTTTGCCACACCCCAGCGGCCAGCCGAGGTCTCCGACGATCAGGCGCGCAAGATCTCCGACCCTTGGCGCGTATTGCGCAAAAGCGGAGACCGGTTTTGCAAGCGGAATACGCGCAAGTTATCGATCGAGAGCGAATGCCTAAGCGGCGACCCGACGCGCGGCGATGATCTGGTCGGCGGCTCGGCCGTTGCCTTCGGCCATGCGATCGAACTGGCGGGTAAAGCTCCCCGCTCCCGCCGTCGCCGACCGCAGTTCGACG
>NZ_MKRN01000052.1:0-4746 GCF_001896955.1 Nitrobacter sp. 62-13 | reverse complement strand
CCCGCCGCGCCGACAGGATAGCGTTGATCTTCGCCGTCGCCTCGCTCGGGCAAACGATCTCGACCACATGGATCGGCTCCAGCAGCACCGGCTGACATTGAGGCAGGGCCTCCGTCACGCCGATGCGCGCCGCGGTGCGGAAGGCCTGATCCGAGGAGTCGACACTGTGATAGGAGCCATCGATCAGCGTCACCTGCACATCGATCACCGGAAAGCCGAGCGGGCCGCGCGAGAGTCCGTCCACCACGCCTTCCTCCACCGCGCCGATATAGTTGCGCGGCACCGCGCCGCCGACGATCTTGTCGGCGAAGACGAAGCCAGAACCGCGCGGCAGCGGCATGATTTCCAGAACCACGTCGCCGAACTGGCCGTGCCCGCCGGACTGTTTCTTGTGGCGTCCGCGCTGGGTGATGGATTTGCGGATGGTCTCCTGATAGCCGATCGCGGGCGGGTGCGATTTCACGTTGACGCCGAAACGATCGTGCAGTCGCTCCAGCGCCACCCGCAGATGCATCTCGCCCTGTCCCCACAGCACGGTGTCGTGGGTCTGCGCATTGTGAACGACGGCAAGCGAAGGATCTTCCTCGTTGAGCTTGGCGAGAGCCTGCCCGAGCTTGACGTCGTCCTTGCGGTCTCCGGCCGCGAGCGCGATCGCCAGCACCGGCGCGGCCGCTGCGACGCTGATCAGCGAAGGCGGCGCGACCCTGGCGGTCGTCAGCGTATCGCCGGTCTTCACGGCGTCGAGCTTGCCGAACGCGATCATCCCGCCGGCTTCAGCCGATGCACGCTTGGTCTCCTGCGCGCCGGTCGCAGCGAGAATGCCCGAGATTTTTCCGCCCTCGCCCGACGATGCCAGCACCGCACCGCCATCGTCGAAACGGCCTGTCAGCACCCGCGCCAGCGACAGCTTGCCGCCATGCTGAAGGTGCACGGTTTTGAACACGTAGGCCAGCGCCTCCTTGCTGTCGGCCATTCCCATGCGCTTCGCGGTCGCGCTGATGCCGGGAGCCTCGTGCCGCAGCGCCTTCATCAGCCGCAACACGCCGTTCTCGCGCACAGCCGAACCGAGCAGCACCGGGCAGATCTGGCCTTCACGCAATTCGCGTGCGAGGTCGTCGAACACAGCATCACGTGGCGGCGGGATATCCTCGAGCAATTGCTCCATCAGCGCATCATCGTGATCGGCGAGCTTCTCCAGCATCGAGAAGCGCGCTTCCTTTTCGCGGTCGAGATCGCCGCCGTCCAGTTGGACCACTTCGGAGGCCATGTGTTCGCGATAGACGAAGGCGCGCTCCAGCGCGAGATCGACGAAGCCGGCGATCAGGTCGCCGTTCCAGATCGGTATCTGGCGCAATACCAGCGGCGTCCGTGACGCCGGCTGCAACGTCGCCAGCGTTTCGCGAATTCGCTTGTTGGCCTTGTCGATCTTGTTGAGAAACAAAAATCGGGGAATGTTCTGGTCTTCCAGCTCACGCAGGATGATTTGCAACTGCGGCAGCTTGCGCTCATCGGCCTCGCATACCACAACGGCGGCATCGACCGCGGGAATGGCCGTGCGCATGTCGTGGGCGAATTCGATCGAACCCGGACAGTCGATAAAGGAATAGGTTTCGCCCATGAAGCTGGTGGTGGCCGAGGTCAGCCCGACGCCCATCTTGTGCTGGCGTGCTTCGGCACTGGCATCGCCGACGCTGGTTCCCTGATCGACGCTGCCTGCTTTGGGGATTGCGCCCGTTCGGGCAAGGATGGCCTCAAGAAGTGTGGTTTTCCCGCTCTGGAAAGGGCCCACCAGCGCAATGCACCGGGGACCCGATGCCTGGGTGCCCTGGGGGGTTCCTTGTGGACCTCTGAGGTCTGGTCCCATTGCCGCCTCCTGATCTGGAAATCGGCCCATGATTGGGTCGGCACAATGATGCTCCTCCCGCGCCCCGGTTTTGGCAAGCGGGAAAACATCGTGCGACAAGGTGAGGCGTACAATCGCGGTTTCAACCACTGCGAGGGAGCCGACCCGGACTCACCAAAAGTTGTCAACGCCCTGGACGCAATTCCAGCGCGGCGAGACCAGCCGCAATGTTGAGGCCGACCTGTCCCTGTATGCTAAGCGGTTGCAGGGCGATCGAATTGGCGGACCCGCCGATCAGCACATTGCCGCCGAGTCCGACGCCGACCGAAGCGCTGCCTTGCGCACCCGCATAATTGCCGGAGAGATCGCCGGGGCCGAGTTGCGCCACCGGGGCGTAGACGGCCCAGGCCAGCGCCGATTCCTGGGTAATGCCGAGATCGACGCCGACTTTGCGGATCGTCGCGACATAGCGATCTTCGGGCAGGCCATCCATGTGAAACACGCAACCAAGATTGGTCACCGAACCGACGATAAATCCGACGCTGGCTGCGCCGCGGCATTCGAGAACGCCGACCTTGACGCGCTCAGCGGGCTGCTGCGCAAGAGCGCCCGCAAGCGACATAACGAACGCCACTGCGGCGCCCGTCAGAACTGGAATACCGCGCATGGAAAACCCCGAATGAAAGTCTTGATGCAGAAAGGACCGCCACACTTACGGCGTGAGTTTTTATTGCACATCGGCCCGCCTCTCGCCAGACGCGAACTTGCGGTCATGAACACCAAAAAAGAGGCCCGCTTTTCGCGGGCCTCTTCGGTCGTCCAATCCGATTAGTGATGATGGCGATGGTGATGCCGATGATGATGATGACGGCGATGGGAATGCCGATGCCGCTTGTAGCGAGGCAGCGCACGCATGTCCGCCGGGCGCAGGTCGACGTCGACGATGCCGGCCACGGCACTGAGGCCGGTCTGGCCCTGCAGGCTCAGCGGCTGCAGCGAAATCGAATTGTCGGATCCGCCGACCAGCAGGTTGGCGCCAATGCCGACGCCGACCGTGGCGTTCGCGCCCACTCCACCGAAGTGACCGGCCAGCGCACCGGGGCCGAGCCTGTGGCTCGGCGCATTGACCACCCAGGCGAGCCCGGTCTGCGCCGTCACGCCAAGGTCGAGGCCGAAACGCTGCACCCGCGCGATATAGGGTTCAAGCGGCGCGCCGGAATTACTGCGGAAGACGCACTGCAATTCCGTCGTCGAGCCGACCACATAGCCCACGTTCTGGCCGCCCTCGCATTCGAGGATTCCGGCCTGAACCTGACGATGTTGGGCATGGGCGCCGGCAACCGACGCCATGAGCGTCACGGCGGCCACGGCAAGAAGTCTTGGAAAGCGCATGAGTTGAATCTCCGCGTGTGGATTGAGAAAGGCGTGTGGACATGATGGAACCGGCGTGTCCAAAACAAGGCGGCGCGCCATCAAGGCATCAAAATGCCCGGAACGTTGCTAAAACTTAATGAACCCTGCACAGCTCGATCCGGCGTGCGCAGAGCTCAGTTCGATAATGACGTGACGCCGCTGCCCGATGTCAGCGCAGGTCGCCGCAGAAACGCTGGATGCGTTTGCACGCATCCTCAAGGTCAGCGGTTTTGGTCGCATAGGAAATGCGGAACGCCGGCCCTAGACCGAACGCCGACCCCTGCACGACCGCGACGCCTTCGGCCTCCAGCAGCTCTGTGACAAAATCCTCGTCGGTCTCGAGTTTCTTGCCCGACGGCGTGGTCTTGCCGATGGTCCCGGCGCAAGACGGATAGACGTAGAACGCGCCTTCCGGCCGCGGACAATCGATTCCCTTGGCCTGGTTCAGCATCGCCACCACGAGATCACGACGCTCCTTGAACACCTTGTTGTTCTGGGAAATGAATTCCTGAGGTCCGTTCAGCGCCTCGACGGCCGCCCATTGCGAGATCGACGACGGGTTCGACGTCGATTGCGACTGGATCGTCGCCATCGCCTTGATGAGTTGCGCAGGACCGCCGGCATAGCCGATGCGCCATCCGGTCATGCAGTAGGCCTTGGACACCCCGTTCACCGTCAGCGTGCGATCGAACAGTTTCGGCTCGACCTGCGCCGGCGTAGTGAATTCGAAGTTGTCATAAATCAGATGCTCGTACATGTCGTCGGTCATCACCCAGACCTGAGGGTGCTTCACCAACACGTCGGTTAGGGCTTTCAGCTCGGCGCGCGTATAGGCCGCGCCGGTCGGGTTCGACGGCGAGTTGAGAATGATCCACTTCGTCTTTGGCGTGATCGCCCTCTCCAGCGCGTCGGCCTGCAGCTTGAAACCGAACTCCGCCGTGCAAACGACAGGCACGGATTCGCCCCCTGCCAGCGCGACCATCTCGGGATAGCTGACCCAGTACGGCGCGGGAATGATCACCTCGTCGCCCGGATTGATCGTCGCCATCAGCGCGTTGTAGAGCACCTGCTTGCCGCCGGTGCCGACGATGATCTCGCTGGGCTTGTAGGTCAGGCCATTCTCGCGCTGGAACTTGGCGATGATCGCCTGCTTCAGCTCGGGGATACCGTCGACCGCCGTATACTTGGTCTTGCCTGCCTCGATCGCATGGACGGCGGCGAGCTTGATGTTGGCCGGAGTATCGAAGTCGGGCTCGCCCGCGCCGAGACCGATGACGTTCCGTCCCTCCGCTTTGAGCCGACGCGCTTTATCCGTGACCGCGATCGTCGCGGACGGCTTCACACGATCAAGCGCAGCGGCGAGAAAAGGCATTATCGTCTCCATACCGGCGCCGTGATCCATCGGTGCCGCGATTGTCCAACTCTTCATGACGAGATCGACGCACACTAAAACGCGTTCCGCTGCACCGCAAGAAAATTGGTTATAATTT
>NZ_MKRN01000051.1:560-11664 GCF_001896955.1 Nitrobacter sp. 62-13 | reverse complement strand
CGCAAGGACGACATCGTGTCATTCACGCTCCCGCCGGACGCCAACGGCATCCTGCCCGACCGCATGATCGCGGCGATGGCGGATGCGGGCCTGATTCTTCCCGAGTATCCCTTCGTCGAGAGCCAGATCCAGCCGGCCAGCCTGGACCTTCGGCTCGGCGCAACCGCCTACCGGGTGCGCGCCAGTTTTCTGCCGGGACCCGATGCAACTGTCGCCGAACGCATCGACGAATTGAAGCTGCACGAAATCGATCTCTCCGATGGCGCGGTGCTGGAGACCAACTGCGTCTACATCGTGCCGCTGCTCGAAAGCCTTGCTCTGCCGCCGGAGATCATCGCTTCGGCCAATCCGAAAAGCTCGACCGGTCGGCTCGACGTGTTCACGCGCGTCATCGCCGACGGCACACGGCGCTTCGACATGATCGGCGCCGGCTATCACGGACCCCTCTATGCGGAGATCAGTCCGAAGACGTTTCCGGTGCTGCTGCGGGAAGGTTCACGACTCTCTCAGGTCCGCTTCCGCACCGGCGACGCCATTCTCGAGGCCGACGAACTCGACGCCTTGCATGCGAGCGAACGGCTGGTCGATGTCGAGCATGCCGACTGCGCCAACGGCGTCGCGCTCAGTGTCGATCTCTCGGGCGAGAACGGCGGCGGTTTCGTCGGCTATCGGGCCAAGCGCCATACCGGCGTGGTCGATATCGATCGCCGCGGCGGCTATTCAGTCGGCGAGTTCTGGGAGCCGATCGCGGCGCGGCCGGATCGCAGTCTCATCCTCGATCCCGGCGAGTTCTACATTCTCGCATCGAAGGAGGCGGTGCAGGTGCCGCCCGATTACGCCGCCGAAATGGTCCCGTTCGATCCGCTGGTCGGCGAATTCCGCGTGCACTATGCTGGCTTTTTCGATCCCGGATTCGGTTATGCGGGCGCGGGCGGCCAGGGCTCGCGCGCTGTGCTGGAGGTGCGCTCGCGCGAGGTGCCGTTCATTCTCGAGCATGGCCAGATCGTCGGCCGCCTGGTTTATGAAAAAATGCTGGCACGGCCCGACGCGATGTACGGCCAGCGCATCGGCTCCAACTATCAGGCCCAGGGCCTCAAGCTGTCGAAGCATTTCCGCGTGTGACCCCGACGCGCAGGCTTGACCGGCTCGCCGATCCGGCTAGCATGGCCGAAATCGATGGGGATGGGGTCCCCCGACAACCGCCGCAAGGCTGATGACTCCTACCGGGCGCTCACGCGTCGGTAGGAGCTGTTTCCTGCCCCGCTGCGCCCGAGAAAGGGCGCTTATGACCAGACTTCCGAATTCGCTGTCAGTCTCGTTATGGGGCGTCGGCGTCTGCTGGATTGCGGTCGCGATCGCATATCTGACAGATTCCGACATGGTCCCGATAGATTCCCTCCTGGTATCGCTGGCGGTGCTCCTGCTGGTCCCGCTGGCGGTCATCAACATCCTCGGCGGTATGGCCCAATGGCCGCCGGAGCCCCGCTTGTGATGAAATCAGAAGCAAGCCTCGATTGATTTGAAGCGTTTTCTTCGCGCGAACCGCTATTCGCTCCGCTCGAAAACGCTGCGGGGAGTCCAGCATTGAACTGGTTTATTCCGGCTGTCGCGGCCGGCAGGTCGCTCGAATCGGCAGCCCGTTATCTCGTCAGCATCGGCTTCGGTCGGCTGCTGGGCTCAAAGTTGCCGTGGGGAACGCTGTTCATCGATATCACCGGGTCGCTTCTGATCGACCTGTTCGCCGGCCTGTTCGCGACGCGATGGATCTGCCTCAGGCGGCGCGCATCTTGCTCACGGTCGATATTTGCGGCGGCTACACCGCATTTCCAACATCCTCACTCCATTCCTGCTACCTGCGCGAGCGCGGCGAGTTGCGGCGGCCGGCGCTTGCATGATCGCCTCCGTCGTACTCGCCGTCAGCGCGCTGATCGCGGGCATCCAGATCGTGCGGCCGCTCTAAAATATTACCGCCGTTTCTCTGCAGCTATGGCTCGCAGGCTGGACTAACCGTCTTGGCGGATCGCCCGGTCTCGGCTACATCAGAGGACGAGAAGCGACAGGCGGGCGTAGTTCAATGGTAGAACGGCAGCTTCCCAAGCTGCATACGAGGGTTCGATTCCCTTCGCCCGCTCCATCATCGCCCTTTGAGGCGGACCAGGAGGGCTCTTGACGGGATGGCCGCGCCGCATGACCGCAGCCGTGACGGACTCCTCAAGACCGGCGCCGCGGGCGCCGGAACTGGCATTCTGACGCCGCTGATCCAACCGATAATCGACCACATCAACGGTACGTCGGGGGATTTGCGAATTGCGCTTCTGGCCGTGCCGTTCGCGATCCTCGTCCTCGTTCTGATCCAGATCGGCTCGGACAATCCGCGGTGGGCGGCGCTGGCTGGGGCCGTGATGACCGTGATCGCCTTCGTCTGGGCGGTCAGCGCTGCGGTCTGGATCGACGGACGGATTTCGGTTTCCGAAAGCGCCGTGAGAAATGTGTTGTCAGGTCTGGCCGGGGGTTTTGTCGGCTCCGGCACCCTGGCGCTCGGCGTCGGCCTGCTGCCGGCCAGCCCGCGCGATCCGCTGGCGTGGCTGCCGATGCTGGTGACCGGCACCAGCGCCGGCTCGCTGCTCGCGCTCGACAACGCGCTCAAGCTCGATCTGGTCTCCACGCTTTATCCGGTTTGGCAGGCCGGCGTCGCCATCTGCCTGGCCATGGCGTTGCGGCGGCGCACGCAATCCGCGTGAGCACGCACGTCCGGCCGAGAGCCGCGCTATGGCGAGATCGTCAGTCTGGCCTTCATGTTGGGGTGGAAGCGGCAATAATAGTCGATCGCTCCCGCCTTTTTCAGCACCAACCTGACGGTTTTGTTCGGCGGCAGCGTCACGTCCCAGTCGCCGTTCCGCGCCGTCGCGCTATGCACGAAAATGTCGTCATTGACCCACTCGATGGTGTCGCCGACTTTGGCGTCCGCCGCGGCCGGCGCAATCTCGAGGTCGCGCATCGTGATTTGAACCGTCGCCGCATGGGCCGGGACGGATGATCCCAACGTTGCGATGCCTGAGAGTGCGAGTCCCGCGGCTGCAACGATCAGAAAATATCCGGCCGGCTTCATGGGGCGCTCCTTTATTTCAGTTCGGCCGCGAGGTGTTCGGCATGCTGCTCGTGGCCCTGGAAGATCTTGAGCCCTGTCTGCAGCAGGCTCTTCAACTCGGCATTGCCGGCCGACGGAATCAGCAGGGTCTCGAGCGCGCCGTCGACCGCCTTGTGATAGGCGACCTCGTTGTCGACGTAGGCCTTGTCGAACGCGGCCCCCTTCAGCGCTGACAACTCCTTGAGCTTGGCTGCTGCATTTTTGGAAAGCGTGCGGCTGGTGTCGTTGTCTTCGGGCGTGACCTTCAGCTTCTTGACCAGCGCGAGCGCCTTCTTGTTCACCGCCTCATGATCCCGCACCATGTCTGCGGCGAAGGCCTTGACGTCCTTGTTCTTCGATTTGTCCAGCGCCTGCTTTGCCGCGGTGACATCGATGACGCCGGCGGTATAGGCGATATGCGCGATCTGCGGATCGGTGGGCTTCGCATCCTGCGCGAGGGCGCCGCTGCTCAGTAACGCCGCGGCGGCGATCGCCGCGCTCAATCGAACAAGCATTTTTGACACTCCTGTGACGCCGCGACCGGATCGCCGTGGCGTTTTGTTGAGACACAGGATTGGATGCAGCGCGGCGGAACAGGTTCCCGGATTATTTGGTGAGGCCGAGCCGGCCCAGAACCGCATCGGTGAGACGCGCGCACCGTCTGCCGGCGAAGGGAAACGCCTCCATCACCACCGGACCGATCTTCTTCTCGATGTTTTTGCGCAGCATCGCGCGGGCGCGATGAAGCCTCGTCTTCACGGTTTCCGGCTTGAGGTCGAGAATCTCGGCGGTTTCCTCCACATTCATTCCTTCGATCACGCGGGTGATGAAGACGATGCGGAAAGCTTCGGGCAGTTCGTCAACCGCCTGCTCGACGATGTGCTGCATTTCGCGCTGAGCCATGGTTTTTTCCGGATCATCGGTAGTGGCGGACCCGGGAAACTGGATGATGCGGGCATCCGAGGCGACAGGCTCCATGGTGGTCCAGTCGACGCTCGGACGCTGGCGCCGCAGCCGGCCGAGCGCCTCGTTCATGGCGATGCGCGCGAGCCAGGTCGCCAGACGAGCATCGCCACGAAAGCTCTCGAGATGCGTGAAGGCACGAACGTACGTTTCCTGCACGACGTCCTCGGCCTCGCTGTCGTTGCGAAGGATGCCGCGGGCGATCCGGTAGAGCTTGCGGTTGTTCGCCTGCATGATGGCGCGGATGGCGCCTTCGTCACGCGCGCGGGCGCGGCGAACCAGTTCCAGATCGTCCTCACAAGGACCGGCGACCAGCCGGGACTGAACCTGTTGCATTCCATCACACTCCCGATCTCAGGATACTCTATATTCGAAAGAGTAAGGATGCGGCAAAGCCGGTCAGGTTCCCGGGTTCAGTTTCGAACCATTTCAAGTTAACCATAAACCTGCTGCGCCGGGGCGGATATGCCTGGCGCATATTCCGCAAAAATATATTCTGGTTTTGCGATCAGGCTGCGCGCAAATGATGGGTCGCGAGCATTTTCTGCGACTAACCGGAATCCGCCAGCGGGAAGTGCAGCGCGTCGGCAACACTGGATTTGAATCTGGCGAGAACGACCGAAGTCATCTGGACAAAGCGCCGATCTCGCCGGAGGCTGCCGACTTGGGAATCGCACAAGGGTCCCTGCGAATTCGGGGCGACATTGGGGCAAACAATGAGGGTCGTGACAGGCTTGCTCGCAGCGGTTCTTGTGCTGGGACACGTTGCTGCGAGTCATGCTGTTGTCCGGATCGGTGAAGATCGGGGCGGCCGCATCGGAACCTACGTCGACAAATATCAGAATCTTCGCAGCTCCGGGCAATCCGTGATCATCGACGGTCTGTGCGCCTCGGCTTGCACCATCGTTCTCGGTGCGGTTCCCCACGACAAGATCTGCGTGACATCCCACGCCGCGCTCGGATTTCATGCCGCCTGGGACATGGGATCCGACGGCCGGGCCGTGACCAATCCCGAAGCGACCCACATGCTCTATCTGATGTATCCCTCGGCGGTGCGGCGCTGGATTAAACAGCGCGGCGGTCTGACCCGGCGCATGATCTTCCTGCGCGGCCGCCAGCTCGCTGGCATGTACCGTCCGTGCTATCTCGATGCGCAGGCGTCGTCCGCGCACTGAGTTGCCGCCCCTTCATCACGCCGTGATCGCCGGCGGTTGCGCTTGCCTTGAGGGCGCCACTCGCCTTATCTGAAGCTTCACCGGATCGGCATGGCGCCGTTGCGCCTGTCGATTGCCGAAAATTGATTCGTCACGGGAATTGCGGAAACCATGCAGCGCCCGGCGCAACCGGCGATCTCGCAGCGGCGTATCGCCTCCACGATCGTAGCATGCAGCGCAGCCGGCGGCGTGGCGCTGCTGCTCGGAACGCTGGCGCTGTGGGCGCACTATGGCACGGCCGTGTTCTTCGAGATGCTGGCCTCCGGCATCGCCGCCTGCTTTTAGTGCGGATCCGCAAAAGTGGATACCGGTTTTGTGATCAGAACAGGCGTCTTCGCGAGCGATTCTTGCGACTGCCCGAATTCCACTCAGCCGGAAAATGCTCTAAGGACATCTCATGGCAAATCGAGCTACCCGCCCGCTGACTGTATTCGCGGCCTTCATCGGCAGCCTGGCGATCGGCCTCTCGGCAGTGCTTTGGCTGGCAGGCGGCGGCCCGTTTGGTGGCAACCTGCTCGGCAAGACCCAGCCGGCGAAGATCGGCGGTCCGTTCCAGCTGACCGACCAGACCGGCCGGAGCGTCACCGAAAAAGATTTGATCGGCCGTCCGACGCTCATCTTCTTCGGCTACACCCATTGTCCCGACGTCTGTCCGACCTCGCTGTTCGAAATGTCGGAAGTGCTGCGGGCGATGGGCAAGGACGCCGACCGCGTCAACGCCTATTTCGTGACCGTCGATCCGGAGCGCGACACCCAGGCTGCGATGAAGGAATATCTATCCAGCTTCGATCCGCATCTGAAAGGCCTGACCGGCGATGCAGCCGCGGTCGCAAAGATCGAGTCGGCATATCGGGTCTTCGCCAAAAAGGTTCCGCTGAAAGACGGCGAGTACTCGATGGATCATACGGCGCTGATCTATCTGATGGATCGCGACGGCAACTTCGTCTCGCCGTTCAACCTCAACCGCTCGCCCGACGCGGCTGCCGCTGATCTCAAGCGCTATCTGTAGCGCCGCCGCCGTTGTGCGGCCACGGCAGAGGGGCCGGCGTCTCTCTGCAGCGAAGGATCATTGCGTGCTGAGGGACACTCCGAGTATATGAGCTTTCGCCGCCGTTGCGCCGGGAGTGCGCTTCAGCTTTTTTGCAATCTTCGCGACGCCGGCTTTTTGCTTTGCAAGGGACTTGAGGGTCTTCACGTCGTCCCTGGTCCACTGGCGGCGAATCGTTTTTGTCTTCTTAGACAATCAGCACTCCTGTTGAGATTGATCAGTAGGAGTGCGGTTTAACACAGCCGGTCCGATGAGCAACATCTGCTTCTCTTGCGGATGACCTGAGGATCATCCGAGCGAGATGGCCGAGCCGCACATGATTGATGCGGCCGCATGGCGAAACGGGGCTAGCCGTCGCGTCACTGTTTCGACTGCCCCAGGGCGATCACCGCGCCCGTTGGCGCCGGGTCGTGCGGCTTCAGGCTGCTGAATTTTCCGTCGTTCCAGTTGGCGAGACTGACCACCGAGCCCATCCGGGCTTCCGCTGCCTCTGGCTCGGTCGATTCCAAGACCTTCAGGCCGCCCTCGTCAACAAAGAAGGTATGGTCACCGAATAACTCACTCAATTTACGAGCTGATGGATGATCTTCGGGAAGAACCTGTGCGTTCATCTGATTCAGAGTCTGTTGCACCTGGGTCGCATTCAGCTTCATGGCCGCTCCTATGCCGATTCAAAAAAGATTGTCCTTACCAAGCTTTCCAAACGATGCCGTTTGTTTGTTCGATCAGGTGGTCTTCTTCGTGAACATGGTCAGTACGCCCTCCTTATCGATATTGATGGCGACAACCTGTGCCGAGTTGCGACCCTTTGCCTTCAGCGCCGACACGGCCTCCGGGATCGCCTCAATGGAGGCCCGGAGGGATTTGATTTCCTCCTGCTTGGTATTTGTAACAAGGGCGTCGACCTGGGAGCGCACGTCCGCTTTCAACTCTTCGACGTCGATAACCTGGATGCTTCGAATCGCCACACCTTTCTCGGACTTCGTCTGGGACTGGGCCTGTGAAGGCGCAGGCGAGGTCTGCGCCGCCGCCAACGGCGATCCAGCCAAGAGCAAAGCGACGACTGTCGATGTAAACGTGCGCATGATCCGCTCCGGTTAGTTGAGATCCGCATGAGATGTATCGTCGAAAAATGTCGAACGCCTGAGGTTTATGCGTTCATTCGATGAATCTGATATGGCTATAATGTGCAAGTGAACGGCCGACGCCGGGCGGCAACTTCGCGACGGCGCTACGGCCTGAGACGCTACGGCCCGAGACGCTCCGAATCTTCATGGACATGGCGAAGCACCGAACGGACAAACCGGTTGCGGGCGAATACAGAGGGAGATGACAGCAATGGCCATACACCACGCCAGCCCCGGAGAAGTTTTTGACCTCGCTCCATTGGGACCGAATCTAAAGGACGCGCGGACAACTGCCATCGTTAAATCGGAAGCGTTCGAGGTCGTACGCCTCGTCGTTCACGCTGGCGTGGACATCAAGACGCACCAGGTTGACGGCCCCATCACGCTGCATTGCCTGGAAGGCCGGGCTCTGCTCGGTCTTCCCGAAACGACACTGGAGCTTTCGGGCGGCCAATGGGTGTATCTCGAAGGTGGCGTCCCGCACTCGATCCGGGGAATCGAAGACACATCGCTACTGCTCACGATCCTTTTCGTTTCGCGGAGTCGTTCCGGCACGCATCAAGACAAGGTGGCGTGAGGCACATGCCTTGGGACAGCATCAGCAGCGGTTGCAAACGACGTTTCCTGACGCTGCGGACCTGCGACGGCGAGGCAATTCGTCGTCCGTGACGCCAAAAGCGTACCGCTGGCCTACATTCCTCGCCGCGACGATCTTCCAGCATCGGCTTCGCCGTACAACAATCTCACGTCGGACGAAGCACGCCAACTCGCAGACCGCACCAGCCGCGTGATCGGTTACAGGATGGCCGAAGCGACGCGATGTCCATCGTGAGCAGAGGCCGTCAGCCCCGCCGTGCCTTCTCGATCGCGGCGACGTCGATTTTCTTCATGGTCATCATCGCACTGAACGCGCGTTTTGCTTCCTCGCCGCCGGCAGCCATCGCCTCGGTCAGCACGCGCGGCGTGATCTGCCAGGAGATGCCCCATTTGTCCCGGCACCAGCCGCACGCGCTTTCCTGGCCGCCATTGCCGACGATGGCGTTCCAGTAGCGGTCCGTTTCCTCCTGATCGTCAGTAGCAATCTGGAACGAGAAGGACTCGTTATGTTTGAACGCCGGGCCGCCGTTAAGACCGAGACAGGGTATGCCGGCGACGGTGAATTCGACCGTCAGCACGTCACCCGCTTTGCCTAACGGATAGTCGGCGGGAGCATGGTGGACAGCGCCCACCGAACTGTCAGGAAAAGTCTCGGCGTAGAATCGGGCTGCAGCCTCTGCGTCCTTGTCGTACCATAGGCAGACAGTGTTCTTGGCAATTGCCATCGCTTGTCCTTTGCCTTTGAAATCAATTCCGGTCGAATTCCCATTCATTCGGGCGATGGGATGACCGACCATGGCGGTTCACTTGGGGTCAATTGTGGAGACGATCGACCAGAGCGAGGAGCCTCTGCTTCGCGCCCGTGAAGCGATGGTTGCTGCTACGCTGTTCGTGACGGCGCGCCGCTCAGGATGAACCTGCGACGTTATATATCATTGAAATCGCGATATAATTGTGGAAGAACCTTATATCCGCACCGGACCGCCGCGATGGCGCAGTTTCTCGACGGGCATTTCGCTATCTTTGATCGGAGCGGTCGTTTTTTTCGGCAGCCCGAGTGTTCATCGAGCTCGTTCCAAGGGACGCGACGAAGACGGCTTGGGTTGCTTTATCTTTGGCTTCGTGACTTGCTCCTTGAGCCGGACGCCCCGACCGCCAGCCAGGCTTTGACCATCGGGACTGATCAACTCGATGCCCGCGTTGTCCAGAGCTGAAACCAGTTTCATAAGGGAATCGACATTGCCACGAATGACGCCGTCACTAGCTTCCATGCGTTGAATGGTCGGAACTGAAAGATCCGCCAGTTCAGCCATTTGCCGTTGATCTATGTTCAGCAGCGCACGGGCGGCCTTGAGTTGATTAGCGGAAATCATGAATTGGCCGACTCCAATACGACTCAATGAATATATCTTGCGCTATATATATAAAATATCTAAAATATAGTATCAAGCATCAATTTAAGTGCGTGAGACATCATCGACGCGCCATAATGCCTCGGATTCCAACCAACGACTTCTGGTAACGGGACTCTCAAGATCCGGCAAGTTCAAGGTGCCACCCATAGTGGCCGTTACCCAAGTCGGCGTGCAGCAGATAGCTGGATAGCTACTCCGCCCGCTGGGCGGATGATGGAATCAGCGGCGTTGCTGGAACCAGGGTCAGAACCTCTGTGATTGCCGTCCGTGATGCAAGAGCGTCGATGACGGCGGAGCTGAAGTTCCGCAAGAATTTGTCGCGCCAGGGCTCCCGGCAAACAGAGAAGTCCGGAGCTTACCAACTGCTGCGTAATTTGTATTGCGAGCTTTAGCGGGTTCTGACTCGAGGCATTAGGGCGGGCGCTTGCCGGATTGCTGAGCGTGGAACCGCACAGGGCTGGCTAGATGCGAGCGGAAGCAGCGGGCCGCCGAGGAGCTGAACCGACGACCCGCGTCGGCTGAGCGCCTGCGCCAGGCGACGTCGGCTTTTCAAACAAGCCGCAACTTGCAGCTAGACGATTACGCGCCATTGCAGCGCGTCCCGTTCGCCTGTTGCGGGCGACATCTGCTCGACATCGAAGTCCAGCCGCGCAAGCCGATCAAGCATCACCGCATGCTCCGTCGCCAACGGCACAAGATCGAAAACACCTTGGACCGGATCAAGGACTGGCGGCGCGCGTAAAGCTTTGCTGATGCACAGCCACGCCAACGATATGCCGCAGATATGATGCGTCAGATGCATAGACTGATGCATAAGCGAGTCTAATACCTCGAATAAAAAATAATAATTGGTGTTTATTACATCATCTCTTATGGTCTGAGACCGTGAATGGTGGTCGAAGGTACGAGCTTTTATGCTTTCATTGCCTATCCCATCGACCTTTTCGAGGAAGACTGCGCCAGATCGACCGGTAGTCCGGAAGCCCGATGGTCAGGGGTCTCCAGTTCGATGTTGGGAGGGGGGTGCCCATGATCGCGAAGCGCATAGCCATGCAAGGCTTGGCGCATCTTCTGGCGAATGGCGATCGTCAGACTGACGCCCCTCCCCGGATGAAGCTTCGAGAAGGAGCCGATCGGTGCACAGCGGGAAATGCCTCAAAGATCAAGGTGATCCCACAAGCTGAGATGGCCGAGTTCTGATCCGCGCATCGCTGATACGGCCGTTGCCGCGGAGTGAAATTCGATCCGGAACTTTCGCGGATCACAGAGAGAAGGAGAGATAGATGAACGTCCAGAACGAAAAATCGATGACCGTCCGCGGCAAGGACCGCTACAAATCCGGCGTGATGTCCTACAAGAAGATGGGCTATTGGGAGCCGGACTATACGCCGAAGGAAACCGACGTCATTTGCCTGTTCCGGGTTACGCCCCAGGATGGCGTCGATCCTATCGAAGCGTCGGCGGCGGTGGCCGGCGAATCCTCGACGGCGACCTGGACCGTGGTATGGACGGACCGTCTCACGGCGGCCGAAAAATATCGCGCCAAGTGCTATCGCGTCGACCCGGTCCCGGGTGCGGAAGGCCAGTACTTCGCCTATATCGCCTACGATCTC
>NZ_MKRN01000051.1:0-504 GCF_001896955.1 Nitrobacter sp. 62-13 | reverse complement strand
GTTCGGCTTCAAGCCGCTCAAGGCCTTGCGGCTCGAGGACATGCGGTTGCCGGTTGCTTACGTCAAGACGTTCAAGGGGCCGCCGACCGGCATCGTCGTCGAGCGCGAGCGCCTCGACAAGTTCGGCCGTCCGCTGCTCGGCGCCACCGTCAAGCCGAAGCTCGGCCTGTCCGGCCGCAATTACGGCCGCGTGGTCTATGAGGCGCTGAAAGGCGGCCTCGACTTCACCAAGGACGACGAGAACATCAACTCGCAGCCGTTCATGCACTGGCGGGAGCGCTTCCTCTACTGCATGGAGGCGGTCAATCGCGCCCAGGCAGCGACGGGCGAAATCAAGGGCAGCTACCTCAACGTCACCGCGGCGACGATGGAGGACATGTACGAGCGCGCCGAGTTCGCCAAAGAGCTGGGCTCGGTGGTCGTCATGATCGACCTGGTGATCGGCTACACCGCGATCCAGTCGATGTCGAACTGGGCGCGCAAGAACGACATGATCCTGCATCT
>NZ_MKRN01000050.1:10691-42596 GCF_001896955.1 Nitrobacter sp. 62-13 | reverse complement strand
GCAAGCGGCGATCCGGAATCCAGAAATGCGAAGAAAATCAGTGTGGCTGGATTCCGGGTTCGCATCTTCGTTGCGCCCCGGAATGACGGTTGGAGACTTTTTCAACAGCCTGCTAGAGCTTCGCTTGCGATGGAATCGGAAGCGGGGCTCCATGATTTGATTTGACGCGTTTTCTTCACGCGAAACGGTAGCCATCCTCGGCTCAAGCCTGAGGACATGCCTCGCTCGAAAACGCTATGAACCGGGAGAACAGCATGGCGTTCAAGGTCGTGAGCGACAGTTTCAAGGATGGCGACTATCTCGCCATGGATCATATCCTGTCGGCGGATTTCGGTCACGGCTGCGCGGGCGGCAACCGGTCGCCACACCTGCGCTGGAGCGGCGCGCCGGCGGGCACCAGGAGCTTCGCCGTGACCTGTTACGATCCGGATGCGCCGACCGGCAGTGGCTTCTGGCACTGGGTCGTCATCAATATCCCGCCATCGGTGACGGAGCTTGCGCTCGACGCCGGCAATCCCGACAGCGGCAAGCTTCCGAGGGGGGCGCTGCAGACCCGCACCGACTTCGGCTCCGCGTGCTATGGTGGCCCCTGCCCGCCCGAAGGGGATCACCCGCACCGCTATTTCTTCACCGTGCACGCCGTGGGAGGCAACATCAACGCCAGCGCCGACACCTCTGCGGCGGTGATCGGGTTCCAGCTTCATTTCAACACGCTGGCGAAGTCGGCGGTGATGGGCCTGTTCAAGCGCTGAGCGAACCATCGGAATTGCCTCGTGTCCCGAACGCAACGCGGCGTGCCTGATGCGGCGCCGCAGAGCCGGGACCGTTTCAGCCGCGGCATTCGAGGGTCCCGGATCAGCGACGCACCGCTTCGCATCCGCGACACGGCGCCTCATAAAAAAAGCCCCTGCATTGCAGGGGCTTTTTTCTCGCATCGACTGTTGATCCGGCTGCGCCTCAATGCGCGTCGGCCCACACCGCCCTCTTGGTGAAGTAGAGCAGTCCGGCAAAAATGAGCATGAAGATCATGACCTGCAGACCGATCCGCTTGCGCTCCTCGAGCTTCGGCTCGGCGGCCCACATCAGGAAGGCGGCCACGTCCGTCGCATATTGATCGACCTTCTGCGGCGTCCCGTCTTCGTAGGTTATCTGATCGTCCGACAGCGGATTCGGCATCTTCATCGCATGACCGGGGAAGTACTTGTTGTAGAACGACCCCTCCGGCAGCGTGAAGCCATGCGGCGGCGTGTCCTCGAAGCCGGTCAGGATGGCGTGGATGTAATTCGGGCCTTTTTCCTGGAACTGCGTGAAAGCGTCGAAGATGAACTGCGGAAAGCCGCGCTCGTAGCCCCGCGCCTTGGCCATCAGCGAGAGATCGGGGGGCGCCGCGCCGCCATTGGCCGCGCGGGCCGCGTTCTCGTTCGGAAACGGTGACGGAAACTTGTCGGCGATACGTCCCGGCCGCTCGAACATCTCGCCGGCGTCGTTCGGACCATCCTTGACCTGGATTTCGGCAGCCAGCGCCGTGGCCTGAGCCACGGTGAAGCCCGGACCGCCCGGATCGGCCAGGTTGCGATAATGCACGAGGTTCATCGAATGGCACGCAGAGCAGACTTCCTTGTAGACCTTGTAGCCGCGCTGCAACTGGCCCTGATCGAATTTGCCAAGCGGGCCCGCGAACGACCAGTTCAGCGACGGCGGGGTCGGCGCATGGTCCGCCGCCTGAGCCCTGGAACCGCTATCCCAGGCCAAGAGTCCCGCGACGGCGAACACCGCCGCGAGCGAGGCGACGACGCCTTTCTTCCCCAGCACGTCATCCGCGATCGAATTGGGCACGGGACGCGGCTTCTCGATGCGGCTCAGGATCGGCAGCACGATCAGGAAATAGGCGAAGTAGCACCCCGTCAGGATACGCCCGGCAACGACGTAGACGCCTTCCGGCGGCTTCGCACCGAGATAGCCGAGGCCGAGGCAGACACCGACGAAGATCCAGAAGAACTGCTTGGCAAGCGGCCGATAGCGCAGCGAGCGGGTCTTGGCGGAATCGAGCCAGGGCAGGAAGGCCAGCACCAGGATGGCGCTGAACATCGCCGCCACGCCCGCGAGCTTGTTCGGGATCGAGCGCAGGATCGCGTAGAACGGCAGGTAGTACCATTCCGGCACGATGTGCGCGGGCGTCACGCCCGGATTTGCGGGGATGTAGTTGTCGGGATCGCCGAGATAGTTCGGGATGTAGAAGATGAACCAGCAATAGAACAGGATGAAGCAGGACAGGCCGAACGCATCCTTGATGGTCGCGTAAGGCGTGAACGGCACGGTATCCTTCGCGGTCTTGGGCTCGACGCCGGCCGGATTGTTCTGACCGGCGACATGCAGCGCCCAGACGTGCAGCACGACCACGCCCGCGATCACGAAGGGCAGCAGGTAGTGCAGCGAGAAGAAGCGGTTCAGCGTCGGATTGCCGACCGAATAGCCGCCCCACAGCAGGGTCACGATGCTCTCGCCGAAATAGGGGATCGCGGAGAACAGGTTGGTGATGACGGTCGCGCCCCAGAAGCTCATCTGGCCCCACGGCAGCACGTAGCCCATGAAACCGGTCGCCATCATCAGCAGGTAGATGATGACGCCGAGGATCCAAAGAACCTCGCGCGGTTCCTTGTAGGAGCCGTAATACAGGCCGCGAAGCATGTGGATATAGACGGCGATGAAGAACATCGAGGCGCCGTTGGAATGGAGATAACGCAGCAGCCACCCGTAATCGACATCGCGGACGATGGCCTCCACCGAGTTGAAGGCGAGGTCGGCATGCGGCGTGTAATGCATCGCCAGGATAATGCCGGTGATGATCTGCACACCCAGCATGAACGAGAGGATGCCGCCGAACGTCCACCAGTAGTTCAGGTTGCGCGGCGTGGGATAGGCGACGAACGAGGAATGGACGAGGCCGAAGATCGGCAAGCGCCGCTCGATCCATTTGAGGACGGGATTTTGCGGCTGGAAAGTGGATGGTCCGCTCATGATGCGATCCTGAGGATTGGAACGACGCGTTCGGTTCGGGTCTTTTCGGCCTTATCCGATCTTGATCTTGCTATCGGAAACGAAGGCGTAAGGCGGAATGGCAAGATTGAGCGGCGCCGGCCCCTGGCGGATGCGGCCCGAGGAATCATATTGAGAACCGTGGCACGGACAGAAAAATCCATCGTAGCTGCCCTCATGCGCGATCGGGATACAACCGAGATGCGTGCAGATGCCGATCACGACGAGCCACTGGTCATGGCCTTCCTTGACCCGCGCCGAATCCGGCTGCGGATCGGGCAGGCTCGACACGTTGACCGACTGCGCTTCCTTAATCTGCTTGGCGGTCCGGTGCATGATGTAAATCGGCTTGCCGCGCCAGAACACCTTGATGTCCTGCCCATCGGCGATCGGAGAGAGATCGACCTCGATGGGCGCACCGGCGGCGACCGTGGAAGCATCCGGGTTCAATTGGGCCACCAGCGGCCACGCCACGGCAGCCGCGCCGACAGCGGCGACGGCGCCGGTTGCTACGAAAAGGAAATCACGGCGGCTATGTCCTGCCGAAGACGATGTCGTCACGATTCCAACCCTTTCTTATATCCGCTGCCGGTTTTGTCGCTGTTGGTGTAACCACTCCAGGGATGCATCTTGCGAGCGGCCGTTCTATTGGCATCGTCGCAGAGTGAGCGCAAGTGCGCTATCGGTCTCATTCGTGCAGTGCAACAAATCTGTCGGCTTCCGCGAAGCGATGCCGGACGTCATGTCATGAGAGCCCCGAGCTGATGCGGATCGCGCTTTTTCAACCTGATATCCCGCAGAACACCGGGACCATTCTGCGTCTGTGCGCCTGTCTCGATCTCGAAGCCCACATCATCGAGCCCGCCGGATTTCCGGTCTCCGATCGCCATTTCCGTCGGGCGGGAATGGACTATCTCGACCAGGTCGCCATCGTGCGTCACGATTCCTGGCGGAAATTCCATGAATGGCGCGCGAAAGACGGCGGACGGCTGGTGTTGTTCACGACCAAGGGCGCCCTGCCCTATCTGGACCATCGCTATGCGGCTACCGATATCCTTTTATTCGGACGCGAAAGCGCCGGGGTCCCGGACGCCGTCGCAGCAGCCGCGGACGCACGCCTGGTGATACCTGTAAGATCCGGATTACGCTCGCTGAACGTCGCCATTGCCACCGCCATGGCGGTGGGCGAGGCTCTGCGGCAGACGAGACCGGCTGTTACGGAAAGGATCTCGTGAGTTACGCAGTCAAAGAGATTTTTCTGACCCTGCAGGGCGAAGGCGCCCATGCGGGCCGGGCTGCGGTATTCTGTCGCTTCGCGGGCTGCAACCTGTGGAGCGGCCGGGAGGAAGACCGCGCCTCGGCCATCTGCCGGTTCTGCGACACCGATTTCGTGGGGACGGACGGAACGCTGGGCGGGCGCTACGCCGCCGCGGACGCGCTGGCCGACAGCGTCGCAGCGCAATGGATCGGACCGGCCGCCCAGCGCTACGCGGTGTTGACGGGAGGCGAGCCGCTGTTGCAGGTGGACGAGGCATTGGTCGACGCGCTTCACGCCCGCGGCTTCGCGATCGGAATCGAGACCAACGGCACCATCGCGCCGCCCGACGGCATCGATTGGCTGTGCGTCAGTCCCAAGGCCGGCGCCGATTTGCGCGTCACCAGGGGGCACGAACTCAAGCTGGTCTATCCTCAGGTGGACGTGCGGCCCGAGGACTTCGCGAACCTCGCCTTCGAGCGATTTTCGTTGCAGCCGATGGATGGACCGGACGTGGCCGACAATACCGCGCGCGCCATCGACTACTGCCTGCAGCATCCGCAGTGGCGGCTCAGCCTGCAGACGCACAAGACGCTGGGGATCAGGTAGGAATGGAATCGAGCGGCGTCATCGTCGTTGCGCACGCGGCAGCGGCTCCATCCGTGCCCCGGACCCAGCGCATCGCGCCCGCGACAGGTTGTCAGGAATAGGTTTGACGAATGTGGGAGTTGACGAAATCGTTCCGCTTCGAGGCTGCGCATGCGCTGCCTGGAACGACGTTGGGAAATGCGAGCATGGAAATCCACGGCCATTCCTTCCGCGCCGAGGTCAGCGTCCGCGGCACGCCCGATTCCGTCACCGGCATGGTGCTCGATCTCGGCCTGCTCGCGCGCGGCATGGAGGAGGTCCGGAGCAAGCTGGATCATCGGCTCCTTAACGATGTCGAGGGATTAGGGCCGCCGACGCTGGAAAATCTGGCGCGTTTCATCTGGGACCATGTCCAGCACGCGGGCCATGTGACGCGCATCAGCGTGCATCGCGACAGTTGCGGCGAAAGCTGCACTTATTTCGGACCTGAAAATTGAACCCTCACTTGTCATTGCCAGCACCGGGCCTTGCCTTCGTCAAGCCCGAGCATAGGCTTCCGCGAAGCAATCCGGATTCAGGAACGACAAAACCGGATCGTTTGCTCGCTTGCGCTGCCCGCAATGACACAGTCTTGTAAGGAATATCCGATGGACGTCTCCCCGCTCGAGAACCGCAAGACCCGTGCGCGATCCTGGTTCGAGCAGTTGCGCGACGATATCTGCGCGGCCTTCGAAAAGCTGGAAGACGACGCCCCGGCGCAGCTTTATCCCGGCGAAGCCGGCCGCTTCGTCCGCACCGCGTGGGAGCGCACCGACCACACCGGCCAGCCGGGCGGCGGCGGCGTCATGTCGATGATGCACGGGCGGCTATTCGAGAAAGTCGGCGTGCATTGTTCGACGGTGTATGGCGAATTCGCGCCGGAGTTTCGCGCGCAGATTCCGGGGGCCGAGGCCGATCCCAAATTCTGGGCCTCGGGCATTTCCCTGATCGCGCATATGCGCAATCCGCACATTCCGGCCGTTCACATGAACACGCGTTTCGTGGTCACGACGAAGGCCTGGTTCGGCGGCGGCGGCGATCTGACGCCCGTGCTCATGCGGCGGCGCACGCAGGAGGACGCCGACAGCGTCGCGTTCCATGCCGCGATGAAGGCGGCATGCGATGCCCATACCGTGGCCGACTATGCCAAATATAAAACCTGGTGCGACGAGTATTTCTACCTGCCGCACCGCAAGGAAGCGCGCGGCATCGGCGGCATCTTCTACGACTGGCACGACAGTGGTGACTGGGACGCCGACCTCTCCTTCACGCAGGATGTCGGGCGCGCCCTGCTCAAGGTCTACCCCGAACTCGTGCGCCGCAACTTCAATGCGCCATGGACCGCAGCCGATCGCGAGGAGCAGTTGATCCGGCGCGGACGATACGCCGAATTCAACCTGCTCTACGATCGCGGCACCATCTTCGGGCTGAAGACCGGCGGCAACGTCGAGTCGATCCTGTCCTCGATGCCGCCCGAGGTGAAGTGGCCTTGACTGCAGCGTTTTCGAGCGAAGTGGATACCGGTTCGCGTGAAGAAAACGCGTCAAAACAAAATCATGAAGCCCGGCTTGTGATCTCGCCAGAGGCGGAAACGCTCTAGCTGTCTCGCGACCGCGCTCATAGCCGGTGATCACGCGTGAACCGCGCGACGGTCTGATCCGCAATCGCGGAAAGCTCCGCGGGATCGAGCGGGAAATCCGCCGCCAGCCAGGCATCTTCCGCGATCGTCAGGACATGACCGAGCGCCGGACCCGCCGCTATTCCGCGGGCGACGAAATCCTCCGCCTTCAAAGGAAAGGCCGGCGGCTGCCAGCGCTGCGGCAGGGTTGCGACGTTTAGCCACGGGGCCGGATCGGCCCCGACGCCCGCCCGGGCCCAGGCCTGCATCAGCCGGTCGCGGAAGCGTGGCGCACCGAGCCGGTAAATTCGCCGCCGTGCGGTCGCCTCGTCCATGCTGCCGAGCCGCCACCAGCGATGGCCCATCGAATCCAGTTGCTTCGCCTCGGCGTTGGACAGCCGCAATCGCTGCACCACCCGCCGGGCATCTTCGGTGACCGACACCGCGAGCGCCGCGAGCCGGCGGACCGGATCCGGCGCGAGCCCCAGCGCACGCTCGGCGGCGATCATCGCCGTGAGCGCTCCGCGATAGGCGACGCCACCGAGAATCGCCAGCAGCAGGCCGCCATCCTCCATCGCGATCAGCGCCTCCACGGCGCCCTCGGCGACCAGCAGCTTCAGCATCTCGGCCCGCAACCGTTCGGCCGACAGCGTGGCAAGTCCGGCGCGGCCGCGAATGCAGGCGAGATAGCCGGCCCGGTCGGGCTCGCCTGCGCCATAGGCGGCATGGATGCGGAAGAACCGCAGGATCCGCAGGTAGTCCTCGGCGATGCGCCGGTCCGGATCGCCGATGAAGCGCACCCGCTTCGCCGCGATGTCGTCGAGCCCGCCGACATGGTCGTGCACCGCCCCATCGCGGTCGACCGAGAGGCCGTTGATGGTGAAATCGCGGCGCTCGGCATCGCGCGCCCAGTCGCGGCCGAACGCAACCCTGGCCTTGCGGCCGAAGGTCTCGACATCCTCCCGCAGCGTCGTGATCTCGAACGGCTGGCCCTCGACGACCAGGGTGACGGTGCCGTGCTCGATCCCGGTCGGAATGCTCTTGATGCGGGCGGCGGCGGCGCGGCGGATCACCTCTTCGGGCGGCGCCGTGGTTGCGATATCGATCTCGCCGACCGGCAGTCCCATCAAGGCGTTGCGCACCGCGCCGCCGACGACGCGCGCCTCCTCGCCCTTTTCGTCGAGCAGCGCAAGAACGCGCGCCGCGGGACCCGATTTCAACCAGCTCGCCTCGCGCAGCGAGCGGGCCGTGTTCACCTCTCGGCTCCGGGTACGAGCCTGCCGTTTTCCATGTGCGCCGGGATGTAGGTCGAATCCGGCGGCGCGCCCGAGAAATGCGCCAGCAGGATGAAGCTGACGACGACCAGCACCGCCGCCGCGAGCGAGAGCCTCAAGACGACGTGCGGCGGCCACGAGGCGGCGATCATGAAGTCAACACGGTTGGCGATCAGATACGCAGCATAGATTGCGAACGGAACCAGGAAGATTCCGATCTCCATAAGAACCGGACGGATCATTTGAGATAGACTCGCTCATACAGCACGCGCAGGATACCGGCGGTGGCGCCCCAGATATAACGCTCCTCGAACGGCATCTCGTAGAACGAGCGCATTCTGCCGTGGAATAGCTTCCAGCCCTGCTTGTGATTGTCCGGGTTCATCAGAAACGACAACGGCACCTCGAACGTCTCCTCCACTTCATCTGCATTGAGGCGAAGGTCAAATCCCGGCCTCACCCGCGCCACCGTGGGCAGGATGCGGAAGCCGACGCTCGTTCCGTAGACGTCAAGATATCCGATCGGCTCGACGAAGTCTTGGGGAAGGCCGACCTCTTCCCAGGCCTCCCGCAATGCGGCGTCGACCGGAGAGGCATCGGCCGTATCGATTTTGCCGCCGGGAAATGCGATCTCGTTGGCATGATCGCTGAGATGGGCGGCGCGCCGCGTCAGCAATACGGTCGGCTCCTCGCGCGCCACCACGGGGATCAGCACCGCCGCAGCCCGCATCGGCTCGTCCCGGGCGATCTCCTGGAGCATGAAATCGCGGCCCTGATCGCCGGTCGACGGAGCAATGCCGGCGTCGGTCAGCCCCGCGGGGATGTCGAAACGCAGCCGCGCCCGCGCGCGGTCGAAAAAATCTCCGGAGCCGTCATCGGTCGCGGCGCCTGTCTTCCCTACCGGCACGTTCAACCTGCGTCCCTCACCTGCTCCGCATCCGCCATCGCAAAGAACTCTCCGCCCGATTCGATACCGAACATCATCCGTCCATCGATCATTCGTTGCTCTCCCATGTCAACAAGATCGTAATACAACGCCCGCGTCACCTTCGCCCAGAGGCCGGCCCGGACATGCAGATAGGGCTTCAATCCACCGCCCTCCGAGGGCTCGAAGCGCAGCCGATGCCCGGAATCGCATGGCACCCAGTCGCCGACGTTGGTCCGGAACCGGAGCAGGCTGCCGTTTTCATCCCGATCCTCGAGCATCTCGACGGCGACGAACGGGGCGTCATCGACCCGGATGCCGACCTTTTCCACCGGCGTCACCAGAAAGTGTTTGCCGTCCTCCCGCTTCAGGATCGTGGAGAACAGCCGCACCAGCGCCGGCCGGCCGATCGGCGTGGCCATGTAAAACCAGGTGCCGTCGCTGGCGATTCGCATATCGAGGTCGCCGCAAAACGGCGGATTCCACAGATGCACCGGCGGCAAACCCTTGCCGGGCGAGCCCGCAGCATCGCGCGCCGCGGTCGCCAAACCGTCCAGCGTCCGGTTATCGGATCGCCCTTGCTTCGCCATGGTTTATCCCGACCTTGGTCGCTCTGTTCTGGCACAAAGAGGGACGCAAGCCCACTGGGGTGGTGGTTCAGAAGTTCGCTTCATTTTCCCCCAGGATTCCATCAAGCGAACTTCTGAACCAAACTCCACCAAAATCAGACAGTTGCCAGCTGAGTGGATTGACATTCGCTGTCCCGGTTTTCAGCGAACGAGAGAAGCGAATGTCAAATCCAAACAGGTACGGCTCTGGCGCCGGAACTGGCGGGATACCTCGCCACTTCGTGATCCCATGGCTAGAAAATCCTGTATTGTGGCAAGAGTTTAATTCCAGGAATACACGGCGCTCGCGTATGTTTGACGAAAAACGGCGCGGCCTCGCGCAAGGAGTGACGGATGGCTGTGGAAGCTGACAAGGGCGTCGAGAAGCTGGAAGACGTGATCGTCCGCTCGGCCGAACAGGTCGCGGAGCAGATCCGTGCGGCGCGCGACGCGATTTCCACCGTGATCTTCGGTCAGGACCGAGTGGTCGAAAACACTCTGGTAACCATCCTTTCCGGCGGCCATGCGCTCCTGATCGGCGTGCCCGGCCTCGCCAAAACCAAGCTCGTGGAAACGCTCGGCGTCACGCTCGGCCTCGACGCCAAGCGCGTCCAGTTCACGCCGGACCTGATGCCGTCGGACATCCTCGGCGCCGAGGTGCTGGACGAGGACAGCACGGGCAAGCGCTCGTTCCGCTTCATCGCCGGACCGGTATTCGCGCAGCTTCTGATGGCGGACGAAATCAACCGCGCCAGCCCGCGCACGCAATCTGCGCTGTTGCAGGCGATGCAGGAGCAGCACATCACCGTGGCCGGCGCGCGTCACGACCTGCCGAAACCCTTTCACGTGCTTGCGACGCAAAATCCACTCGAGCAGGAAGGCACCTATCCGCTGCCGGAAGCGCAGCTCGACCGTTTCCTGATGGAGATCGACGTCGACTATCCGGATCGCGACGCGGAACGCCGCATCCTGTTCGAAACGACCGGCGCCGAGGAAACCCTGGCGAAGGCCGCGATGAGCGCCGATGTGGTCCTCGCCGCGCAGCGGCTGGTGCGGCGGCTACCGGTCGGCGACAGCGTGGTCGAAGCGATCCTGTCGCTGGTGCGTTCGGCGCGCCCCGGACCGGAAAGCGGCGACGCCGGAAAACTGATCGCCTGGGGACCGGGCCCGCGCGCCAGCCAGTCGCTGATGCTCGCGGTGCGCGCCCGCGCGCTGCTCGACGGACGTCTTGCGCCCTCGATCGACGACGTGATCGATCTCGCCGAACCGGTGCTGAAACATCGCATGGCGCTGACATTTGCGGCCCGCGCCGAGGGCCGCACCATTTCCGACGTGATCGGACAACTGAAAACGCGGATCGGTTGATGGTTGCGGCGGCCGAGCATGGCAGGCAGGAAATCGAAGCAGTCAGACGTGCCGACGGCGAAAGCCGCACGCTGGCGGCGTCGCTGCCGCGTCTCGTACTGGAAGCCCGCCGCATCGCCGCCAACGTAATTCACGGCCTGCACGGCCGCCGCCGCGCCGGCTCGGGCGAGAATTTCTGGCAGTATCGCCGCTTCGTGTCCGGCGAACCGTCGCAGAATGTCGACTGGCGCCGCTCCGCGCGCGACGATCATCTCTATGTCCGCGAGCACGAATGGGAGGCCGCGCACACCGTGTGGGTATGGCCCGACCGCTCGGCGTCGATGGCTTTTGCGTCGCGGCAGGCGCGCGACAGCAAGCTCGAGCGCGCCCTGATCGTGACGTTCGCGCTGGCCGAAGTGCTGGTGGCCGGCGGCGAGCGTGTCGGCGTTCCCGGATTGATGAATCCGACGGCAAGCCGCAACGTCATCGACAGGATGGCGCAGGCAATGCTGCACGACGATCTTGCGCGCGCCAGCCTGCCGCCATCATTCGTGCCGCCGGCGCGATCGGAGATCGTGGTGCTATCCGACTTCTGGTCGCCGATCCCGGATATCCAGACCATGCTCGCCGGGCTGTCGGCCTCCGGCGCGCATGGAACGCTGCTGCAGGTGGTCGACCCGGCCGAGGAGACCTTCCCCTATTCGGGGCGCGTCGAGTTTGTCGAACCCGAAGACGGGCGCGTCATCACCGCGGGCCGCGCCGAACAATGGTCTCGCGACTATGTTGCGCGCGTCGCGCTGCATCGCGACCAGATCCGCGAGGAGACCGACGCGCTCGGCTGGCTGTTTTCGACCCACAGAACCGACCGCTCCGCCGCCGAGCTGCTGCTGTTCCTTCATGCCGGCATGACCGCGGGCAAAGGCGGCACGGCGGGCTCCCTCCAAGCGGGGCGCACGGCATGATGTCTGCGCTTCCGCTGTCCTTCCTTCAACCGCTGATGCTGCTCGGCCTGCTCAGCCTGCCGCTGCTCTGGTGGCTGCTGCGGGTGATGCCGCCGCGCCCGCGACGCGTCGATTTTCCGCCGACCCGGTTGCTGTTCGATATCGCCGCGAAGGAAGAGACACCCTCGCGCACGCCGTGGTGGCTGACGGCGTTGCGGCTTGCGGCGGCGGCGCTGGTGATCTTCGCGGCGGCCGGACCGGTGTGGAACCCCAAGGCCGGCGCGCGCTCGACCGCGCCCCTGACGATCCTGCTCGACGACGGCTGGAGCGCCGCATCGAGCTGGGAGACGCGGATCAGGGCCGCTGACGAACTGATCGCGGAGGCCGACAGCGACCGGCGTGGCGTCGCCATCGTGCCCCTGTCAGAACCGGCGCGCGACATCACGCTGATGCCGGCCGGAACTGCGCGCGTGGCGTTGCGGCAGCTCGCGCCGAAGCCCTTCGCCGTCGAACGCGTCGAGACGCTGCCGGCGCTCGAGCGCTTCCTGAAAGCGACCGGCGACAGCAACGTCGTCTGGCTGTCCGACGGCATCGACAGCGGACGCGGGGCGGACTTCGTCGATGGCCTTCGCAAGGTGATCGGCGACCGCTCCCTGACCATTGTCGAGGGCGGCGCGCAGCCGGCGCATGCGCTGGTCGCAGCGGAAAATGCCGCCGCCCGAATGACCGTGAAGATCTTGCGCAGCGCCGTGAACGGTCCGCAAGCCGGCGTCGTCCGGGCGCTCGACCAAAAGGGCTCTCCGATCGGGGAGACGCGCTTCGCGTTTCCGCCGCAGGACCGCGAAACCGAAGCCGCGTTCGACTTGCCGCTGGAATTGCGCAACGACATCGCGCGGCTCGAAATCGCCGGCGAACGCTCCGCGGGCGCGGTGCAGTTGCTCGACAAGCGCTGGCGCCGCCGCGCCATCGGCGTGGTCAGCGGATCGAGTGCGGATACGGCGCAGCCGCTGCTCGCCTCGACGTTCTATCTGACGCGCGCGCTGGAGCCGTTCGCCGATGTCCGGCTCGGCGACAAGGGCGCACCGCAGCAGGTCGTCACCCAGTTTCTGGATCAGAAGCTGCCGATGATCGTCATGGCCGACGTCGGCGCATTGTCGCCGGAGCTGCGCCAGCGCATCGACGCCTGGCTCGATCGAGGCGGCGTGCTGGTGCGGTTCGCAGGCCCGCGCCTGGCTCAGGCCGACGACGATCTGGTGCCGGTGAAATTGCGCCATGGCGGCCGCAGCCTCGGCGGCAGCATGACATGGGAAAAGCCGCAGCATCTCGCAGCATTCGCCGCGGACGGGCCGTTCGCGGGCCTCACGGTACCGAACGACGTCACCGTCAATCGGCAGGTGCTGGCCGAGCCGGATGCCGCGCTCGCGGCGAAGAGCTGGGCGTCGCTCCTCGACGGAACGCCGCTCGTGACCGGCGAGCGGCGCGGCAAGGGTCTGCTGGCGCTGTTCCATGTCAGCGCCGACATGCGCTGGTCCGATCTGCCGATGTCGGGCGCCTTCGTCGAGATGCTGCGCCGGATCGTCGATGCCTCCGGCTACACCGCGAACACCGGCAAAACCGACACCGACGCCAAGGCGGAAACCGTCGCGCCGCTGCGGACGCTCGACGGCTTCGGCGTTCTCACGCCGCCGCCCGGTACCGCCAAACCCCTGCCGGTCAACTACCGCGGCCGCGGCACCGTCGAACATCCGCCCGGATTCTACGGACCCGCCGACGGCCCGATTGCGGTCAATACGCTGGCGGCCACCGATCGGATCGTGCCGCTCGATACCTCAACGCTGATGGCGCGCCGGGCGAGTTTCACCAATGCCGAACCGCACGATCTTCGCGGCATCCTGCTGTCGTCGGCGCTTGCACTGTTTCTGGTCGACGCCGTCATCGTGGCGCTGCTCGGCGGAGGGCTCGCTGCATTGCTGCGCCGGCGCGCAGCCCCTGCCGCGCTGTTGCTCGCCCTTGTGCTGCCGATGATCGCGGCGGCGCCCTCACCTTCGCGCGCCGACAGCGCGAAGGACGAATTCGCCATGAAGGCCACCTCGCAAACCAGGCTCGCCTATGTCGTGACCGGCAACGCCGACGTCGACACTATCGTCAAGGCCGGGATGAGCGGGCTCACATTGTTTCTCGCGCAGCGCACGGCGCTGGAAGCCGGCGATCCGGTCGGCATCGACCCTGCGCGCGACGAACTGGCGTTTTTCCCGCTGATCTACTGGCCGATCGTGCCGGGCGCGCCGAAACCGTCGCAAAGCGCCCTCAACAAGATCGACGCCTACATGAAGCAGGGAGGAACGGTTCTGTTCGATACCCGCGATGCGATCGATGCGCTGCCGGGCGATGGCGGCGAATCGCAAACGCCGGGGATGCAGGAATTGCGCACGATCCTTTCGTCGCTCGATATCCCCGAACTCGAGCCGGTGCCGCACGAGCATGTGCTGGCCAAGACGTTCTATCTGCTGCACGACTTTCCCGGCCGCTTCACCACCGGCCAGACCTGGGTCGAGGCGCTGCCGCGCAACGAGGATGACGAGGCCGCGTCGCGTCCGGCGCGTGGCGGCGACGGCGTCTCGCCCATCATCATCACCTCGAACGATCTCGCAGGGGCCTGGGCAATGCGCCCCGACGGCCAGCCGATGCTGCCGCTGTCGCCCGGCGAGCCACGGCAACGCGAATTCGCCTTCCGCGCGGGGGTGAACATCGTGATGTACACGCTGACCGGCAACTACAAGGCCGATCAAGTCCACGCGCCGGCGCTGATCGAACGGCTTGGGCAGTAGGGTCGCAGCATGCAGTACGGCATCGCCTTTGCCCCGCTGGTCCCCGTGGTCGTGTTGTGGACCGCGCTCGCCGCGATCGTCGTGATCGCGGCGCTGCTGCTGGTCGCGCGCGCGCGCGGCGCGGCGGTGCGCGTGGCGGCGCTGGCGCTGATCCTGCTCGCGCTCGCCAATCCGTCCTTCACCCGCGAGGAGCGCGAACCGCTGTCTTCCGTGGCCGCCGTCATCGTCGACAAGAGCCCGAGCCAGGATTTCGGCGACCGCACTCAGCAGACCGCGAAGGCGCGCGAGGCGCTGGTCGACCGCCTCAAGCAGATCAAGGGGCTCGAGGTCCGCGTCGTCGATGCGGGCCAGGCGGACGGCGAGACCGACGGCACCAAGCTGTTCTCGGCGCTTTCCTCCACGCTGTCGGACGTGCCGACCGACCGCGTCGCCGGCGCATTCCTGATCACCGACGGGCGCGTTCACGACATTCCGGACAACGTCGCCGCCCTCGGATTCAAGGCGCCGGTCCACGCCCTGATCACCGGCCACAAGGACGAACGCGACCGCCGCGTCGCGATAACAGCGGCGCCGCGTTTCGGCATCGTCGGCCAGACCCAGACCATCACCTACCGGCTCGACGACCAGGGCGTCAGCGGCGAGCGGGCTACAGTGGTGGTGCGCCGCGACGGCGAGGTCATCAGCGAACGCACCGTTCTGAGCGGGCAGACCGTCAATGTCGATGTCGGCATCAAACATGCCGGGCAGAACATCGTCGAGATCGAGGCCTCGCCGCTCGAGAATGAACTGACGCGGATCAATAACCGCGCCGTGGTGCCGATCGACGGCGTCCGCGACAAGCTGCGGGTGTTGCTGGTATCGGGCGAGCCGCATTCCGGCGAACGGACCTGGCGCAACCTGCTCAAATCGGACCCCAGCGTCGATCTGGTCCACTTCACGATCCTGCGTCCGCCCGAGAAGCAGGACGGCACGCCGATCAACGAGCTGTCGCTGATCGCCTTCCCGACTCGCGAGCTGTTCCAGCAGAAGATCAACGAATTCCAGTTGATCATCTTCGACCGTTATGCGCGCCAGGGCGTGCTGCCGACCGCCTATTTCGACAACATCGCGCGCTACGTGCGCGCGGGCGGCGCCGTGCTGGTCTCAGCCGGTCCCGATTACGCCTCGAACACCAGCATCTGGCGCACGCCGCTGGACGCGGTGCTGCCTGCCGAACCGGTCGGCGTCACCGACAAGCCGTTCCACGCGCGGCTGAGCGATGCCGGCAAGCGCCATCCGGTCACCCGCGCGCTCGAAGGGTCCGCGAACGATCCGCCGCACTGGAGCCGGTTTTTCCGCGAGGTCGACACCCGCAATGTTTCAGTGCCGCCGGTGATGACCGGCGCCGATGGCAAGCCGCTCCTGCTGCTGTCGCGCTATGACGAAGGCCGCGTCGCACTGCTTCTTTCCGATCATATCTGGCTGTGGGCGCGCGGCTACGAGGGCGGCGGCCCGTATCTCGATTTGCTGCGGCGGACTGCCCACTGGCTGATGAAGCAGCCCGAACTCGACGAGGAGGCGCTGAGGCTCGAAGTCCATGGCAAGGATCTCGTCGTCCAGCGCCAGACCATGGCCGACGCCGTCAAGCCCGTCGTCGTGACCTCGCCGTCCGGCAAGACCCGCGAACTAACGCTGAGCGCCTCCGAGCCCGGTCTTTGGAAGGCGACATTGACCGCGGACGAACTCGGATTGTGGCAGGCGACCGACGGCACGCTGAACGCGCTGGTCAATGTCGGCCCGGTCAATCCGAAGGAATTCTCCGAGGTGACGTCGACCGCCGACGAACTCAGGCCGCTCGCGCAGGCCAGCGGCGGCGATGCCCGGCGGATCGCGGACGGTTCAAGCGTCGATATCCCGCGCATCGTTCCCGTGCACGCCTCGAGCGTGTTTCGCGGCGACGGCTGGATGGGCGTGCGGATGCGCGACGCCAGCGTGGTGCGCGGCGTCGGCGTGCTGCCGGTGTTCGCCGGACTGATCGGCCTGCTGCTGCTGCTCGGCGCCTTTGCCGCGACCTGGCTTCGCGAGGGACGCTGATCCGCGACGCACCCGGCCTGATGTGACGTGGCCGCGTAACGCGTTCGCTCCCCTGACGGCGCTCGACGACCGTGACCGCGATCCCACACTTCTGCGATCAATGAGGTCGCCCGGCCCCGCCGCGGCAAACTCCGGTTGACATCCGCGCCCCGATGAGGCGATGTTATATTATAACATCTTGGCGCACCGGGGACGAACTTCCGCGTCGGGGGCTTGTAACTGCATGAAGTGGTTCCGGTCGAACATCAAACACGGATCGCGGCTCGCGCTGCTCGCGCTCGCGATCCAGTTTGTGATGTCGTTCGGACATCATCACGGCGCCGCGGCGCTCGCGGCACCCGTCGTCGCGGTGCAGGCGAGCGGCCTGTCCACGCCCCTTGCGACCAAAGCCACCGTCAAAGATTCCGCCAGGGCATCGGCCGAGAGGCCAGCCGGGCCCGCGACAGGTCACCATCAGGACAACGATTTCTGCGCCGTTTGCGCCGTCATGGCGCTGGCAGGCACGGTGCTGTTCACCGAACCTCCGGTTTTGCTGCTGCCCGAGGCGTATCATTTTCTCTATCTCACCACCGACGCCGAGTTCAATCACATCAAATCGCGGCACATCGTTTCACAGCCGCGCGCACCTCCCGCCTCCTGACATCGATCATCGGTGATGTTTGCGCGCCTAGCGCAGCGTTGCCGCCAGCTTCGCTATTTGTCTCGATTTCAACGGCCGTCCAACCGCTACACGTGGAAGCCGTGTCAGGACCAACAAATGTCAGTTTCCTCCAATCGTTTTCTCGCGATCGCGCGCCTCGGCGCGGTGTCGTTTCCGGCTCTTGCCATGGCAATCCCCGATCAAGCCTCGGCCCAGACCGCCCTCCCCGGGATCGTGATCAACGCACCCAGCCCGATCGTGCACCGCGCGCGGCCTTCCCATGCGAAGCCCACGCACACGGTCCGCCGCGGCAGGACGACGCCTCCATCCACCCCCCGGCAACCCGAGGTCGCCGCCACGCCGACGCCGCCTTCGCCCCCCGCCGATCTGCCGGGCACGTTGCCCGTGGTGACCGATCAGTTCGCCACCGTGACGGTGGTCTCCAACGACGAGATTCGGCGCAACGGAGCCGCGACGCTGGGCGATCTGCTCAACAACAAGCCGGGCATCACCGGCTCCTCGTTCGCACCGGGCGCGTCGAGCCGGCCCATCATTCGCGGGCTCGACGTCAATCGCGTCGGCATCACGGAAAACGGCATCGGAAGCAACGGCGCGTCCGATCTCGGCGAGGATCATTTCGTGCCGATCGATCCGCTTTCGACCAATCAGGTCGAGGTCATCCGCGGCCCCGCCACGCTGCGCTACGGCTCGACGGCGATCGGCGGCGTCGTCAGCGCCAGCAACAACCGCATTCCCGAAACCACGCCGTGCGCAGCGCCGCTGACGACGCAGACCTATGGCTACGACGTCAAGACGCCGCAATTGTCGACGCCTTCCGGCTGCGTGAGCGTAGAGACGCGAGGGGCGGTCTCGAGCGTGGACCAGGGTCGTGAAGGCGGGGTTCTGCTCGATGCGGGCGGCAACAACGTCGCGATTCATGCCGACGCCTTCGCGCGGCGGACCGAGGACTATGCGATCCCCGGCGGCGTGCAGAAGAACTCCTCGACCGACTCGAACGGAGGCTCGGTCGGCGGCTCTTACCTGTTCGACGGCGGTTTCGTCGGCGCCGCGATCACCCAGAACAACAGCCTGTACCATATTCCGGGCCACGAGGGCGAAGAGGTCGGCACCCGGATCGACGCGCATCAGACCAAGTTCACCGCAAAAGGCGAATACCGGCCCGACGCAGCGGCGGTCGATGCCATCCGGTTCTGGATCGGCGCGACCGACTACAAGCACAACGAACTCGGACTGGCCGATGCGGCCGATCCATCCAGCGACGGCGTGCGCCAGACCTTCACCAACAAGGAGCAGGAAGGCCGGCTGGAAGTGCAACTCGCTCCGTTCGACCTGCGCTTCGCCGCCCTGACAACGGCGATCGGCGTGCAGGCGTCACATCAGGAACTGACCGCGCCGAGCCCGGACGATCCATTAAGCCCGCTCAACGGCCTGTGGGATCCGAACAATAACGCAAAGCTCGCCGGCTACGTCTTCAACGAGTTCAAGTTCAGCGAAACGACCAAGGCCCAGATCGCCGGCAGGATCGAACATGTGAATCTCAACGGTTCGACCCCCAGCATCATCCCCGAACTGTTCGATCTCACCACCGATCCCGGTGCGATCGGCGCCGCAATGCCGCGCGCGCTGAACTTCACGCCGGCGAGCGCCAGCGTCGGCCTGATCCAGGACCTGCCCTGGAATCTCGTGGCCAGCCTGACCGGGCAATACGTCGAACGCGCGCCGAAGCCGGCCGAGCTGTTCTCGCGCGGCGCGCATGATGCGACCGAAACCTTCGACATCGGCAATCCGAACCTCGGCATCGAGACCGCGAAGTCGATCGAGGCGGGATTGCGCCGCGCGGCCGGACCGCTGCGTTTTGAACTGACCGGGTACTACACACGGTTCAACGGCTTCATCTACCGGCGTCTGACCGGCAACACCTGCGACGAAACCGGATGCGCGGCCGGACCCGGCCTGGAATTGCACCAGGCCATCTACTCCCAGACCGATGCCGTTTTCCGCGGCGGTGAATTCCAGTTTCAATACGACGTCTTGCCGGTCTGGAACGGCCTGTTCGGCATCGAGGGGCAGTACGACATCGTCCGCGCGACCTTCACGGACGGCAGCAACGTGCCGAGAATTCCGCCGCAGCGCCTGGGAGGAGGCGTCTACTATCACGACGCCAACTGGCTGGCGCGCGTCAACCTGCTCCACGCCTTCGCGCAGAATGACGTCAGCGGCGTAGAGACGCCGACCGCCGGCTACAACCGGCTGCGCGCCGAGGTCAGCTATACGGCCACTCTCTCAAAGAACGATTGGTGGGGAGCGCAGAAGGTGACGGTCGGTCTTGTCGGCGACAATCTGCTGAACGAGGAGATCCGCAACGCTGTCGCTTACAACAAGGACGAGGTGTTGCTGCCCGGGCTGAACGTGCGGCTGTTTGCGAACGTGAAGTATTGAGTTCGTCTTCGTCATGGCCGGATTTATTTTGGCCATCGACGTCTTTTTCGTTTCGACTGAAATTAGCTAAACACCTGGATGCCCGTGAAAGCACGGGCATGACGGCAGCAACAAACGGCAGATTGTCGGCGGCAAAAGGGCGTCAACCTCAACTTGCCGTCGGCGTCTCCCGCACGAACGTCCAGTCCGGCCGGATCATGCCGGACACCCCCTCGAACGCACCGGGGGCGAGTTCACACACCAAGAGCCGCGCCCGATCGACCGGGCCAGGCATGTCGACCTGCCCTTTCGGAATGACCTTGAAGCCGACGCGGCCGTAATAGGGCTCGTCGCCAACCAGAACCACGAGACGGTGTCCTTTTGTTTTCGCGTCGCCAAGTGCGCGATCGAGCAATGCGCGGCCGATTCCGCGGCCGCGAAACGGCGGCTCGACCGTCAGCGGACCGAGGAGGAGTGCCGGCGTCTCGCCGATACAGACCGGCAACAGCCTGACCGAGCCGACCAGAAGCGTGCCGATGCGGGCGGTGAAGGACAACTCAAGCAGGTGATCGACATGCTCGCGCAGCCGGTAGGCGCTGAGCACGAAACGCCCGGGGCCGAAGGTGCGCTCGTGAAGACGCTCGATGGCTTGCGCGTCGTTCGCAGCCTCGGTCAGAATGGTCAGGGACAGATCGGACATGGGAAAGGCGGGATAGCACCTGCCACGGGCGCGGTCCATCGCCTGCCGCCATTAAGGTGACCGACCGGGATCAGCGCCGCCAGGTGGGTGTCGGCGGCACACGATCGATGATCTCCGCGATCCGCAGCCGCGTGCCGGCCGTGGTCTCCTCCGGCAGGGCATGGGCGGCGAAAAAGCCGCAATCGACGATCTCACGGTTGGGCTCCGGTTTGCGATCCTGCCGGAAGCTCCTGACGATGTAGACCGCGACATGGTCGCGCGGCGAGACGTGGCTATTGAGGAAAATGCCGTGCAACTCGGGTTCGCCGGATATCTCGATTCGACCCTCCTCCATCAATTCACGCTGCAGCGCCGTGCCGAGCGCCTCGCCGACTTCGACACCGCCGCCAGGCAGATGCCAGCCGGCCACATAGCTGTGCCGGACCAGAAACACCCTGTCGTCGGCGTCGAGCACCACGCCGCGCACGCCGAGCGTCATGCCGCGGGCGAACCGCCAATACTGGTGAAACAACCGCCGCAGCACAGGCTCAAACCCAAGGCGCAACCGCTGGACATTCATGACGCGCGCACCTCCGCCGCAGCGATTCGCCGCAATTCACATCCCCATGATCCTTGCATCAAAGCGGTCCTCTTGCCAAAACCTTGGAACATTCCGGGGCAAGAGGCAGCAGTGAAGCAATTTGCGGATTTGACGGAACGCGAGATTCTGGCGCTCGCCATCTCGAACGAGGAAGAGGACAGCCGCGTCTATTACGGATTTGCCGACGGGCTGGCCGAGGCGTTTCCGGCCTCCGCTGCCGTTCTCTCCGGCATGGCGGAGGAAGAGGTTCGCCATCGCGGCAGATTGTTCGATCTCTACCGCGAAAAATTCGGCGACTACCTGCCGCTGATCCGCCGCCACGACGTCAAGGGCTTCCTCAAGCGCAAACCTCTATGGCTGACGCGCCCGCTCGGCCTCGAGGACGTCCGCAAATACGTCCTGGGCATGGAGAAGGAGGCGGCGCGGTTCTATCGCAAGGCGGCGGAAACCACGCGCGATGCGTCGACCCGCGAATTGCTGATCGGCCTCGCCGAGGAGGAAGACAGGCACGATTCGCTGGCCGAGCAACTCACCGCGAAACATCTGACGGAGAAAGTCAAAGCCGGCGAGTCCGACAGCGAGCGCCGTGCGTTCGTCTTACAGTATGTGCAGCCGGGCCTTGTCGGGCTCATGGACGGCTCGGTCTCGACGCTGGCGCCGCTGTTCGCGGCGGCCTTCGCGACCCACAAACCGTTCGAGACCTTCCTGGTGGGTCTTGCGGCGTCCGTCGGCGCCGGCATCTCCATGGGATTCGCCGAAGCGTTGTCGGATGACGGCACATTGAGCGGCCGCGGCTCGCCGTGGATCCGCGGCGGCGTATGCGGGCTGATGACGGCGGTGGGCGGTCTCGGCCACACCCTGCCCTACCTGATCCCGGATTTCTACGCGGCCACCGTGCTGGCGGTCGCCGTCGTGGTCGTCGAACTCGGCGTCATCTCCTGGGTGCGCCACCGCTTCATGGATACGCCATGGTTGCAGGCGACGTTCCAGATCGCGGTCGGCGGCGCGCTGGTGTTTCTCGCCGGAATCCTGATCGGCAGCGCCTAGTGGAGTGATGGCATCACCGTAATGACCGCATTCACACTCGCCCATCTGTCCGATCCGCATCTGGCGCCGCTGCCTCGGCCGCGACTGCATGAACTCGCGGGCAAGCGCGCGCTCGGCTACCTGAACTGGAAACGCGACCGCTACAAGATCCATCGGCGCGACATTGCCGACGCACTGGTCGCCGATATCAAGGCGCAATCACCCGACCACATCGCAATCACCGGCGATCTCATCAATCTCGCGCTTCCGGAGGAATTCACGCAGGCGCGCATGTGGCTCGAGAGTGTCGGCACGCCTGCCGACGTCACCCTCGTGCCCGGCAATCATGACGCCTATGTTCGCGTGACGACAAAACAGACCTCCCAATGGGCCGAATATATGCACGGCGACAGCGCCCGCGCAGGAGCGCCGCTTTCGTTTCCGTTCCTGCGCCGCAGAGGACCGCTGACGCTGATCGGTGTGTCGTCGGCGGTGCCGACCGCCCCGTTCATGGCGACCGGCTGGCTGGGACCCAGCCAGCTCGATGTGCTGGACCGCGGCTTCTCACAGCTTGCCGACGATCCGAACTTTCGCGTGCTGCTGATTCATCATCCGCTGTCTTCAAAAGCCTCGTACAAGCGGCTGACCGACGCGGAGGCGCTGCAGGCGATCATCAGGCGGCACCGCGTCGACCTGATCCTGCACGGACACGATCACATTCATTCCACCATGTGGTTCGAGGGACCGCACGGCCGCGTTCCGGCCATCGGCGTGCCGTCGGCTTCCGCGACGGCTTACCGGCATTATCCGCCCGCCGCCTACAATCTGTTTTCGATCGCGCGAGAAGACGATGCCTGGCGCTGCGAGCAGCGGGTGCGCGGCTTTGCCGACGGGGCGGCAGCCGAGCGGGCGGAGGTCACCGAACTACAGCGGGTCCAGTTGATCTAGAGCATGATCCCGAAAAGTGGAAACCGGTTTTCGGAAAAGATCATGCTCAAATAAAAAGATAGGCTAGAGTCCGGTTCAACGCAGTTGAACCGGACTCTAGCCTGCTGCTCACACCTCACGACCACTTGTGGAAAATAAAGAACGCGCCGAGCGCTATGAACGCGAAGCCGAGCGCATGATTCCAGCCCAGCGGCTGCTTCAGATACATCACCGAGAAGCCGGCGAACACCACGAGGGTAATCACTTCCTGAATGGTCTTGAGTTCGGCCGCCGAATAGGCCGCGCTGCCCCAGCGATTGGCCGGCACCGCGAGCCAGTATTCGAAGAACGCGATACCCCAACTGATCATGATGACCAGAGGAAGCGGGCTCTCCTTGAATTTCAGATGCCCGTACCAGGCGAAGGTCATGAAAACGTTCGAACAGAACAGCATCAGGATCGTCAGGAGCCACGACGGGATCGTGAAGGGCATGGTTTCGGCTTTCGGAAATGGCCGGAGAAGGCGACGACTGCTCGCAGCCGGGCCCAGCGTCAAACGCAACGCAATATGTCGCACGAACTTCTTAAGCACCAAAAACGGAAGTGCCCGACGAGGCTAACTTCCGGTCCGGAAATACGGCTCGACCGTGCCAGTGAGCTTGATGGTCAGCGGATTGCCATAGCGATCCCTGGCGTTGCCGGCAGCGACACGTATCCAGCCCTCGCTGACGCAATACTCCTCGACATTGTTCTTCTCGACGCCCTTGAATCGGACGCCGATGTCGCGCGACAGGATCGCGGCGTCATAGTAGGGACTGCGTGGATCGGTCGACAAACGGTCGGGCAGTTCATCGGTCGCGGTCTGGTCGGTCAAGCAGGGCCTCGATTTCGTTGGTCAGGGCTTTCGGTTTTGTCGTCGGTGCGTGGCGGCCGACGACGTTGCCGTTCCGGTCTACCAGAAACTTCGTGAAATTCCACTTGATCGATGCGCCAAGCAGTCCGGACTTCTCGCGCTTGAGGTATTTGTAAAGAGGGTGCGCATGATCGCCATTGACGTCGATCTTCTCGAACATCGGAAACGTCACGTCATACTTGCGGGAGCAGAACTGCTGGATATCCGCAGGTGATCCCGGCTCCTGCTTGCCGAACTGATTGCAGGGGAAGCCGAGGACCGAAAATCCGTGCGGCTTCATGGTCCGATAGAGTTCCTCGAGGTCCTTGTATTGCGGGGTGAATCCGCAGGCGCTCGCGGTATTCACGATCAGAAGGACCTGGCCCTCGAACTGACTCAACGCGCAAGGCTCGCCAGCCAGCGTGTTCGCGGAAAAACCAAAGACACCGGACATGACACCCTCTCGACCAGGCGGTAACGGGACCGACCATTTTCTGAATCAATGCCGCGTCGAGGACCGATCGACCGAGTCCAGGATGGCTTCGGTAAACGGAAATTCGAGGACGATCTCGCCGGAAGCGTCGGTGACCTCCAGCACGGCGTTGAGAATGGCGCGCTGTTCGCCGTCCGTTTTGAGGATTTCCTGGATCGTCGTCCGCGCGGCGCGCCAGGCATGGTCGGGATCGCGCAGCTCCTCACCCTCCGGATCGAGAATCAGGTCACTGCCGATACGGGTGTTGAAAAAATATCGGGGCATGAACGAACCTCAACGGTAGGAGTACAACCTGTCAACGGCTGTTCTCACAAGTTCTTTATCGGAGAGGGGGATGGGGCGACAAGACCGCCTCGACGGTCTCGATCTCGTCGCAAAAAGTTGCGCCCGCCTCGTGAACTCCTGATGAAGTCGATGGATTGATACCCGAAGCGGCCGACACTTGCGGGTTCGACGACGTGGATTGCCAAGGCTCGGTTTGCCAAGGCTCGGTTTGCCAAGGCTCGGTTTGCCACGGCTCGAATTTGCCATGACTCGGATTTGCCATGACTCGGATTTGCCATGACTCGGATTTGCCATGACTCGCCGAGCCGGTCCAGCAATCTCCGGGCGGGATCAATATCTCTTAAAAAACGTTATTAGAGTGGCAAGCTTCCCTTGATGAGGCCATTTTTTCCCGGCCAAGTTGACAAGCCTCGCCAGCAGACCGGCAAACGCCTCCCCACGCCGTGGCGTCAGAACACAGAAGAACAATCATGAACCCTGTCAGAGAACTCCAGAACCACGGCCAGGCGATCTGGCTCGACTTCCTAGCGCGCGGCTTCATCGCCAAGGGCGATCTGAAACACCTCGTCGACAACGACGGGGTGCGCGGGGTCACCTCCAATCCCTCGATCTTCGAGAAGGCGATCGGAAGTTCTGGCGAATATGACGGCGCAATCGCTCGCATTCTCGCTAAAGGCGATCGATCGGTCGCCGCCCTGTACGAGCAGCTCGCGGTCGAGGATATCCAGCATGCCGCCGACGTGCTGCGGCCGGTCTACGACCGGCTCGAGGGTGCGGACGGCTTCGTCAGCCTCGAGGTCTCGCCCTATCTCGCCAACGACACCAAGGCGACGATCGCCGAGGCCGAGAGGCTCTGGAAATCCGTCAACCGCAGGAACCTGATGATCAAGGTGCCGGCGACGCCGGAGGGCCTGCCGGCTATCCGCCACCTGATTTCCGAAGGCATCAGCATCAATATCACGCTGCTGTTTTCGCAGAAGGTTTACGTCGAGGTTGCCGAAGCCTTTTTGTCCGGGCTTCAGGAGTATGTGCGAAATGGCGGCGATCCCTCGCACGTCGCCAGCGTCGCCAGCTTCTTCGTCAGCCGCATCGACACCGCCGTCGACAAGCAGCTTGACGAGAAGATCGCTCAGGCCAACGACCCCGCGGAAAAACAGCGTCTCGCATCGCTCAAGGGCAAGGTCGCCATTGCCAATGCCAAGCTCGCTTATCAGGACTACAAGCGGTTGTTCGCGGGCGACAGCTGGCAGGCGCTGGAAGCCAAGGGTGCGCGCCCCCAGCGGCTGCTATGGGCTTCGACCGGGACCAAGAACAAGGACTACAGCGATGTCCTTTATGTGGAGGAACTGATCGGCAGGGACACGGTCAACACCGTCCCGCCGGGAACCCTCGACGCCTTCCGCGATCACGGCAGATTACGCGACAGCCTCGAGGAAAATCTCGACGAGGCACAGCACGTGCTCGCCGCGCTGGCGGGCTCGGGAATCTCGCTCGATGCGATCACCCGGCACCTTGTGACGGAAGGCGTTCAGTTGTTCGACGACGCGGCCGACAAGCTGCTTGGCGCAGTCGCGCGCAAGCGTGCGAAAATCTTGGGCTCCGCCATCGGCCACCAGACGCTGTCCCTTGGCTCGGCCATGGCGAAGTCCGTCGAGAAACAGGCGGAAGACTGGCGGGCCGCCGGCACCCTCCGCAAACTTTGGCAACATGACAAATCGGTATGGACCGGCGCCGACGAGAACGAATGGCTGGGCTGGCTGGCAAGCCCTGCCGCGGAATTCGATCGGGCGGCCGACTATGAGGACTACGCGCGGCGGGTGAAGACGCAAAAATTCACCGATGCGGTCGTTCTCGGCATGGGCGGATCGAGTCTCGGTCCGGAGGTGCTGGCGACGACCTTTGCGAAGGCTGCTGGTTTTCCAAGGCTTCATGTGCTGGATTCGACCGACCCCGCCCAGATTCGCGCGCTGGAAGCGGCGATCGACGTCGCAAGAACCGTCTTCATCGTCTCCAGCAAGTCCGGGAGCACGACCGAGCCAAATGCGCTGAAGGACTATTTTCACGCGCGAGTGGCGAAAGCGATCGGCGCCGACAAGGCCGGCCATCGTTTCATCGCGGTTACCGATCCCGACTCCTCGCTCGACAAGGAAGCGGCAAAGCTTGGCTATGCGCGCACCTTCCATGGCGATCCCGCGATCGGCGGCCGTTATTCGGTGCTGTCGCCCTTCGGACTGGTCCCTGCTGCGACGGCGGGAATCGGCGTGACCGAATTGCTCAGGAATACCCTCGCCATGGTGAGGTCCTGCGGTGCAGAAGTGCCTCCGCACGACAATCCCGGCGCCCAGCTTGGCCTTGCGATGGGTCTCGCCGGCCGCGAAGGCCGTGACAAGGTCACGATCCTGTCGTCCCCGAAGATTGCTGATTTCGGAGCGTGGGCCGAGCAACTGATCGCCGAATCGACCGGCAAGGAGGGCAAGGGCCTGATTCCGATCGATGGCGAACCGCTTGGCGATGCAAGCTTTTACGGCAAGGATCGTTTCTTCATCGATATCCGCACGGCGGACGAAGAGGATGACGCTCACGAGGAAAAATTGCAGGCGCTCGAGAATGCCGGACATCCGGTCGTTCGGATCGTGATGGATTCGGTCGATCAACTCGGCCAGGAATTTTTCAGGTTCGAGATGGCAACCGCCGTCGCCGGCGCCATTCTCGGCATCAACCCGTTCAATCAGCCCGACGTTGAATCCGCCAAGATCAGGACCCGTGAGCTGACGACGGCATTCGAGAAAACCGGCAGGCTGCCGCACGAGGAGCCGGCGGTTTCCATCGCGGACTTCGATCTCTATACCGATGCCGAAAATGCGCGCGCCTTGCGTGACAAGGGCGCGAATGGCGACCTGTCGTCATGGCTCAAGGCGCATTTCGCGCGCGCGGAGCCCGGCGACTACGTCGCGCTGCTGGCCTATCTCGCGCGCGACGACGAACACATCAGTGATCTGCAGCGGATGCGCCTCGCCGTCCGCGACCGGAAAAAAGTCGCCACCTGCGCCGAGTTCGGCCCGCGCTTCCTGCATTCGACCGGACAGGCCTACAAGGGCGGCCCCGACAGCGGCGTCTTTCTCCAGATCACCGCGGACGACGCAAAAGACCTGAAAATTCCCGACCGGAAAATAAGCTTCGGCGTCATCAAGGCCGCGCAGGCGCGCGGCGATTTCGATGTGCTCACCGGGCGCGGAAGACGTGCGCTGCGCGTACATCTCAAGGGCGATCTCCGATCCGGCCTATCGCGACTCGGCGACGCCATCACCCGGGCGCTGGATTAATCCGGATCCCCGCGCGCTCTCACGACGGCGATGAGCGCAGCATACTCACGCAAATGCGATCCCGCACCGGGAACCAATGATCTTCCGGTGCGTATGCACGGTACCTTACCTTTATCCAGTACGGATCGTCGGTTCGTTCGAACGTCCCACCCCGTCCGAATCTTCCTAGAATCCCCCCGAGGCGGTGTTGCAACACACCCTGAAACGCAAGCATCATATCCCTCCAGACAGCGCGTGGAATGTCCGCACCACGCGTTGGCGTACGTATGGAGGATCGGACCAATGCAGATAGGCATGATCGGCCTGGGCCGAATGGGGGCCAACATCGTTCGCCGGCTGATGAAAAAGGGAGGTCATCAGACCGTCGTTTACGACAAGAATAACAAGACCGTCGCCACAATCGCCAACGAGGGAGCAACGGGCGCGAGCGATCTCGAGGACTTTGTCCGCAAGCTCGATAGACCGCGCGCGGTATGGATCATGCTGCCCGCTGGCGCGATCACCGAAACGACCATCGATACCATCGCCAAGCTGCTCGAGCGCGACGACGTGATTATCGATGGCGGCAATACCTTCTGGCAGGACGATATCCGTCGGGCCAGGACACTGCGTGAAAAAGGCATCCATTATGTCGATGTCGGCACCAGCGGCGGAGTCTGGGGTTTTGAGCGCGGCTACTGCATGATGATCGGCGGCGACAAGGCCGTCGTCGACCGGCTCGATCCGATTTTTGCCGCGATGGCGCCCGGCCGCGGCGACATTCCGCGAACGCCGAGCCGGGATGGCCGCGATCCGCGCGTCGAACAGGGGTATCTTCACGCGGGACCTGTCGGAGCCGGCCATTTCGTCAAGATGGTGCATAATGGAATCGAATACGGCCTGATGCAGGCGTATGCCGAAGGCTTCGACATTCTCAAGAACGCCAATATCGAGGCGCTGCCCGAAGATCATCGCTTCAAGCTCGATCTCGCCGACATCGCCGAGGTCTGGCGTCGCGGCAGCGTCATTCCGTCCTGGCTGCTCGATCTGACGGCGGCCGCGCTCGCCCGCAGCGAGACGCTCGAAGCCTATTCGGGATTCGTCGCGGATTCCGGTGAAGGCCGCTGGACCGTCAATGCCGCGATCGACGAAGCCGTCCCCGCCGAAGTGCTGACTGCGGCGCTGTTCGCGCGATTCCGCTCGCGCCAGCAACACACCTTTGCCGAAAAAATCCTGTCAGCGATGCGCGAAGGGTTCGGCGGGCACAAGGAGCCCGGCGAAGCCGAATCACAGGGGAGCACCGGGTCCTGATGACGGTCGCAAGCAACAAGCCGCCCAAACCGGAGCCCTGCTGCTTCGTCATCTTCGGAGTCACCGGCGACCTCACCCATCGCCTCGTCATTCCCGCACTCTACAATCTTGCCGAATCCGGCCTGCTACCGGAGCAATTCTGCATTGTCGGCATCGTCCGCAAGCAGATGTCGGAAGACGATCTTCGGCAAAGCCTGATGGAAGGTCTGAACAAGCACGCCACGCGAGCCGTCAAACAGGACGTTGCGCAAAAGGTGCTTCGCTGCCTGACCTGTCTCGAGGCCGACCCCTCCGATCCCGCCTCATTCGACACCTTGAGTAAGGCATTCGAAAAACTCGAGACGGAAAAGGGAACGTGCGGCAATCGTCTCTTCTATCTTGCGGTCCCGCCGGCCGCCTTTGCGCCGATCACCGAACAGCTCGGCCGCGTCGGCCTGCTGCGCGAACAGCACGGCGCCTGGCGCAGGCTGGTGGTGGAGAAGCCGTTCGGCACCGATCTCGCATCGGCCAAATCCCTCAACAGCAAGCTGCTCAAGATCGCCAATGAGCATCAGATCTACCGAATCGATCATTATCTCGGCAAGGAAACCGTCCAGAACATTCTGGTCCTTCGCTTCGCCAACGGCATGTTCGAGCCGATCTGGAATCGCAATCACATCGACCATATCCAGATCACCGTCGACGAGAAGCTGTCGGTCGGCCATCGCGGCAGTTTCTATGACGCGACCGGAGCATTGCGGGACATGGTGCCGAACCATCTGTTCCAGTTGCTGTCGCTGGTGACGATGGAGCCGCCGCGCCGTTTCGAAGCCCACGCGGTGCGCTCGGAAAAAGCGAAGGTGCTCGCCGCAATCCAGACCCAGAGCCCCGAGGAGGCGCTCCGCAACTCGGTGCGCGGACAATATCGCGCCGGCGAGGTCGGGGACGAGGCGATCGGCGATTATCGCAAGACGCCCGAGGTGAAACCCGACAGCACCACGGAAACCTATGCGGCGCTCAAGCTGACGATCGACAACTGGCGATGGGCCGGCGTCCCCTTCTACCTGCGAACCGGCAAGGCCCTCGGCCTGAAGCGCACCGAGGTAGCGATCAAGTTCAAGCAGGCGCCGTTCGCGATGTTCCGCTCCACGCCGGTGGATCGGCTGTCGCAAAACTACCTCGTCATCGGTATCGAGCCGGCCGAAGGCATCACGCTGCAATTCAACACCAAGATTCCCGGCCCCACCATCTCGATCGATGGCGTCGAGATGAAATTCCGTTACAAGGACTACTTCAACGCGGCGCCGAGCACGGGCTATGAAACGCTGATCTACGATTGCATGATCGGCGACAACATCCTGTTCCAGCGCGCGGACGGCGTGGAAGCCGGCTGGCAGGCGGTGCAGCCGTTCCTCGACGCCTGGAAGAAGGCTGGAGCCGATGGTCTGGTCAGCTACAAGGCAGGCAGCGAAGGTCCCGCCGAAGCGAACGAGTTGCTCGCGCGCGACGGCCGCCACTGGCGCAAGCTGACATGACGTCCACCACGGGCGAGCGCAGGTTTCAGGTGCTTCCCGATGCGCAGGCGGTCGCGACGGAAGCCTCCGCGCACCTGATCGCCCGAACCGAAAATCAGGAACGGCCGGCGATATGCCTGACCGGCGGCTCCGGCCCGAAAGCACTCTACGCACTGCTGGGGAGTCGGGACTATCGCTCGCGCATCGCCTGGGATCGCGTTCACTGGTTCGTCGGCGACGAGCGTTTCGTGAGCGCCGACGACCCGCGCAACAACATGACGATGGCCAGAAGCATTTTCCTCGACCGCTGTGCTCCGCCCGAGAATATCCATCCCGTTCCGACCGATGCGGCCGATCCGGATCAGGCGGCCCGGCTTTACGAGCGCGAACTCCAGATTTTCTACGGCGCGCGCCATCTGGATGTTGCGAGGCCGCTTTTCGACCTTGTCCTGATGGGGCTCGGACCGGACGGACACACCGCGTCGCTGTTTCCGGGAGACAAGGCGCTCGATGAAGCCGAACGCTGGGTCGTCGGCGTCGACCATGCGCACGTCGAACCCCTCGTTCCCCGCGTTACCCTGACGCTTCCGGCGCTGGCGTCCTCGCGCGAGATGCTGTTCCTCGTCAGCGGCGAAGCCAAGCGCGACGTCTTGTCGAAAATCACGTCGGGAGCCGACCTGCCCGGCGCGCGCGCTCATTCCAATGGCGTCACGACGTGGCTCACCGATGCGGCGGCCGCCGGGCGGCCGGCGTGAGCACCGATCCGGGCTCCGGCTTTTGCGCGCTGATCATCATGGGCGTCTCCGGATCCGGCAAAAGCACAATCGCGGACGCGCTGGGGCGGCGACTGGGATGGATCGTGGAGGATGCCGACCGGTTTCACTCCAAGAGCAACATCGAGAAAATGAGCGCCGGCATTGCATTGACCGACGAGGACCGCTGGTCGTGGCTGCGCGCCGTCGCCGCGGAGATCGGGCGCAACCGCGCAAGCGGCACGAGCATCATCATGGCTTGCTCCGCGCTCAAACGCGCCTATCGTGATATTCTCGTGAACGGTCATCGCGACACCCGCATTGTCTACCTGCGCGGCGACAAGGACCTGATCGCGAGCCGCCTCAAAGCCCGGCTCGCCCATTTCATGCCGCCGGGGCTGCTGGAGGACCAGTTCGACACGCTGGAGGAGCCGGCGGCCGACGAGCGGCCTATCGTCGTCGACATCGACGCGACGGTAGACGACATCGCCGATCGAATCGTGACCATGCTCGAGCCGGACCAGAAAATCTCATGA
>NZ_MKRN01000050.1:0-10576 GCF_001896955.1 Nitrobacter sp. 62-13 | reverse complement strand
TCGAACCGCTTGATCTCCGGCTACCGCTCGGAGCCTTCAACGGCAGCCTGATCGTCGACCCCACACTTGAAGTCCTTCAAAGGACCATCATTTCTGCGTCCGCTGCGTGGATTGCGATTAATGCGCTGAAGGCATCGGGAATCGACATATGGCTGTTCACGACGGACCGTTGGCTGATCACGCGAAACGACGGACGTTATGTCCCGCGCGAACAGCGCACGATTCGGATGAACCCCGATATCGTTTCCGATCTCGGCGAATTCACGAATGATGCCTGCAAGATCGTCGGCGTCAGCGCCGATCCCGATAAACTCGCGCGTTGCGAAATCGACATGCGGACGACCCTCGCCGGCCAAGCCTCGGCTATCCGTTCGCAAAGTTACTATCTCGATGTCACTCCCGCCGGACAGGACAAGGGGACATTCGTGGAAATGATGGCGAAGCGCCTCGGCATTTCTCCGCGCAACGTCGCGACCATCGGAGACATGCGAAACGATCTGGCCATGTTTCGCAAAAGCGGCCTGTCTTTTGCCATGGGCAACGCCGATGACGACGTGAAGGCGCGGGCCACCTATGTCACCGACACCGATGAAAACGATGGCTTCGCAAAAGCGATCGATCGGATCATAGCGTTCCGATAATAGAACTCCGCTTCTGATTCCGTCGGAAGCAGGAAGGCTCTATGTTTTCGCTCGCTGCATCGCAGGTTTTCGCGCCGCGTTGAGGTTGTGGATGGTGTTGACGAGCGCAATGTGCGTCAGCGCCTGCGGAAAATTGCCGGTCAGGCGGCGGGCAATCGTATCATATTCTTCCGAAAGCAACCCGAGATCGTTCGCCACAGCGGCCACCCGCCTGAGCAACACCTCGGCGCGCTCGATATCGCCTCGCAGCACATAGGCATCGGCGAGCCAGAGCGTGCAGGCCAGAAAGGCCCCCTCGATCGGCGGCCGTTCATCCGACACTGCGCGCGGATCATGCCGAAGCACGAAGCCGTCCGGCATCAGGTGTTCCTCGACGGCGGCCAGCATTCCTGCCACACGTGGATCCGACGGGGGCAGGAAGCCGACCGACGGAATCAGGAGCGTGCTGGCGTCGAGCAGTTTCGAGCCGTAGGATTCGACGAATGTGTTTTGCTCGCGATCAAAACCCTTCTCGCAAACGTCGCGGTGAATGGCATCGCGCACGTCGCGCCAGCGCTCGACCGGCGCATCGAAGCCATAATGTTCCACGCTCTTGATGCCGCGATCGAAAGCCACCCAGACCAGCACTTTCGACGAGACGTAGTGCCGGCCGGGACCTCGTCGTTCCCAGATGCCGGAGTCCGGCTCATTCCATATCTTGGCAAGATGTTCGAGCAGTTCGCATTCCAGCGCCCAGGTTGGCTCGCTCAGCTTGAGGTTCGCCTCTCTCGATTGATGAAACACGTCCATCAATTCGCCGTAGACGTCGAGCTGCAACTGCGCATGCGCGGCATTGCCGATCCTGACCGGGCGCGCCCCCTCATAACCGGGCAGCCAGTCGGCCTCCCATTCCGTCAGCCGACGCTGCCCGAGAATGCCATACATGATCTGCATGTCGGCAGGCGAGCCCGCGACAGAACGCAGCAGCCAGTCGTGCCACTCCGAAGCCTCATCGTAATAGCCGCTGTTCATCAGTGCGAGCAGGGTGAAGGTTGCGTCCCGCAGCCAGCAGAAGCGGTAGTCCCAGTTGCGCGCCCCGCCGAGCTTTTCCGGAAGCGAGGTGGTCGGCGCGGCGACGATACCGCCGGATGGCGCGTAGATCATCGCCTTCAGCGCGACCAGCGAACGCATCGCGATATCACGATAGGGCCCGTCATATTCGAACTTTCCGCACCACTCCTTCCAGAAGGCTTCTGTCTGCTTCAGCGCTTCCGCCACATCGACCGGCGGAGGAACCTCGAAATGAGATGCGCCGTAGGCCATGACGAACGGAACCGTTTGTCCGGCGCTCACCTCGAAGTCGGCGACGGTCGTCATATCCTGGCCACGAGTCTCGACGGGCGTGCGCAACACCAGCATGTCCGGCCCGCAAACCGCGAGCAGCGCCCTGTCCTCGGTGCGGCGGACCCAAGGAACGTTTTTCCCGAAGCCGAACCGGATCACCAGATCCATGCGCATTTTCACGCGGCCGCGGTCGCACCGAACAAGCCGGACGATGTCAGAGGCCGTACCGCGAGGCGGCATGAAGTCGATCAGGGTCACGGCGCCGCCGGCGGTTTCGAACCGGGTCTCCAGGATGAGGCCGTCTCCGCGATAACCGCGGCTCGAACACCCGATCTCTCCCGCAGGCGCGATTCGCCAGTAACCATTGTGCTTATCGCCCAGAAGAGCCGCAAAACAGGCGTCCGAGTCGAAACTCGGCCAGCAGAGCCAATCGAGCGATCCCGTGCGATCAACGAGTGCGACTGTCTCGCCGTCACCGATGATTCCATAGTCTTCGATGTTGCTGGGCAATTGGCGAACTCGGCAGGCGGGCTGGAAGAAAGAACTATAGCGTTTTCGAGCGAAGTCGCTACCGGTTCGCGTGAGGAAAACGCATCAACCAAAAACAAATAGTCACGCTTCTGCCATCAGAAGCGAAGGCTCCGGCAATATTCGTCACCTTATTTCGACGATTCTTGTTTGCTGACACAATTCGGTGTGAGCGGAACATGTGTGCGGGCAAATACTATCGGTGCCCTATCCAACTTCGCGCGAACGACATGGTGCCGCCGGTCAGCGCCTGTAGCGGTTGGCGCGAGAATATGCCGGGCGACTCTCCTGCACCAGCCGGCTGATCGGGCTCTTGCGATTGTCGCTGACCGTCCGGCCGCCCGGCTGGAGTCCTTCGAGAAAGACAGGTTCGGAAAAATAAAAGCCCTGCGCGTATTTGATCCGCGTTGCGGCTTGCAGATAAGCGAGTTCCTCGAAGGTCTCGACGCCTTCCGCGATCACCGTCATTCCGAGAGCGTCGCTGAGAGATTCGATCGCCTTCAGGATGCCCTGGCTGCGCGGGCGCTTGTGGATATCGACGATGAACGAGCGGTCGATCTTGATTTCATCGGCCGTGATATCGGCGAGAGCCGACAGTGACGAACATCCGATTCCGAAGTCGTCGATCGAGATTCCGACACCGAGCCTCCGCAGGATCGGCAGGATCTCCGCCTGAAAACGGGTTTTCGCCACGAATGCGTCTTCCGTGACTTCAACGATGAAACGCGTCGGACAGCCGGTCCTCTCGAGCGCCCGCGCAAAGGACGTCATGAACGCCACATTGCCCGCCTGCTTGGCGGCAACGTTGATGCTGATGCCGACGCCGGTCCCGAAAGTATCATCGATGAGATCGATGGACCGGATGATCTCGGCCAGCACGAGATGCGTCAGTTCGTCGATCAGGCCGAGTTCGACCGCAAGATCGATGAAGGTTCCGGGAGCCTGGATGATGCCGTCGTCATTGCGCAGCCGAACCAGCGCCTCGATACCCTTGATCTGCCTGGTTTTGATGTCGACCTTCGGCTGGAACGCGCAACAGAAGCGTCTATCCAGAATCGCAAGCCGCAGCGACTGTTCGATTTCCATTCGAGCCAGCGCTTCATGCTGCATTCCGGTATCGAAAATGGCGGCCGCGCCCTTGGTTTCATTCTTGATGCGGTACATCGCGGTGTCGGCGTTCTGGCGCAGCACCTCGTAACTGTCGCCGTGATCCGGATAGATGCTCACCCCGATGGACGCGGATGCGAAGAGCTCCGATCCGTCGATAAAGAACGGCGCCTTGAGCCGCTGCAACAGGAACTCGACGTATTCGGCGACCTCGGCATCGCTCTGGACCGGATTGAGCAGGAGCAGAAACTCGTCGCCGCTGATCCGGGACAACATATCGGTGGCGCGAAGACCGAGGCCCAGGCGCCTGGCAACCTCGACAAGAAGCCCATCGCCGGATGCATGGCCGTAATAATCGTTGATGTGCTTGAAGTTATCGATGTCCAGAAATGCCACTGCAAATCTGACCGGATATCCTCCCTCACGAATAAGACTGTTGGCGTGCTGCTCGATAACCCGCCGCGTCGGCAAACCCGTCAGCTCATCATAGTATGCACAGCGAAACAGTTCCTCCTCGATGGCCTTTTGCTGACTGATATCGACGGAACTCGAAAGCACGAGCTTTCTGTTCGAAATCAGGATGGGTTCATGCGTGGTGAGATAGGCCTTTGTCGCCTGATCCGTCCGGATGAGTTCTTCGGATACCTTGGTCTTGGCCGATTGAAGCACTCTGCGAGCGATATGCCTGCGGTCGTTCAATTCTCTTGAGCGGAACGGGATACCTGCCGCCGTCTCGACGATCTCACACGCGGGCATATTGAACTGCGCCGCGGCGGCGTCGTTCACGAGAACGAAATCGCCCTGCTCGTCCTGAACCGTTACACCTGCCGGAAGCGACCTGACGATTTCGCTCAGAAAATTCAGTCTGGAGGGTATGCTGTCGTCGAAACGGAAACCTTTTCGATCGATCTGCAAACTGTCCTGCGGATTCCCTTCTCTCGCGACAACAGAAATTTCGCTTCGCTCAGGTGAACCGGACATGAACTTCCCAACCTTCACCACGTTCTGAAAGGGGAAATTACCGGACTTTCAGGCTCTCGCGGTCCGCAAATGGCCGGGCGCAATCACGTAACCGGACTGCCCTACCTTCCGCAAAAGAAGGATAGCTCCAGCACCTTTTAGGTTGGTTAAATCGAATGCACAAACACGGCGGCACTTTCCACACTCGGCGAAGCACTTCCGGTTCGAAGCCGGATTATTATTACCGAGACATGAACGCGATGCCGGATACATCTACCATCCGCGATCTCTCCGCCAAGTAGGCGAGGTTACGCGTTGCCCGTAGGCGGGCGATGCGCCGGGGCCGCACAGCCATGCGCCAGCCCAAGCGTCGCCATCAGATCATCTCCAAATAGCCTCGATCTCCGATCGAGTTCGCGGCCCTGGTCGTCTCAACCTTCGATTTTGACGTGGAGCGCCGACGACGCTCCACGCCAAGCTGGCGTCAGCGCACCAGAATCTTGTCACCATGTCCCATCGAGGGATCAGCCTTGTTGCTGAACATAATGACCGCGATCGCGCCGGTAAGTGCAGCGCGCATGGAATGATTCACCAAGGCATTGGCGCCTTCCGTCGGCGAAATGATGTCGAACGTTGCAGCGTCACCCGGCGCCAGGGTGTAATTCTGCATTCCCACCATCACGTTCTTCGGGTTGCCGGAAGGATAGACCCTGTCCCAGATGCCCGCGATCGGATGAAATCCGGAAAACTCATTGGGACCGGCATTGACCAGATAGATCCGTACGCGCTCGCCGGGTTTCGCCTCGAGAGTCTGCGTCGCGTGCTCGTCATGCACGGGGTCGTACTGGAACGGAACGGCGTTGAAGGCATCGTGCTTCCACTTGTTCGCCATCATGCTGTCGACGTCTTCAGGATTCTCGAAGATCTGATGCTCGATCAGAACATATTCGCGATCTGCCTTCGGCATTGCATTGGGGTCCTTCGGATCGACGATGACCGCCCCGATCATGCCGCGCGCAATATGCTGGATCATCGGATCGGAGCCACAATGATAGAAGAATACGCCGGCATGATCCGGAACGTACGAGAAGGTCTTGGTCTCACCGGGTTTGATCGAGGCAAAATTCGTCAGAACATCGGTACGCGCGGAATGCATATCGATGGAATGCGACTTCTTGTTAGCGGGGTCATTCTTCAAGGTGAACTCGATGGTGTCGCCTTCGGTCGCCCGGATCACCGGACCGGGAACCTGACCGTTATAGGTCCAGGCGGCTACCGTGTGGCCCTCGTTATCAAGCGGCACGGTGACTTCCTTGGCCGTCAGTTCGACCTTGACGGTCTTGGCCTGGGCCGCGGTGATCGCCGCGCCGGCCAGAACCAGCGCGGTCGCAATGCTGCCCGTTATGGCGCTCTTCTTCAAACCTGCAGTCGTCATTGAAATCGATCTCCCCTTCACAATCGTTCTCCGCTTCATGGTTTGATATGACTTCCTTGTTGGATTCATTTCCCGCATTTGCAGACCTGTCTGAGATACTTGACCAGACCCTTGATCTGGTCTTCCGACAGGACGCGCCCCCAGGTCGGCATCAACACCGACTTGTTGACGGCGAGCCCTCCTTCCTTGATGGCTTTGAACAGCTCGTCATCGGGGGTGTCGCCCATACCCTTGGCCTCGGTGTGATCCCGCGGCTTCACGGAAAGGGCGGGCACGTTGATACCCGTGCCATTGCGCTGGAGACCGTGACACTGCACGCAATAGACCCCGTAGATCTGCTCGATCGATTGATCGGCATGGCTCGTCGATGAGGCGAGCAGCAGGCCCAGGCCGGCGATAGCCGCTAACATTTGCGTCTTCATCACTTGCCTCCTTGACCCAGTTGCACCAGGAACGCGGTCAATCGCTGGACGTCCAGATCCTTCAAATTCGACGTCGGCATCCAAATATGCGGATCGAAACGCTGCGGGTCGCTGGTATAGGCGGCGATGAAATCGGGCTGGAGCCGCGCTCCCGCATCGGTCAATCGCGGTCCGGAAAGACCACCTTCGCCGTTTTCACCTTGATGACAGGCGACACAGCCGCGAAACTTGATGAACGCGAGCCCACCCATGCGCGAACCCTTCATGTCGCCCTTGAAGGCGCCTGCCGGAACGAGATCGGCGGGGGCTTTCAAAGCCATCAACGCCTCCGCGGTCGCTTCCGCATCCGCCTTCTTCAGCTTGGGGTGCGCCGCGATTTTGGACTGATCGATCTCATCGTGCTTGGCGCCCTTCTTGATGTTCTTGAAATACGGATAACCCGCGGGGCGTATGGGTTTGGGATCCTGCAACCAGGAAACCAGCCATTCCTTGTTGAACTTGCTGCCGGCAAACCAGAGGTCGGGACCCTTGCGGGTCAGCAGCCTCTCCAGCGAGGTGTCGGTCGGCTTGGCCAGCGCGTGACAACCTCCACAGCTCGGATCCAGTTTGTCCGCAGCGATTGCGCTGCTCAGGAAGACCGCGGTCAAGCCCGCGACGGCCAGAAAAAGCCCTTTCATATCTACTCTCCTTTCAATGGCACTAGGGCGCGGGATCGCCTTTGAAGGCAGGGTTGTCGTACATGCCGAACGGCTTTTTCATCGACTCCTCGTAATAAAAATCAGGTACGAACTCTTTGTTTTTCCATTTGTAGAAAGCCTGGTCCTTCACCGGGATTTCCTCGTATTCGATGGTCGTCATCATGCCGCCCATCGGCTTGCTGCCGTTCACCGTGTGCTTGTCGATGTGATCGTGCACCATCCAGATGCCGGGGTTGTCGGCGCGCAGGATCAGGTCGTAGCGTTCGCCCGGTCCGAACAGGATCGTGTCGGCGAGATAAGGATTGGCGAGCGGCCGACCGTCCTTGGCGTAGACCTCGAAATCGTGGCCGTGGATATGGAGGGAATGCAGTTCGTCACCGGCGCCGATTAGGCGGATGCGGATGACGTCGCCCTGTTTGACCCGCACCGGCTGTGTATCGGGAAAGGACTTGCCGTTGATGGTGAAGAAGTCGGACACATCACCGGGAACGCCGCCATAGCCGGGTTTCTTTGCCCAGGCGGACGCCCAGCTGGAAAACATCATGATGTAGTCTTTTGTGACTTCCTTTTCGGCCGGCGGCGGATCCTTCGGATCGACGATCAACGGACCCCACATGCCGCGCATCGCGACATGCTCGTTGACGTTGACATGACAGTGGTACCACATGGTGCCGGACGGCTCGGCCTTGAAGCGATAGGTGAAGGTCTCGCCGGGCGGAATTGCCGGTTGCGTCGTGTCAGGGACACCGTCGTTCTTCCAGCTGCCGCGCTGAAACATGCCGTGCCAATGAATCGTGTGCGGCAACGTCGTCTGGTTGTCGACATCGATCTCGACATCATCGCCCTCCTGCACATGAATCAGCGGACCTGGAGTCTGGCCGTTGAAGGAGAAGGTGTGGAAGGTCTGTTTATCGACCAGCTTGATGATCGTATCGTCGATAGTCATCGAAAAATGGCGGGTCTCCGCCGAGGCTATCGGCGGACTGACGACGCATAAGACCGCACTTGCGACAAAGGTGAATTTGACGAGACGTGCGCGCAGCAGACAGGGTTGCAGGATCATGATCATAACATGCATTTCAGATTGATGTTTTTTGATAGGCTGCTATCAGGAGCAGTTCGGAGCGGATGTCATTTTATCCGTCAGGTATCCAGTTGTGCTGTCGCCGATGATGTTGAACAGTTCTGGTGATCATGACGCACAAACCCAGCCCACAAATCTGATGACTACGTGCCACCTTCCGATTCATAAAGCAATATATAAAATACATCTTTTTTGCCGAAACCGCTTATATATGGAGCAGCACTACATTCCCGAGGCACAGAGAGCTTGCAGCGTCAGTTGATTGATGCCGACCTCCTCCGCAGCAGTCGGCATCACCATCCACAGCCTGTCATTCCAGGTCTGGTCGCTTCCTACCGTCCGCATCAAACCCACCCACTTGACCAACGCCGGTTTTGCCTTGCCGTTCTGCAGCAACCAAAGCCCCATGTAGAATCGCGCAATCAGGTCATTGGGATCATTCCGGAGCACGAGCTCGAATTCCGCCTTGGCGCGATCCGATATCAGACCTTTGTCCGCCAGCGCGAGCGCCTCCCCCAACGCAACATGAAACACGCTGTTGTCCGGATCATTCTCAATCGCCCGCTCGAGCATCGGAACGCTGAACCGGGCAAGACCAACCTGCAGCAATGCGCCACCGGCAATCGCCCAGGATTGGCTTGCATCTTTCGCAGCTATCATTTTCGGCAAGTCGGACAGGCCTTCGAGCGGCACCGGCGGCGCAGTGGCCGCGCTATTCAGCGATACCGTCACGTGGTGGGTCGTCAGCGGCGGCAAATGCGTGAACCAGACCGCGGCCGCCACACCGATCGCAACTCCGGCGACCGAGGAAGCGATGTACAGCTTTGACCAGCTCCTGGAACGGTGCTTTTGATTTGTAAGTGCTTCCGTCATGCCCCACGCCGCGAATAGATCGAACTCCGCGCGGATAACATGCACTTCAAATGTATGTTTGTACAGCCCATAAAATCGGTGAGCGGCAATAAGCAGCAGGGGGCGTGATACGACGGCCACAGCACCGACTGAAATCAGTTGCCGAATCAAGCCATGATACTGCTGCTGTTTGTCGCGTCGCGGGGCAGAACCTGATCGCAGGCCGCGTCACGCCGCCGGCGGAATCCCGAAGTCTTTCGGATTGAGGATAAGATCGGCGAGCGTATAGCGATCGAGCGTCGACGTGAATGCAGCGAGCGCCTCCCTCAGGGGCGAACGCAGCCGACAACGTGCCGAGATCGGACAGCGGTTGTTTGCTGAAAAGCATTCCACCAGCGCGAAATCCGGCTCTGTCGCGCACAGGACATCCCCGAGCTTGATCCGGTTCGGCTGCTTTGCAAGCGTAAGCCCGCCCGACCTGCCACGCACCGCCCTGAGATAACCTGCGCGCGTGAGCTGATTTGCGACCTTCATGAGATGGGTCCGCGAGATGCCATAGACGCCCGCGGTCTCTTCGATGGTGATCAACCGGTCACTATGGGTGGCCGCATACATCAGCAAGCGAAGCGTGTAGTCAAAAAAGCTGGTCAATCGCATCGGGGGTTCCGCCGGCGGCAAGACGCGTAGCCAAATCTGGATATACCGGGAAAAGATGAACTTGTCCGGTGGCTTTAGCAAGTGTGTCCGCCTCCGGGGCAAGGTCACCTGTTTGTGTAAATACCGATCAGACCGCGGGACGCGCCCCGACATTGCGGCGACCCTGCAATGCATACCAGCCCTACGTCGACAAGGCCTGTACCCCGTGACAGGACTTCTGGCCTTCGGATCCGGTCTTCTGCACAGCCGCCCCAGTCCCGATGAAGGCGTGCGCGCGCTCCGAAAACTCGATTTCGATGTCCATTGCGATTCGTTTCTCACTCCGATGGCCGCCGAAGCCGACGTGGTGCTGCCGGTATCGTCGGCATGGGAGCGCGAGGGCATCGCGGACGGATTTCGCGTCAGCCACGCGGCGGATGCGCTCTTGCAGTTGCACAAGGCTGTGGTGTCGCCGCCGCCGCGCGGCGAATCCCGCTCGGGCAGCTGAATCGCTTTTGAGTTGGCCAAGCGGCTGGGTTTCGAGGCGCAATTCTTCGGCGGCGACATCGACGCAGGTACCGCACATATGCTGGAACCGTCGCGCCTGACGCTCGAAATGTCGTGCGCCAGCTACTGCCCGTCATGAACGGTTTCTACATGCCAGAAAAGTGATCCGCGTTTGTTGGAACTCGCGGAACGAAGCTCAAGCCATGAAGTTAGGGCCGAAAACGCGCGGGCCCGAGTGAGGAGCAAGTCTGCCGATGTCCTCGGCAAACTCCTCGTGACGGAACTTGTCACATCAAAAAGTGTGCTGCCTTAAAACCAGTTCTGGCCCGGGCGCAAGTTTGGCGCCGCCGGGTGGAATCTTAAAGGGAAAGGCGACAGAGGCG
>NZ_MKRN01000049.1 GCF_001896955.1 Nitrobacter sp. 62-13 | reverse complement strand
TTGTCGTGGTTGACGCCGTAGACCACGGTCATGTCGGCGTTCTCGGCCGGAGCCGACACCAGCACGCGCTTGGCGCCGGCGGTGAGGTGCGCGGCCGCCTTGTCGCGCGCGGTGAAGAAGCCGGTGCACTCCATCGCGATGTCGATGCCGAGTTCCTTCCACGGCAGCTTGGCGGGATCGCGTTCGGCGGTCACCTTGATCTTGTTCTTGCCGATCACGATGCTGTCGCCTTCGACCTTCACCTCATACGGGAAGCGGCCATGCACGGAGTCGAAGCGCAAGAGATGCGCGTTGGTTTCGACCGGGCCGAGATCGTTGATGGCGACGATCTCCAGATCGTCGCGTTTGGCTTCGTAGATGGCGCGCAAAACGTTGCGGCCGATGCGGCCAAAGCCGTTGATTGCGACCCGGACTGCCATGTCTTTTTTCTCCTTCAAATAGGGCATTGTCTCCGCGCAACCGCAAGTTTAGCTCCGCGCGCGAGCGTCGACGCCTGTGTCACCCGGTTCTGCCGGGTGGCGACCATTGGTGATATCTAGCGGCCCGATTTTAGCATTCGCATCCCGCCTTGAGCGAGAGAATCTGCGAGCGTCAAAATCAAAGAACCACCAGCAAAATAAGCTGTCAGCGGAAATCCGGATCTGACAGTCGCGTCTCGAACCTGCGGGAGGTCGATCCGCTCATGCCAAATCCACATTCCGCGCGTTTTAGCTAGCGCCTTTTTGATTTTGAGGCAATCTCAACCTCAACGAAGGTGCTTCTCCGCAGCGCCGACCACGGCCTCGGCGGTGATGCCGAAATGTTTGTAGAGGTCCTTGGCGGGAGCGCTGTGACCGAAGCCGTGCATGCCGACGAAGAGGCCGTCGGCCCCGATCACGGCGTCCCAGCCGAAGCGAACGGCCGCTTCCACGGCGATCTTGACCGGCGCCCTGCCGATAAGGGCCTGCCGGCGTTCCTCGGGCTGTTCGAGCAGCAGTTCCAGCGAGGGCACGGAGACCACCCGCGACGCGATGCCGCGCCCGGCGAGCTGTTGCTGCGCCGCGACGGCGATCTCGACTTCCGATCCGGAGGCGAAGATCGACACCTTCGCCTCGCCGTTGGCTGCGACCAGCTCATAAGCGCCATGCGCGCAGCGATTGTCGGCATGCGCGGTTTTGCGCACCGGCGTGAGGTTCTGCCGCGACAGCGCCAGGACCGTCGGTCCGTGCTTGCGCTCCAGCGCAAGCTGCCAGCACTCGGCGGTCTCGACTGCGTCGGCGGGCCGGAACACGCGCATGTTCGGCATCGCGCGCAAGGATGCCAGATGCTCCACCGGCTGATGGGTGGGGCCGTCCTCGCCAAGCCCGATGGAGTCGTGGGTCATGATGTAGACCACCGGGATGCTGGCCAGCGCGGACACGCGCATCGCCGGGCGGGCGTAGTCGGCGAAGCACATGAAGGTGCCGCCGGCCGGCGCGAAGCCGCCATGCAGCGCAATGCCGTTCATGGCCGCGGCCATGCCCAGCTCGCGGATGCCGTAATGGATGTAGCGGCCGTCATCATGACCGGGCTCGACGTCCTTCATCCCCTTGGTGCGGGTATTGTTGGACGGCGTGAGGTCGGCGGAGCCGAGCAGCAGTTCCGGCATCGCCGGCACCAGCACCTCGAGCGCGATTTCACTGGCCTTGCGGGTGGCGACCGTCGGCGGTTCGGCGACCAGCTTGTCCTTGAGCTTGCGCACCACCTCGTCGAGGTTTTGCGGCGGCTTGCGGTCGACGGCGCGGCGCGTGAACTCGCTGCGCTCGGCATCGGACTTCGCCGCGAACCGCGCGCGCCATTCCTTGTTGTGCCGCTTGCCCTTGCGCCCGGCGCTGCGCCAGGCCTTGAGGACGTCGTCGGGAATCTCGAACGGGCCGTAATCCCAGCCGAGCGCCTTCTTCGCGCCCGCGAGCTCTTCCGCCCCGAGCGCTTCGCCGTGCGCCTTGGAGGTGCCGGCCCGGGTGGGAGCGCCGAAGCCGATGATGGTCTTGCAGGCGATCAGCGACGGCTTGTCGGATTTCTGCGCCCGGCGGATCGCGGCTGTGATCGCCTTGGGGTCGTGGCCGTCGATTCGCCTTGCGTCCCAGCCGCAGGCCTTGAAACGCGCCACCTGATCGACGTCGTCGGTCAGCGAGATCGGGCCGTCGATGGTGATGCCGTTGTCGTCGTACAGGAAAATCAGCTTGTTGAGCTTGAGATGGCCGGCCAGCGCAATCGCCTCGTGGCTGATGCCCTCCATCAGGTCGCCGTCGGAGCACAGCACGTAGGTGTAGTGATCGACGACGTCGCGGCCGAACTGGGCGGCCAGCAGGCGTTCGGCGAGCGCGAAGCCGACCGAGGTGGCGACGCCCTGGCCCAGCGGGCCGGTGGTGGTCTCGACGCCCTCGGTGATGAAGTTCTCCGGATGGCCCGGCGTCTTGGAGTTGAGCTGCCGGAAATTCTTGATCTGGTCGAGCGTCATCTCCTTGTAGCCGGTCAGGTACAACAGCGCGTAGAGCAGCATCGAGCCGTGGCCGGCGGAGAGGATGAAGCGGTCGCGGTCCGGCCAGTGCGGATCGGTCGCGTCGTATTTCAGGAATTTGGTGAACAGCACCGTGGCGATGTCGGCCGTGCCCATGGGGAGGCCGGGATGGCCCGATTTTGCTTTTTCTACGGCGTCCATCGCGAGCGCGCGGATTGCATTCGCCATACGGGAGGAGTCGACGGTCGGCATGTGGGATATCCGGTCCAGACTAGATGAGGAGGGCTAAACGGTTCGCATTTGAATTCGATGCAGCCCGGCGAGCCGGACTGGCGTGCCGGGGGCATAGCACCTGCGTCGGCGGAGTCCAAGTGCGGGAGCCCCCCCTCACAGGGAGAATGTTTTGCGGTGCATAGCTGCGCTGCGGCGTTGCGCTGGCCTCGTCCGCCACGTAAATTTCAGCCCCTAAGGGCTTGCCGAGCCGTGGCTTTGTAATCCGGCCTGCAGCCGGCCAAAAGGCGCGCAGAGCGAATATGAACGATCGACCAGCCAACCGTTCCGCCGGCGCCGAACCGTCCAGTCCTGGCGCGGTCGAAATCGATGCCGCGACCCGGCGGCTGACCGCCGCGCTCGATGCACTGGAAAGAGCGGTGGAGCGGCGGCGCGAGGCGGATCGCAACGAGAACGAGCTGGCCAGCCGCATCCAGGCCCTGGGCGCCGACCGCTCGCGGCTCGCGGACGAGCTTGACGGCTCGCTCGTACGCACGCGCAAGCTCGAACGCGCAAATCGCGAGATCGCCGAAAAGCTCGACGCGGCGATCGACACCATCAAGTCCGTGCTCGAAGCGGCGGGAGAGACGGGAGAGAAGTCGTGAGCCACGTCAACGTCACCATCAACGGCCGCCAGTACCGGATGGCCTGCGAGGATGGCCAGGAAGAGCGGCTGCAGGCACTTGCACGCGATCTGGAAGGCCGGATCGGCGAGTTGCGCGGCAAGTTCGGCGAAATCGGCGATCAGCGGCTCGAGGTGATGGCGGCTCTCACGGCCTCCGACGAGCTGCTGGATGCGCACCAGCGCATACGTACGCTGGAGGACGAACTCAGCGCATTGGGAGACGTGCGCGCTGCGGCCGCGGAGCGCGCGCGCGCCACGCAAACGGCCGTGGCTGCCGCGCTGAACATGGCGGCGCAGCGGATCGAGAAGACCACGCAGGTCCTG
>NZ_MKRN01000048.1:18931-21023 GCF_001896955.1 Nitrobacter sp. 62-13 | reverse complement strand
GTTCTGCTGCAGGCCATTCGGGATGGGCTCGCGCTGTTGACGTGGCGCGCGGATACGTTCGCCTATGCCGAAAGCTACGACGAAGCGGCGTCACGCTATCGCGGGCTGCATGGTGGGCACGGCGTCAATATCTCGGCCGACAGTCCGGGGTTCCTCGTCAAGCCCGACCTGGCCAGCAAACAACTGGACGCTGAGACGCCGTCTCCGGGTAGTCCCGGTCCCACTCCCGGCCCTGGCGGTGGAGGGCCCGATCCTCGTCCCGGCCCCGGCGAAATACCTCCGACTCCGCCGGCCGCTCCACAGCTTCGGCGGTTCCACGGATCGGTGCGAGTGGATTCGACCCGCGTCGGGCGTGATGCCGGCCGCATCGCCGACGAGGTGATCGCTCATCTTGCCGGTCAGGTGGGCGCGGAAGTTACCGTCACCATCGAGATTGAGGCGCGACTCCCCAACGGAGCTACGGATCAACTTGTGCGCACGGTCACTGAGAACAGCCGCACGTTGAAATTCGACAGCCAGGGTTTCGAAACGGAATAGGGGGTCACGCATGGCTGATCGCCTTTCCACCATTCAATCAGCCTTGCGATTCGAGTTCGTTCTGTGACGTCGGCCGTGACTCAAGCTCATTCAACGAATGCGGACGCGGGAGAAGTTCGACCGGCGATCTTTATCAGCCACGCTGCGCCGGAGGACAACGCATTCACGCTTTGGCTCGGCGCCAAATTGGCGGCGCTGGGCTACGAGGTATGGGCGGACGTATTGCGATTGCGTGGCGGCGACGACTGGCAGCGCAAACTCGAGCATGCGCTGCGCGACCGGGCGGCGAAGGTCCTCCTGGTCGCCAACCCTCGAGCGGTCGACAAACAAGGTGTGCGGAACGAAATCCAGATCGCCTCGGACGTAGCGCGCAAGATCGGCGACCAGGAGTTTATCATCCCCCTCCGCCTCGCCCCTTTCGAGGCTCCATTCCTGATCGCCCATGCACAATACATCGACTTCCAACGCGGTTGGGCGGCCGGGTTGGCCGAACTGCTCGGGGTGTTGGGCGAGACCTACAAGGTCCCGCGACAAGAGAGCGATCAGAGCGCGATCTGGCGCGAAGTCCAGCTTGTCCATGCTCGAACAGTTTCGGCCACGCCGGAGCGGCTGATATCGAATTGGCTCGCGATCGAGCAATTGCCCGCCAAATTGCGGTTCTTCGAGTTTCGTGCCGGCGCCGAGCGTGCTGCGCAAGCTCGCATCAAGGATGCGCCCTGGCCGGTCGTGCCGTTTCGACGAGGGTTTCTGACCTTTGCGCGTATGGACGAGCTACAGGACCATTTCGGTCCATCACTGCCATTGAAGCTCCAGGGCGAGCGGCGCCTCGACGGTTTCCTCGAGGACGGGTGGTCGATGTTCGACATCGCGCGCGTCGATGCACGTAACAAGTTCAGCGACTTGGCGAGACAAGCGATTGAAACGGCGCTGCGCGGCCGCGGGCTTAAGGAGTTCGCACTGTCGGGATTCCAGACGGCATGGTGGGCGCCGCTCAATGCCGCACCGACTGGAAAAGTAGCTTTCCGTTGGGCGGACATCTCGGGCTTGCGCCAAATACAGGGGGTTTCGGCGAAACGCCGGATGAACTGGCATTTTGGTGTGAGCGTCGCGGTACGAACGGCGCCGCTTCGGCACGCTCGTGTCATCAGTCGGCTGATCTTCACTGAAGACGGGGAAAAACCCTTCGAAGATCCGGCAAAAATGCACAGGCTCCGCCGGTCCTTCGCCAAGACATGGCGCAACGCGCGTTGGCGCGACATGCTTCTCGCTTTCCTGCATTGGCTCGCGGATGGAGCCACCGAATGGCGCGTTCCGGTGACAAGCGATGAGGCCTTGGTTCTCACGCTACCCCCTGTGACGTGGATGGCGCCAGTGAGCATGCCGCTAGACGCCGAGACCCCCGAGGTGGATGACGATGACCCGAGCGACGATGAAGAAGTCGAGGAGTTCGAAGAAGAGGGGCTCAACGCGCCGTCGGACGCGGAAGACGACGAGCCGTAGGATATTCGAGCCGCGTCTCACCTATCTGCCCGAACCGCAGCTTGAATTTCGGTTC
>NZ_MKRN01000048.1:6826-18917 GCF_001896955.1 Nitrobacter sp. 62-13 | reverse complement strand
CGGGACGAGTGATGGCGTGCGTCGGTTTCGCGCCTGGTCTGCGAAGCTCAAGGGCTTCATCGACGTTCCAACGCCCGGTCCACGGTCTCGTGCGGTCGAGCCGCAGCATGTGCCGTTCCCCGGATTCGCGGAAGCATTTCATGCTGATTGGCCGATTGAGCCCGTCGCTGAGGTGGCAGATTTAGATCCGGCCGCAATTGATCGGGCACTACATCTCGCCAATCGCCATGAGGCTGTGCGCTCGACTGTCGACCTGTTTGTCACGCGGCTCATCAGCGAGAACAACCGGCTTGAAAACCCTCCATCGGTTTGGTTCGTGATTATTCCCGAAGCCGTGTATGAACTCGGCCGGCCTCAGTCATCGGTTAGGAAAAGCGAGCGCGTCGAAGGCATAGTGACGATCAGCCAACGGCGGGCACGACAGCTTCAGGTGCAGCCAACGCTGTTTGGCGAGGATGAACGCGAAGCTGAAGTCTACAAATATGCGACGCATTTCCGGCGTCAACTTAAAGCCAGACTGCTCAAGGAGAAGATCGTCACGCAGATCGTGCGTGAGACCACTCTGACGCCTGACGAGTTCCGGCGAGAAAATGGCATGCCAGTCCGCCGCATTGAAGATGCAGCCACCATCGCCTGGAAACTCGGAACGGGCGCGTACTACAAGGCCGGCGGAAAGCCCTGGCAATTGGCCGATGTCCGCCCTGGCGTTTGCTACGTCGGGCTTGTCTACAAGCGAAGTGAATTGACCAGCGACAAGCGACACGCTTGTTGCGCCGCGCAGATGTTTCTTTCGGATGGCGAGGGAGTTGTGTTCCGGGGCGCGCTCGGCCCCTGGTTCCAGACGGATACGAAGCAATTCCATCTCGATCAGGAAGCCGCCAAATCTCTCATCGAGATGGTGGTCGGCGAGTATAAGCGGTTGCATGACGTTGCGCCGCGCGAACTTTTCATACACGCCAAGTCGGCCTTCACGGACGCGGAATGGGCCGGGTTCAGCGCCGGCTGCGGCGAAGGGACCAATCTCGTCGGCGTTCAAATTGCCGAGGCGCGGGACGATCTAAAGCTGTTCCGTCCGGGTGAATACCCGGTGATCCGCGGGACGGCGCTGCAAGTCGGAGAGCGGCATGCATTCCTGTGGACCGCAGGCTATGCGCCGCGCCTTGACACTTATATGGGCCCGGAAACACCGAATCCGATTTCCGTAAAAGTGTTGAGGGGAGACTGTCCGCTTGAGACCGTGCTGAGCGATGTCCTTGGGCTGACGAAGATCAACTTCAATTCGTGCCTTCACAACGATCGTCTGCCAGTGACGATACGGTTTGCAAATGCGGTCGGCGACGTTCTCATATCGGCCCCAATGGACAGCGAACCGAAGCTGCCCTTCAAGTTCTACATCTGAGATGTCGTCGTCTGGCTTGATGAGATGCTGAGGGGACGGTGCTGCGGGCCGGACTCGAAACCGGCTAGTGGATGGGCTTAGTGCACCGAGCCATTACGCCGCTGCCTTCTCGTCACCATCTCGGACCTTTGCTGGCCATGTGTCCTTCCACACCGCCGCAGCCAGAGGCGTCTGTCTATCTGCTCGCCCGCCGCCCATCAAGCTCAGTGAGTCGTCTGAGGCGGGAAGAGAGGCAGTGAGCATAGCGCGCTCGAACGCGTTGTGCTAAGAACGCTGACGGTCTTTCCTTTGTATCGGCGCATAGCGCGCTACAAAGTCGACGGCGTAGAAAATCGACCGATCGTTGTCGATAGACGTTGAAACGTCGCTGAATTCGAAGCGCGCGAATTTTCCTTTGAAATCATAAGCGAAAAATTTTGACGGCTCGATGGTCGGGCTTTGACCGTCAGAAGAAATATTTTGCGCTTAAAAATCAGCGCGTTACGATGCATTGAGAGAATCGAGTGGGAGTGATGGTGGGCAGGCCAGCGGATACGCTGGGATAGACGGGCCTACAATTGGCGATTGAAACGTATCGATAGATGTCGATAGTTGTTGGTCTTTGTCGGGCCGGCAAATAAGCTGTAATTTAAGGCTTGCCGAGCTTAGGTATTTGGTTGATCGCCTAGCGAGCGGCTCCGACTTCTTCGCTAGTTGCTCGGCGCCGGTTCGCGCGACGTCGCGACGATATGGACAGCCGATCACGGAAGCCTTGCCGGCACCTGCAACGGGCCCCGGCGAAATCGAGCTGCCTCCGATTTGGAAAGACGACAAATCTGATATTGGAAGAGACCATATGTGGTCTCCTCCTGCTTCTGTGCGGTCTCGCTCACCTTTAGAGGGCGAGTTGCCCCGTTACCGGAGGAGGCTCAGGGGCGATGGACCTCGCCCCTGGGTTCGGCCTTTCGCCTCGGCAGGGGAACGAGCATGGAGACCCGCTCGCGATAGCGCCGGTAGTGGTCGCCAAATGCCGCCACCAGATCCCGCTCCTCGAACGAAACGCCGAGCAGGACGTAGCCGGTGTTGGCCATGGCAAACAACAGATGGCCAGGCGTCATCATGGGCGTCGCCCACATGGCGATCAGCAGGCCGAGATAGAGCGGATGCCTCACCCACTTGTAGAGCGACGGAGTCTTGAACTCGGGCGGCGGCAGCTTGCTGCCGCGCCAGCGCGCGTAGACCTGCTGCAGCCCGAACAGCTCGAAGTGGTTGATCAGGAAGGTGCTGAGCAGCACCAGGCCCCAGCCCGCCCAGAACCCCGCCTGCAGGACGGCGACGGCGATTGGGTTGGTCGCGGACCACACCACGCCGGCGATCGGGCGCCACAGCCAGAACAGCAGCACGAGTGCCAGGCTGGCGAACAGCACGTAGGTCGATCGCTCGATCGCCGGCGGCACCAGCCGGGTCCACAGGCGCTTGAAGGCGGGCCGGGCCATGACGCTGTGCTGGACGGCGAATAGGCCGATCAACAGCAGGTCTATGGCGACCGCGGCGGGCAGCGAGCCGGTCGTGCCCGAATCGATCGTCCGGGGAACCGGGAGATCGCCGACGAAGGCGATGAGGTAGAGGATCGCGGCGAACGACGTCAGGTAGGCAGCGCCGCCGTAGAGGACGGTGAAGAAGATCATGGGGCTTCCTTTAAAGGGGGCAGGTCGAGGATCGGGTTGACCGGCGTCTTCGCGGCGGCGGGTCATAGGGAGGTAGCGATCGACCCGGCGCTCGTCAGACATGGCCGCGTCGTCCATTCGATAATTTCAGGGAAACGCCGTCAGCGGGTCGATCACGGTTACGGCCTCATGGACCCTGGTGATGGGAAAGCCGGCAAGGCGCGAATGTTCACGAACGCTTTCGTCGCTTGCGGCGAGGTAGATGCAGAACGTGTGGTCGGCGGTGATGTAGGAGTGCACCCACTGGATGGCTCCGGCCAGTTTGGCGACCGCGCCGTTTGAGGTGGCAGCAAGTTCCTTGTACTGGCTTTGGCTCAGGCTGCCGACGCCGGGGATGTGGCGTTCGATCACGTAGCGTTTCATTGGTTCAATGTCCCTTCGTGTTGCATTCAGTGAATGGTGCGGCCGTCAGCCCTTGGGCAGATAGGCGATGGTGCCGGCGAGATCGGTATCGTCGATCAGATGAAGCCGGCTGTTGCTGCCGCGCCGGCGGGCCGCGGCGAACGGCGCGTATTCGGTATCGTTGGCAAAGGCCATGACGGCGTCGGCCGAGGGAAATTCGATGAGCACCATCATGGTGGTGTCCAGCGGCTCGCCCTCGAGCGTCTTCACATTGCCGCTGCGGGAGAGGTACTTGCCGCCGTGCTTGTGCACCAGGCCATGCACGGATGCGGCATAGCCCGGCACCCAATTGTTGTCGGTCACCTTCACATCGGCGATCAGGTAAATTGGCATTTGTTGTCCCTTGCGGTTAGTTTCCGGCAGCGGTTGCTTGAACCGGCTTTCGGTTGCGGGCGGAAACTAGGGCGGGACAGGCACGGGCGTCAGAGAGGGTTTTGCCAGGAACGATCCTTTTGTGCCAATTTCTGGGGCGGGAATGGCCGACACTCACACCGATACCATCGAGGCACTGATCCTCGCTTTGCCGGAATCCGCCGGGTCCGCGATCTATGGCCTGGTCGATGTTTTTGCGTCGACCGGAACGCTATGGCTCGAGCTTGTCGGAGACGAACCCAGCGGGCGCCTGATCCGCCCCAGGATCATTTCACTCTCGCGCGATCCGTTTCGGTGCGGCAACGCCATTCCGGTTACGCCGGACTTGTCGATTGCGGAGGCGCCCCGTGCAGACATCATCGTCATCCCGGAGCTATGGCTTGCGCCCGATGACCACTTGAAGGATCGCTATCCGGAGGTGAAGGAATGGCTTCGCCGCTGCCATCGGGGCGGCAGCACAATCTATTCGGCCTGCTCAGGGGCAGTGCTTCTCGCGGCGTCCGGCCTGCTCAACGGCAAGGCGGCGACATCCCATTGGGGCTATGCGGATCTGTTCCGCATCGGATTTCCGGAGGTCCGGTTCATTCCCGAACCGAACATCTTATTCGCCGACGAGAGCGGGCGCATCGTGACGGCGGGCGGCGCCACGGCTTGGCATGATCTCGCGATCCACATCATCTCGCGCCATTGCAGCCCGGGCGAGGCGCTGCACATCGCCAAGGTCTATCTCCTGCAATGGCATGGCGACGGCCAATTGCCGTTCGCGAGCTTGGTTCGGCGTCAGGCACACGCGGACTCGGTCGTGCGTCGGGCGGAGGACTGGCTGCGGACGCATTATCGCGAGCCGCAGGCGGTCGCAGGCGTGGTGGCGGGATGCGGGATTCCCGAGCGCAGTCTGAAGCGCCGCTTTGCGGCTGCCACCGGATCGACGGTCATCGGCTATGTGCAGAATCTTCGTGTTGAGGAAGCCAAGCGGCTGCTCGAGAGCGGCGAAATGTCAGTCGACGACATCGTGGCGGCGGTAGGCTACGAAAACCCGGCATTCTTTCGCAAGCTGTTCAAGCGGTGCACCGGTCTTACGACAGGAAACTATCGCCGTATGTTCCGCCCAATCTACGATGCGGCTCGCGTCCGCTAGGGTCATCAGAGCGGAATTGAGTGCTATTTCGGGATCCGGGCTGGCCGGTGGAGTGGATCGTGCTATCGTCGTTGGCGGCTTTTTCAAGCGGACTACGCATGCAATCTGGTCGGCGAGTCCCAAAAATTGACCGATAGACGCCGATAGTCGCTGAAAACGACAAGATCACGGACCGCCGAAATTTGCCTTCGAAATCAAGAGCGCTGATTTCTGACGGATCGTGGGACGGTTCTCGGAATGCCTAGGAAAAGTTTGCACTGAAAATCAGCGCGTTACCATGCGTGAGATAATCGAGTGGGAGTGAAACTGCATCATCAACGGGCTATCGCCCGCTATCGCGAATAACGTCCACAAGATCGAACGGCCCGTACCGTCCTTGATAATTGCTACGTCTGCGCGCCGCCTTTGCGATCAATGGCGAGCGCACGGCCAAGCCCGTATCCGATTTGCCGCTATTAGTGCTTTGGGAGCAGCCACGAGAAGGCATGCCGCAGAAAGGATTCGCCGTCCGTTCGGACAATCTCTCCGTGCGCCACGACGACATGCTCGGGATGTTTTCCGATTAACTCGCGGATCTTGGGGCGCGCGCTTGCGCGGTTGCGGAAACTGATCCGATAGTCGATGGGCGGATAACCCCACCCCTCGACCATTTTCGAGAGCCTTGCGATCGGCCGCATCCACCAAGGCCAATGGCTTTTCAGGAACCGCTCGCTGAAAGTCTGCGACAGGTCGGCAATGATAGCGGTGCGGGACGCGCGGTGAAAGAAGATCAATTCGTCCAGAAAAGGCGAATTGGTGAAATAGAATTGGTCGATCTGCCCGTTCCATTCGGCTGGCGGATCGTCGGCCAGCGTCCCGGAAAAACGGAGTCCCCCGCACTTGGCGATTGTCGACGCCGTTGCCCACAAACTGGCGTCCGGAAATGCGGCCTGCCAGTCGGCTAGAAACAGATAGTGCAGCTTGTTGGGGCTGACGATATGCCGGACGGGTCCGAGCGGCCGAATCTCGTCCTCAATCGCGGCCGTTCTTTCAATCGGCGACCATAACCACAGCCCGCCATCGGCAAGACGCACGATGACCATGCGTGTGGGATAATCGAAGCCTTTGAAAGAGACGACTCCGCCATCCGCAAACCACAGGTCGGGTCCCAACGATTCCAGCATAGTCGCTTATCTAGGTTGCCGGATGGACGCTTTCCACCGTTCCAAAATACTATTCATCCCATTCGACGCTGGTCGACGCGCGCCAAGGCATCGAGCGATTTCAAGGTTTTGCCGTCGCTCGGCCGAAACACGCCGCGGCGGACAAGCCGGACTGCTCGGAAACCGCGGTATCATGGGTATGCCGTTCGTGCAGACAAGTTACACCGAGAAAAAAGCATAATATCGGAAAGCCAGGGCAATCCATGCTGTTCTCATCGACGATCCCCGAGTTGCCATGAGGTGCCAGTTCCGAACCTGTGGCGACTGGAAGAAACGGATTGGGCGCAGCGGAAAAGGTCTGCCAGCGGATGAAAGCCTTGTCGTCCGGGCCATCGTGAGGCCAAACGATGCTGGAATGTTCGAGCCGAGCTGAATATAAGCTCTCGCAGCATCGCAAATGCCGGCGTAGCACAGCGGTAGTGCAGCGGTTTTGTAAACCGAAGGTCGGGAGTTCGATCCTCTCCGCCGGCACCATTTTCCTTTCCATATCTCTCCATCAAGCTAACCGCACCCGAGGAGAGCCCGCTATCTCGCAGGCGAAGCCGGTCAGGCCGAGTCGGTGATCGAGCACGCCGAGAGTGTCCCCACCTACCATCCGAGACCCTTCGGGCATGACCACGGTTTCTGCGGGCGCTTGTCCGCCAATGAGCAGGCCCCTCTGCAATCGCTCGCTGATCGCGCCCTTTCGCCGCGAATTTGCGGCGGTCGGGCTATCTTTGTGACGTCCCGATCTGTGTGATCAAGATCACGGTTGGCCATCTGTTGCCGGACTACACAGATGCCACGGAGGGAATGGTTCTTCCGAGACAACAGACGGAGACCGGTAATGACGAGCGGAATGCGCGACCTCACGATCGACGAGCTGGATTCAGTCAGCGGCGGCACGGTCCATACCGAGGTCAGGAAAACGACGCTGATCGATGTGAACGGGAAGGGAATTCTGGCGATCGGAACCGTCAGCATCGATGGCGGCCCGGCGCTGCCGTCGGCGGAATGGATTCCGCTGAAATAAGCAACTCCGGCTTCATCCCCACACCGATCAACACGCACAAAGATCAGCAGACGGGAATATGTCCGTCGCGAACTTAAAGGAGATTGACAATGACGAATTCCGGCATGCGCGAATTGACGATGAATGAGCTCGATGCGGTCAGCGGCGGAGAGGTCATGGCGCAGGGTACGGTCATCAAGATTTCGATGGACAAGGGTACGCTCACCGTCGGCTATATCAGCACCGGCGGTGGCCCGACCCTGCCGTATGCGAAATGGCAGCCCAAGTAAGAAGACTTGGTTGAGAGAGCCTCGACCCGATCGGGGGTCGGGGCTTTCATGCGCGTGCGATTCGGCTCCACTCAAAATCGTAAACGACTCCTGAATCCCCACAGGCTTGCCGGAAAAATATCGACCGGGACTCAAGCGATGGAATCGCCTGATGGTCCTGTCATGGACACGATGCCGACACCGGCGACCGACGGCCTGCAGCTCGCGCTTGCCATCGCATTATTTGCGGCCTGCTCGGTGAATGTGGTTCTGATCAGCTTCTGGCTGTAGCAGGAACCCCGACCTCGTCCGCCCCGTTAACATTTCGATAGCGGAATGCTTCGCAATTGATTGCCGGCTCAGGCTTGCACATTAGGCTTACCGGCAGTTTCGGCAGCGGCTTTAACCCTTGCCGACATCGGTTCGATTAGGGTCGGCGAGAAACCGGACCCTTGTAATGCGTATCGGATTTGGACTTGCGCTGGCTCTTGTGATCGGGACGTCGTTGACGGCTCTTGCCGACAGCGGGCCGGTGATCGTGATTCCCGGCCGTCCCGGCGTTCCGATCATGATCAACGGCATCGACGCCTCCTATGCGGTCGTCGAAGGCGACTGGGGCCTCGCCCGAAGGATTCACGTGCAGCCCACGGTGTATGGCGGACGCTACATCGATCCCGAGCCGCACGTCGGTCATTATTATCCGAGCCTCGGTCAGCGGCCCGGTTACGGTCGCCTCGAAATTGAACCTCCGGCGAACCGCAAGCTGCCGCCGCGCGCCGAAAGTTTTCATCAGTCCTGGTCGGCGCGCTCCGATCCGACGCCCGCGCAGTCCGATATTCCGCAGACGCCTCCTGCGATCATTCTCGCACCCGAGATCGGACCCACGGGCCCGGCGCAGGATTTTCAGCACCGGATTCCGCCGTTTCGAAAGCCCGGACCCTAGAATCAACTTCAAGAAAATCAGGCAAAGCAGGAGAGAGTAAATGCGTCAGATGATTTCAGGATTGGTCGCCGCGGTTGCCGTGGTGGCGGCAAGCGCCGTGCCCGCCATGGCGTGCGGCGGTTTGTTCACCAGCGGAGGATGTTCGCCCTGCGCGGCTTACAGCCCATGTGCGCAAGGCTATTATCCAGGCTATTACGGCGCTGGATACGGCATCGCCGCCTACGAACGTTTGCCGTCTCCAACGCAGTACTATTATGTCAATCAGGGGCCGGCTTTCAGCGGTCCGGGCAACTTCGCACCGGTGCCGACCTATCAGGAAGCCGCCGTATCCGGATGGAATGCCTACCGCCGCCCTTATTACTACCCCTACGACGGCGGCCGTTACGCTCATGCCATGCATCACTACTATGACGGCGCGCCAGTGACCGGCCCGGTCGTCTACAGCTATCGCTGGCATCATGCTCACCGCGGGCATCGCCATAGCTTTCGGTACGGCCATGCCGCACACCATCATGGCCATATCCACGGTCCGCGGCATCATCACCACGGCCATCATCATCCGGCGGCGCCCCATCATCACTGATCGGTCCGCTTCTTAAAGAGACGCCCGTTCGCACAATTGCGGTGCGAGCGGGCGTTTTTCGTGCCGTCAGAGCCTTCCCGCTTCTGTTGGAATCAGAAGCGGGGCTCCATGATTTTGATTTGACGCGTTTTCTTCATGCGAACCGGTATCCACTTCGCTCGAAAATGCTCTAGCGCATCAGGCCGAGACGGCTGGCGCCGATATAGAGCGCCAGCACCGCGGCGTTCGAGACGTTGAGGCTCTTGATGTCGCCGGGCATGTCGAGACGCGCGACCGCGCTGCATGTTTCGCGTGTCAGTTGCCGCAGACCCTTGCCTTCGGCGCCGAGCACCAGCGCCAGCGGTTGCCGCAACGGGATGGCGGCCAGATCCTCGCCCCCGGCGCTGTCGAGGCCGACGGTCATGAAGCCGCGGTCGTTCAGTTCGGTCAGCGCCCGCGCCAGGTTCTGCACCAGCACGAGCGGCACAAGCTCCAGTGCGCCGGAGGCGGATTTTGCCAGCACGCCGGTGGCCTCGGGACTGTGGCGCGCCGTGGTGACGATCGCCTTTACTGCAAAGGCCGCCGCTGATCGCATGATCGCGCCGACATTGTGCGGATCGGTGATCTGATCGAGCACCAGCACGATGCCTTCCTGCGCCAGCGTGTCGATATCCGGCGAGGGCAGGGGGTCTGCTTCGGCGAGCAGCCCCTGATGCACCGCGTCAGGTCCGAGGCGCTGGTCGATCGTAGCTGGACGCACGATCTCGGGTATGATCCGCGTGTCGATGTTTTCATCCGCGAGCCGCCGCGCTGCGTTCTCGGTGAGCAGCAGCCTTCGGATCGTCCGCCGGGGATTGGCCAGCGCTGTCGTCACCGTGTGCCAGCCGTAGAGGATCGCCGGTTCGTCGGCTCCGGCCTCGCGCCGCCCATTTCGGGCCGAACCCCGTCCCCGGGGGCTTTTCCGGTTGCCGGCCTTTCCGGCGCGGCCGTCTCCCCGTGGCTGGGAAACCCTCCGGAATCGCGGTCCTCGATCACGATCGCTCATGCGTGCTTGTCTCACGGGCCTGAAACAATGGCAATTTCCACCGTTGGATGCGCGGAAGCCTTTAATCCCGGACGCTCTCGGTTGACTTTGCCGGGCCGCTTCGCTCATAAACGCGCGCAACCGTAGGCCCGGTATCCGGGCAGGTGCCTTCAATGTCATCCGCGGTCGGTTCGGCCACCTTTCAGTGGGTGACATGCGATGGCGTTGCGGGGGAGTGTCCCGAGTGGCAAAGGGAGCTGACTGTAAATCAGCCGCCTCATGGCTTCGTAGGTTCGAGTCCTACCTCCCCCACCAATTAATATAGATATATCAATTAGATATCATATAGGGACGGATACTGCCGATAGGTGAGTTCATGTTTGCTCCTGCCGGGTGCGGGCTGGGCACGGACATTTATCGGCTACTGTCCGTCACCGTTCGCGGCCATCCGTAATTACCGATAGCCGCAGACTCATCCGTGCGGCTACGGGCTCGGTTGCTCGATCATCCAGCCGGTGGCTTGAGACCCAATCTCCTTCAGCTTCAAGGAGAGTCCCGGGTTTCGTTTTTGGCCTTTATGCGGCCCGTTTTTCCAGCGTGGATTTCGTTGCGAACTCGCGGCCCGCGATGTCACCGAGTGCCGAAGGTGATCGGCATCGGGTGTAATCCTCCTTCCGTGAGCCGATGGCGCTGCGCGCTTCGATCATGGCGAGCAACAGGACGCGCTGCCCGTCGGTGTCGATGCTGAACAGTCATGCGCGACGCTGGCTTACCTATGCACATCGCAGGAGGGAGCCGTGGCCTTTCGTTTCGCATCGCCATTTTTTGGCGACCTCTTCAGGCTCGAACAGGCGCAGGTTTTGCGAACGCCGACTGCCCATTTTTGTGCCAATTTCAGCAGCGAGCATGCTCACGAGTCGGGATATGTAAGATTGGTTACGCGGCAGCGGGCACCCGCGGTAAATGGGGAATCGAATGGTGGATCGTTTGACGTCGGCGAAATCTATCGCCATGCGCCGTTGGGTGCTTTTAGCCGTGGCGGTGTTCGCAGCGATGGCCGTATTGATCGTACCGATCGCCGACGCCACAGCGAAACAGGCACGCCACGCGCAGCCCAGCGAGACCGCGGCGCCACGCGAAGCGGGCGAGCCAATCATGGCAATCGTGTCGATCAAGAGCCAGCAGATCACGTTCTATGACGCCGACGGCTGGATCCTGCGCGCGCCGGTTTCGACCGGCATCAAGGGGCGCGAAACGCCCGCCGGCGTCTTCGCCATCGTCGAGAAGGATAAGGACCATCACTCGACCATGTATGACGATGCCTGGATGCCGAACATGCAGCGCATCACCTGGAACGGCCTTGCGTTGCATGGCGGACCGCTGCCCGGGCATGCTGCCTCACACGGCTGTGTGCGAATGCCTTACGGCTTTGCGGAGAAACTGTTCAACAAGACCCGGATCGGGATGCGAGTGATCATCTCGCCGGATGATGCTGGCCCGGTCGATTTTTCCCACCCGGTGCTGTCGCTCTTCGTGCCGAACGCAGAGGTCATCGCAGATGGCCCGGCAAAGGTCGAGACGCTCTCACGCGGGGCCGCCGAGGCCGCGACGATGGCCGCCGAGACCAGGAAAGCTGCCGCGACTGCGGTTCGGGAGTCGGCGCTGCTCGCGGCGCTTCTGCGCAAGATGGAACGACTCAAGACGCGGGCCGACGCCGCACTCGCATCCGCCGACAAGGCGCTGGCCGCAGCCAAGACCGATCAAGCCAAAGCGAAGGCCGAGGACCGAAGGCAAAAGGCTGCTGCCAAGGCAGCGGAAGCGACGGCCCGGTTCGATACCGCCAAGGCGGACGCGTCCTCGAAACTCGACGCGGCCAGCGCCGCAAAAGAAGCGGCCAGGATGGCTCAGGCAAAAAAGGCCGACACCGCGAAGGCGGCGCTTGACGCAAAGCTCGCGCTCGAGCCGGTTTCGATCTACATCAGCCGTGCGACGCGAACGCTTTACGTTCGACGCAACACGCATAAGCCGGCGCCGGATGGGGGCGGCGAGGTCTTCGACGCGACCATCGAGGTCCCGGTTTCAA
>NZ_MKRN01000048.1:0-6807 GCF_001896955.1 Nitrobacter sp. 62-13 | reverse complement strand
CGACGCGGGCCTGCGCTGGACCGCCGTTACGATCGAGAATGCGGACAGCGCCAAAGATGCGCTCGACCGCATCACGGTTCCGACGGACGTCCTTCATCGCATCGCCCTGACCGCCTTGCCACGAAGCTCGATCGTCGTCTCCGACGAGCCGCTGAGCAAGGAGACCAACTATCGTACCGAATTTGTTGCGGTACTGAGCGACCAGCCCCAGGGCGGCTTCATTACGCGCGAGCCGAGCGAGGTGCTCATGGCGGACGACAACAACTGGAGCGCCCAACAGGACGACGACGGCTTCGGCTTCCTTCCCCGCCAGCGCAATCCAAATCCTCAGCCGAGCAATACGCGCCGGGGCGGCGGCCAGTTCTTTTTCCCGGTGCAGGGAGGCTGGTGGTAAGACGCGGCCCGCCGCGCGTCAGCCCGGTTGCCTGCTAAAAAACAAGACCTTGTCAGGTAATGCCGGCTGCAGCGAATTCGCTCCGGTCCGTTTACTCTGGCGAGGCTGACGGCAGAAACGGGCATGAGGCGCGCCAGCAAGCCGCGGCTTGTCTTGATGTGTGTCAATTCGCCTTTGATGCCCACGCCATATCTCGTAGAGTGGTGCGCGGGTTTTGGAGCGAGTTATGATCAAAGACATCATTCTTCATCTGGAACGTGACCCCTCCCGGGATATCGTTCGCGATTTCGCCGGCTCGATGGCCGAAACTTTTGCCGCGCATCTGACGGCAGTTATATTCAAATTCGCGACGAATATTCCTGCAGATGCGATCGCCGATCTATTTTCCGAGAGCGCAGCAGAGGCGCGCGGTGCGATTGATCGTTTTGATCTGGCCATGAAGCGCAACGATCTTTCGGCTGAATCGCGGCTTATTCTTGGAACGGCGAAGACGTTTTCGGAAATGGCGCGGTGCTCCGATCTAAGCATCGTCATGCAATCGGACGACAATAACGGCGTCAATAACACCATTCTGATCGAGGCGGCGCTGTTCGAGTCCGGTCGGCCGCTGATCGTTGTTCCCAGCACCCAGAAGGATGGGTTGAAGCTCGACCGGGTTGTGTGCTGTTGGGACGGAAGTCGTACTGCGGCGCGTGCCATCAACGATGCGTTGCCGCTCCTGAAGAAAGCCAGCGCCGTCGAAATATTTATCGTTGAAAATGAAAAGACCGCGAATGAACAGGTGCTTCGTGGAACCCAGATCGGCCGGCATCTCGCTCGACACGATATCAAGGTCGAGGTGAAAACGACGCCTGCTGCTGACAGTGACGTGGCACATGCGATTCTGTCCCACGTTGCTGACGGCGCAACGGATCTGCTTGTGATGGGCGGCTATGGACATTCCCGCCTTCGTGAATTTGTATTTGGCGGAGCGACACGTGGAATCCTGTCGGCGATGACGGTCCCTGTTTTCCTGTCGCACTAGCGCCTTTCCGCCTCCGGCGGAATCAGAAGCGGGCTCTATGATTTTGGTTCGACACGTTTTCTTTACGCGAACCGATTTCCACTTCGCTCGAAAGACGCCCCAGGAGCGGCATCAGATTGAGCAAACCGTTATGCCGGGCATCCGCACCCCATGCCGGGCATCCGCACCGTGAAGGTTCGCGCGACGATCGCGGCTCACCCTCGCAAATCACGCCCGTCGGGTCGGGCGGTCTCCTCTCAGCACGACATAGATTGCCGGGATCACGAGCACGGTCAGCGCCGTCGATGATGCGAGGCCGAACAACAGCGAGATAGCGAGTCCCTGGAAGATCGGGTCGGCGAGGATGACGGCCGCGCCGATCATGGCGGCGATCGCGGTCAGGAGGATCGGCTTGAAGCGGATCGCGCCCGCTTCCAGCAGCACGTCGGTCAACGGCCGGCCGGGCCGGCGCGCGTGGCGGATGAAATCCACCAGCAGGATCGAGTTGCGCACGATAATGCCGGCGAGCGCGATGAAGCCGATCATGGATGTCGCGGTGAAGGGCGCGTTGAACAGCCAGTGACCGAGCATGATGCCGATGAAGGTGAGGGGAATCGGTGTGAGGATGACGAGCGGCAACTTGAAGGAGCCGAACTGTGCCACGACGAGGATGTAGATTCCGAGGATCGCCACCATGAAGGCCGCGCCCATGTCGCGAAAGGTCACCCAGGTCACTTCCCACTCGCCGTCCCAAAGCAGGGTCGGATGCGTTTCGTCGTCCGGCTGGCCGTGCAGCGTGATCACGGGCTTCGGCAGGTTGCCCCAGTCGATCCGGTCGATGGCATCGCGCACCGCGAGCATGCCATAGATCGGTGCTTCATAGGCGCCGGCGAGTTCCGCCAGCACCATTTCGGCGGCGCGGCCGTTGTGCCGGAAAATGGGATAGGACGCCGGCTCACGGGTAATGCTGACAACATCGCCGAGTTCGACCACTCCACGGCCACCGGGAAGCGCGTTGGCGGGCACCGGCGTTGTCAGCGCGCGTGCGTCCATCACGGCGTCCGTCTTGGGCAGCGCGAGACGGATAGGGATCGGATAGCGTCCGCCGCCGCGCTGGGAATAGCCCACCGTGGTGCCGCCATAGAGATCGCGCAGGGTGTCGTAAACGTCCGATTGCTCGACCTTGTAATATTCGAGATTGTCCTGATTGATCGCGACGCGCACGCGCTCAGCCTGGTTGTGATAGCTGTCGTCGACGTCGACGATGAATGGCACGCTCTTGAACGCCGTGCGAACCTTGTCGGCCACCGCGCGCCGTGTGTCCGGATCGGGGCCGTAGATCTCCGCGAGCAGCGTGCCGAGCACCGGCGGCCCCGGAGGCGGTTCGACCACCTTCACCACGGCGCCCTTCGGCAGGTCGAGACCTTTCAGGCGCTGCCTGAGTTCAAGCGCGATGGCATGGCTGGCGCGCGCGCGGTCGCCTTTCGCGAGCAGGTTCACGGCAATGTCGCCCTGCTCAGGACCGGAGCGGAGATAATAGTGCCGCACCAGTCCGTTGAAATCGAACGGCGCACTCGTGCCGGCATATGTCTGAAACGATACGATCTCCGGCACGGATGCCAGGCGATCGACCATCGCCTGTAGCGTCCGGTCGGTATCCTCGACGGACGAGCCTTTCGGCAGGTCGAGCACGACCTGGAGATTGGCCTTGTTGTCGAACGGCAGCAGCTTCACCGTGACGTGCCTGGTGTAGATCAGTCCGAGCGAGGCCAGCGTGGCAAAGCCGACGACCAGAAGAAAAGTCCAGGACCGCCAGCGGGCAGCGAGGATGGGCCTTGCGACCGCAACGTAAATGCGGCCGAGACGTCCGCCGCCTGCATCCTCGTGGCCGCCGCCGGCATGGCCGCCGCCGAATTTCATCATCAGCCACGGCGTTACGATGACCGCGACGAAGAACGAGAACAGCATCGCGGCCGAGGCGTTGGCCGGGATCGGGCTCATATAAGGCCCCATCATGCCGGACACGAACAGCATCGGGAGCAGCGCCGCCACCACCGTCAGCGTCGCGACGATGGTCGGATTGCCGACCTCGGCGACCGCGTCGATCGCGGCCTGCGCGCGCGAGCGGCCGTCGCGCATCGCCCAGTGGCGGGCGATGTTCTCGATCACCACGATGGCGTCGTCCACCAGAATGCCGATGGAGAAGATCAGCGCGAACAGGCTGACGCGGTTGAGCGTGTAGCCCATGATCCAGGAGGCGAACAGCGTCAGCAGGATCGTGGTGGGGATCACCACCGCAACCACCAGCGCTTCCCGCCAGCCGATGGCGACGGCGACCAGCACCACGATCGATACCGTGGCGAGGCCGAGATGGAATAACAACTCGTTGGCCTTCTCGTTCGCCGTCTCGCCGTAGTTGCGCGTGATCGTCATTTCGACATCCGTCGGGAAGATCTGGCCGCGCGCCTGCTCCAGCCGCCGCACGATCTCCTCGGCGATGACCACCGCATTGGTGCCGGGACGCTTGGCGATGGCGAGCGAAACGGCGGGCGCGCGTTCAAGGCCGGTATCCGCCGTCTTGCGGATGTCGGTGACGCGGTTTTCGGCCGGCGAGGTCGCAAGCACGACATTGGCGACGTCGCGGACATAGACCGGACGGCCGTCTCGCGCCGTGAGCAGGATGTTGCCGATCTCGGGCAACGCCTGCAGGGTCTGCCCGGCGACGATCGCGCGCTGCTGCGTGTTCTCCCGCACCGTGCCAATGCGGAACGAACGGTTGGCGCCTTCGATCTTGGCGGCAAGCTGCTGAAGGGTGATGCCGTAGAGCGAAAGCTTGTCCGGGTCAGGTTCGACACGAAACTGCTCGGGCTGCTCGCCGACGATATAGGTGAGGCCGACGTCGGGCAGCTTGGAGACCTCGACCTGCAGCTCACGGGCGAGCCGCGTCAGCCCGTTCGCGCTCCATCGGGACGCAGCCTCTTTCGTCGGGCGGAGCGTGACGACCACGATCGCCACGTCGTCGATGCCGCGGCCGACGATGAGCGGCTCCGGAATCCCGATCGGGATCCGGTTCATGTTGGCCCGAACCTTCTCGTGCACGCGAAGAATGGCGGCGTCCGAACTGGTGCCGACCTTGAACCGCGCCGTCACCACGGTGCCGTCGTCCTGGGTCTGCGAGTAGAGGTGCTCGACGCCATCGATGCTCTTGACGATCGTTTCCAGCGGCTCGGTGACGAGCTTCACGGCGTCCGCGGCCTTCAGCCCGTTGGCGGTGACATGGATATCGACCATGGGTACGGATATCTGCGGCTCTTCCTCGCGCGGCAGCGAGATCAGCGCCACGAGCCCGAGCGCAAGGGACGCGAGCAGGAACAGCGGCGTCAATGGAGAAGCGATGAAGGCGCGGGTGAGATTGCCGGCAAGTCCGAGCTTCATGGCAGCACGATCCGGTCGCCGTCGTGCAGGCCCGTGAGAATCTCTGTGCGCCTTTGGCCGTCCTCTTCGACGGCCTCGCCGAGAATGACGGCGACGTCCATTCCTCCGGCAGGCGTGACAAGGCGCACGTAGTCGATGCCATGAATGGTCCGGATCGCCTGAGGCGGGACGGCGAACACCCTGCGCTTGCCGACCGGGATCGACACCAGCGTGCGCTCGTTGACGAAATAATCGCCGATCCCTTCGACCTCGACATCCGCGATCACGCGCCCATCGACGATCTCCGGATAGACCTTGACGATGCGGCCGCGATGCGGAGCGGAGCGCCCGTCTGGCGCGGTCGAGAGTCCACGAGCGCCGACCAGCACGTCGGAGCCCTGTACAATTTCTCCCGCGTGGCGCTCCGGCAGCGATAGCCGCAGGTAATATGGCCCCGGCGCGATACGGGCGATGTCCTCGCCAGGCAGGATAACCGAACCGGGCGTGACGGGGACGGTGAGCACCCGGCCCGTTGCCGGCGCGAAGACGGTGCCCTCGCGCGCACTCTGTTCGATGACGGTCTTCTCCGCCTTGGCCGCCGCAACCTGGTTGGTTGCGACCTCGAACTGCATCTTGGCCTGATCAAGGTTGACCTGCGTGCCTGCTCCGCTCGCCCGGAGCTGCTGCGCCCGCTCGAGCTGGACGCGTGCATTGGCGAGCTGCGAGTTGAGCGCCTCGACCTTCGCATCGGCAGCGTTGAGCTGGAGCGCGAGCTTGTCGTCGACAATGACGGCGATGTCCTGTCCTTCCTTGACCTCGTCGCCCTGGCTGATGCGAAGCTCTCGAACCGAGCCACCGATGCGCGCGCGCGCCGGCACCACGATGCGACTCTCGACCTGGCCGAACACGGCCTTCATCTCGGGAATCGTTGTGGCCTTGACGACGAATTCGCCGGCCTCGGCCGCCGTCGCGCCGGCGATCGCGGCGCCGGCGAGGACGGCTGTCAGGAAGCGCAAAATTGGTCGATGCATGAGCCTGCAGCTTTCACGGAGCGATCACGAGTTTCGCCCGACCATCGGATGGAGAAGGCCTCGTCGTTATTTAAATGCGACGCCGGCCGGACAGCCGAGTTTCCTGAAGACCATGGCCGCGGGACAAAAGCCTGTGACCGACGCCTGGATCAGGTTCACCCCGACGAAGATCGTGAGCAGATACCACCAGGGCGACACGTAGAATCCGAGCCCCAGCGAGACGAGAACCATGAAGCCGGCGAACATCATCACGGCGCGATCGATCGTCATTGTCGTTTCTCCTCTGCTTCAAGACTGCGCCTATTCGGCCGTCTCCACGTGAATTTCCTTCAGCTTCTTGATCCCGAGCATGTCGAGGACGAGGTTTTCGTAGAAGGTCTCGGCCTTGCCCTGGCGAACCTTGCGCAGGAAGTATTTTTCAAAGCCGATCTTGGCGGCGTGGACCCATTTGCCCTGCGACGACCAGTTGACGTTGCGCGGTGGGATCTGCGGCTGCGCGACGAAAGCGATGCCGTCGTCGCCGAAGTCGGCGAGGCAGACCGCGTTCCAGGTCGCGACCGCCTTCGGCTGCTCGCCCTTGAGAAGCGAAGCGATGTTCTCCGCCGTAGCGGTGACCATGGATTCGATCATGAAGCCGGTCTTCGGCACGCCCACCGCCAGCGGCGTCTTGCCGACCGGCGGAATGGCGACGCAAACCCCGACGCCGAAAACGTTCGGGAAGGTCGGGTTGCGCTGGTGCTTGTCGATCACGATAAAGCCGCGCGGATTGGTCAGACCCTCGACGCCATGAACGGCCGAGACGCCCCGGAAGGCCGGCAGCAGCATCGAGAAGGCGAAGGGCAGTTCGTGCGTCGCCTTGACCGAACCGTCGTCGTTGACTTCTTCGACGACGAGCTTTTCGGCATCCACCTTGGTGGTGCGCGCATTGGTGATCCATTTGATGTGGCGGTCGCGCATCGCGCTTT
>NZ_MKRN01000047.1 GCF_001896955.1 Nitrobacter sp. 62-13 | reverse complement strand
TTCGGATAGGCATGCAGTTCGGCGTCGGTAAAGAAAGCCTTGAGATAGGCTTCATGCGCCGAGCCTGCGATCACGCCGACCTTCTTGCCCTCGAGATATTCCGGGCGCACCTCGGACATGACGGCGTCGCGCCGCGATACGAATCGCGCCGGCGCCCGATAGTAGGGGTCGGTGAAGTCCACCCGCTTGCGCAGTTCCGGCGTGACCGCGAGCGAAGCGATGATGGCGTCGCCGCGGTTGCTGGCGAGTGCGTCCACCAGCGTCTCGAAGCGCCGCATCTGGATCGTGCAGGTGACCTTGATCTCCTCGCACAGGGCGCGCGCCAGATCGACATTGAAGCCGGCCGGATTGCCGTCGGGGCCGGTGAAGTTGAAGGGCGGATAGTCGGTTTCGGTCAGAAAACGGATCACGGTCAGGCGGGACAAATCGGGTCGGTCCGGGCGTCGGCGCGGGTCCCAGAAGCCCGGCACTGCCTGCGGCGCGACGGCGGCGGTCTTCGTTGCCGAGGTCGTCGCCGCGGGTTGCGCGCGCGCGCTGTCGGTCGCCGCGCTAAAAACCAGGAGCCCGCAGGCGACCAGCAGGCAACCCAGCGTCATCGCGCGGCTGCGCGTCAATCTTTCGTTGGCGGGAACGGTAATATGTGGTTGCATTGAGCGGGGCTTTTCGAACGGTGGTCTTATAGGACCATCCGGAGCGGGACGCGAGTATCGTTTGTTGCGTTGGGGGCGACGCTTTGGCGGGGCTGGGTGGTGTCGAGGATGGCGGACGGGCCGCCACGCAGGACCGCGCCGTAGCGGAGGGTTGGCCGTTCCCGCCGGCGGCCTTTCCCGCCGGCGTTGGCCACCTCCCGCAATCCAGCAACGACAACTGGCTGCGCGACCCGGAACCGGGCCCGGCGAGCGAACTGGATTGCCTGCGACAGGTGTTCGCGCCCTCGCTGCTGAGCGCGGCCGAAGCGCGCGGCCGGGAGCTCGGGATCGGTGCGGATCAGGTGCTGATCCGATCGGGCGTCATCGATGAGGATGCGTATCTGCAAGCACTGTCCCTTCACACGGGCCTTGCGATCGAGACCTTCGCGGAAGCATCGCGTGACGAGTGCCCGTTGCCCGATCATCATCTGCCCCGCGCCGCCGAACACGGGCTGCTTCCGTTGCGCCGGCATGGGCGGTTGATCTGGGCGGTCGCGCCGCGCGGCTTCGCCACGCGAAGGCTCTGCCGCCTGGCTGTCGAATATCCATCGCTACGCGATCGGGTCCGCCTGACTTCGACACAGGATCTCAGTCAGTTTCTGCTGCGGCACGAGGCGGGTGACGCGCTCGGCCGGTCCGCCGCCAATGCGCTCGGGCAGCGATTTCCGGACTTGTCCGCCGCGCCGACGGCTTCCGGCGCCGCCCCCGGGCTGCGGGCGATGCGGCGCCTCTCGCAGACCGGCGTCCTGGCGGTCATGATGACGCTGATGTCCGTATCCCTTCTGGACACCTTGAGCGGTGTGCTGGCGGTCTGGTTTCTCGTATTCATCGGCCTCCGGCTCGCGGCCAGCTTGAGGCCGCCGCGCCCCGCGGCGCGATTGCCGCATATCCCCGACGACCGACTGCCGGTCTATACAGTGATCGCGGCGCTCTACCGCGAGGCGTCGTCGGTCGCATCGCTGATGCAGGCCATCGGCGCGCTGGATTACCCGCGCGAAAAACTCGACGTCATCGTCGTCATCGAGCTCGACGACCTCGAAACCCGCGCCGCCCTTGCCAGGCTCGGCCCGATGCCGCATGTCCAGGTCCTGCTGGTCCCGGCGGAAGGACCGCGCACCAAGCCGAAGGCCCTGAACTGCGCGCTGCCGTTCGCGCGCGGTAGCTTCACCGCCGTGTTCGATGCCGAGGATCGCCCCGATCCAGGCCAGCTCCGCGCCGCGCTCGAAGCTTTTCGGATAAATGGCAAGGAGGTGGCCTGCGCCCAGGCCAGCCTTTGTATAGAGAACCAATCGGATAGCTGGTTATCGTGCATGTTCGCCGCCGAATATGCCGGGCAGTTCGACGTCTTCCTTCCGGGACTCGCGTCATTCGGCGCACCGCTGCCGCTGGGCGGATCGTCGAACCACTTTCGCACCGCGATCCTCCGCAAAGTGGGCGGCTGGGATGCCTACAACGTTACCGAGGATGCCGATCTCGGTTTTCGGCTTGCGCGCTTCGGCTACCGATCGACCACCTTTCCCTCGACGACTTTCGAGGAAGCGCCGGCGCGTTTCGGAGGATGGTTGCGCCAGCGTTCGCGCTGGATGAAGGGGTGGATGCAGACCTGGAGCGTCCACATGCGCCGCCCCCGGCGGCTGTGGCGGGAAGCGGGCGCGAAGGGGTTTTTCACGCTGAACACGGTCGTCGGCGGCAATGTGCTGACGGCTTTGGCCTTCCCGGTTCTCGCTGCCGATATGCTGGCGCGTGCCGGCGGAGGGGCCGGATGGTTCGCCGCGAGCCCGGTCATGCCGCTCTACCTGATCACGATCGTCGCCGGGTTCGTCTCGACGATCGTGGTCGGCCTGATGGGTCTTGCGCGGCGAGGACAGTTGCGGCAGGGCTGGATCCTGGCGCTGACGCCGCTCTATTGGGCCTGCCTTTCGATCGCGGCGTGGCGCGCCCTGTATCAACTGCTGACCGAACCCTACCGGTGGGAGAAGACCGAACACGGCCTGTCGCCGCAGATTCGGTCGAACGCGGCTTCGCGCAACCTTCACCCGTTGACCGATATCGACTCCATTGCGCTGGATCAGCTCAATCGCACTGGCGCTCCTCGCTGATCGCCAAATGGCATTCGGCTTGGTGATCCCGCCGGCGGAAAATTGACCGATGATGCAGCCGTTTCGAAACGTTCGCTGCGTCGCCATGCGACGTTAACGCGCCTTGCGCGAGGCGCGCAAAAAATGGTCTCCGCTTTTTGAGCGGAAACCATCTCGCGTCGCCCGATTATCTTCGAGCGATTATCTTCGAGAACGGCGGATAGCTGCCCGAACAAGCTTCCGCGGCGGCGGAAACGTGAGCTGCAGCGCCGATTCCAGCATTCGGAGAAGTTTGCGCATCATTGGATGATCCTTTCAAACAGGCCGCAAAGAACAATTCCACTATAAAACGCCTGGCTATGAGATTCTGTTCCGCCGCCGAGGGTGGAACCAAAGTGCAAGACGTATGTTGTGCAAGGCGTTCCGCAAAGGTTGCGTCCGCAAAGCGCACCGGTACTCAAAATTGCTACTCAAAAGGGGAGAAAGGCGCTCGAAAGAGCGAAAGGCACTCAATGAGTTTCGAAAAATTCCAGAAGCTGACATTGACTGACCGGCTGAGCGAGTTCGCTCGAAACGCGCGTGATGAAGCTAAAACGCTAGAGCCGGGACCTGAACGCCAGGCGCTATTGGAGAAAGCTCGCAAAGCTGAGGCTGCCAGCGAGATTGAAGCATGGGCTAACTCTTCCGGTGTGCAAAAACCCAAGCCGAGGCCGGTATTCCCGCGCGCCTAGAATGCGCCTTTCGTAACTTCGATGATGAATGACCTGACCACGCCGCCAGCCCCGTGAGAGGAGCTTGCGGTGTGCGAAGTCTTGCCGGCCTTGTTGTTTGTATTCCGATCGGGCGATCCGACTGGAAGTAGCCGCGGTTCGCGCGAAGGCCGCCTTCGGCGGAACGATGGCTCCCTGATGTCGAGGGATCGGGCTGAGGCTGGTGAGGCCGCCGATCGAGCTTGGCTGACGACGACGGGAGGTTCCGTGCACTAGCCGACAAGGACCGCACAGCAGTTGAGCACACTTTGGCGAGCGACCGAATGAAACTTGCAGGCATCGAACGCGCGCCGAGATTTTTAGGATGGTGATCCGGAAACCGGTCGTGTGCGCTCGCGTTAGCCCCAGATGAATGATGATAATCTGCGAGCATCCAGTGAACGAGCCTTGGCCGTTGTGATCGTGGGGACGATATCGCTGGTCGCCTTCCTGAGTTTTTTGGGATCATCCGCCTCTCTGGAACAGGTCGGCCAAAGGGCTATTCCCTCGGAACGCATTCGGAACGCGCCGGTCGTCACTAACCTGCCGGGACAACAAGAGGAGATTTTGACGCCCGATCAGGGTCAGAAAAATCCGGATCAGCGACTTCCGCAACAGCAGCAGGCCGACAGGAACACCGAAATCCAAAAGGCTGTCGAGAACGACAGAATCGATCCGGACAATCGTCAGGGTCAACAAAACACAGAGTACGGCGGCCGTGGCTGAGAAGCATCGCGGCCGGCAGCATTTGGAAGCGCGGGGGGCCACCGCCGGTCAGGATGGAATAATAGCCGCTTCTTGTCCGATCCAAATAATTTTAAGCGTCTGTGAAAATCGGTCTCAGCACTTTTTATCTATTATGCGGGGCATCGGCTGGAGATTGTGACGATGCGCGCGTTGCTCGAAGATCACGGATTACCTCTTGTTCAATTGAAGGAGCGGCGTCGTGACCTGATTGTCGCGCTGATGGGACAGCATGGCCCGCTGTCGGAACGTCAGATTGCAGAAATTGCCGCCATCCAAAGCGCAATCGTCGCCTTTGAAGCGGTCCTCGACGATCTGGATGCTGAGGCGGAAGTCGCATTGCGAGACCGCGCGGCATAGGAGTTCACTCCGGCGGCAAATGGCCGTCTTTACCGGTCATTTACCAGGGAACTCGCTTCGACCTTGGTATGATGGGCCCACCCGGGGCTGAGGCATTCCCGGGTGAACTCGTCGATCAGGATCATCGGACGGAGCTGGGCTTCCATCATGCGGGTTTGCAACGTGCTAGCCGCAGGAACAACCCTGGTCCTCGCTGATTTTCTCAGCAGCTTCGGTCGCGATCGAGCCGTGGGCTACCTTGGACACGGGCTGCGCGGCCGTACCCTTGTTGAACGGGCAGGGACCGATCGAGCCAATCGTTGAGTCGGAAAAATACGTCAGCGTCTGATACGTGATCCACGGACCGTTTCCGGTGCCGAACGGCGACCAGGTCCAATAGGACCATCCGAAAAGCGTGCCGTTACAGCATCCCTCGTAACTGCGACGGAAGGGAGACCAACTGAACCTGGTGCGCCAGGGAAGGAAATCATATCGGTATTTGACCTCGGTTTTCGTCTTCTTGCAGGGATAGGGAATGAAGCCCCACTTCCAGCATACGCCCCAGTAACTAACCGTGATTGTCTCGCGCATTCCACAAGTCATGGTGATTTCTCCTCCTTTGAGAACGAGACCCCTTGGTCTCCCATGACCCGCAGCATGAAGCCTTCCACTGGTCGGCACCGTGAGGTGACTCACAGAGGTCCGAACTCCCGACGTCGAACCGGCTCGACCCGTTGCGTCGCTTTGGCAAACGAAGTGCCGGAGGGTTTTGAGCTTTGTAAGGTCGCAGCACGGTTGTGCACCGGCACAGCACCGGCCATTCACGCCCGAAAATAATGGCAGCGTGCATGATCGCAGCGCTGCTCGTCGGACCAACCACGCAGAGTTCGCGAAAGAACAGGCGAAATATGATTGCGCTACTGAGGTTGGGCGTCCAGTTGCTGCGTAAGCGCATCGATCAATCGTTGATCGTCCGTGCGTACCCTGAGATATCCATTCCAGGTGATAGGGCCAATCTTTGTCGGGCCCGTAGCATAGTGCTCTTTGAGCGTTCCGAATTGCTCTCGGTGCCGAGGTGGAATGAGAAGTTCCATAGCAAGGGCCTCTCGGTGTGAGTTATCGAATCGATGGTCCTCATGCGAGAGCGGCTTTCTGGCCAGAGTATGTCAATGCGGTTCGCAGGTTGATTTTGAGGAATGTCGACGAACAAACGGACGCCCGGCGAGCATATCGACGCTCTTGGAAAGCGTTGTTTTCGCTGCAGGCGTCAATCGTCCCCTAGCTTCCCGTTGCGATCGTGCTTCGACCGCATTACCGACCGTCGCTTCCGACATGCCCGACATGGAACCAAGTTTATTTCGGTGGCGGTCGGACAGGGCTCCGTCGCAATGTGCGTCGATCAAATCGGGGCGCAACCGCTGACAGTCAGATAGTTGAGACGGATCGAAGGGTGATCGTCCCTGGCGCGCTGTAAACTCGGCCATTCGCGTGGAGCGCAGAGCCCAGTTTCATCCATTCCGAATAGTGCCGCCCGTCGGAACTGTGGGTTACCCGCCGCATTGAGACAGATGAACGAAGCGCATCAATTCTCAAGGGAAGCAAAATGGCCAAGACCTCAAAAGGGGCGTCGGATAAGCGTGCGGCCCTCCACGACCAAAAGCTGATAAGAGGGAACGGCGGGGAACTGCATCAGTTCGCCGAAGGCGATGTCCCGGTTCTGACGACAGCCCAAGGCGGTCCGGTTTCAGACGATCAGAACACCTTAAAGGTAGGGGAGCGCGGACCCAGCCTGATCGAGGATTTTCATTTCCGCGAGAAGATCTTTCATTTCGATCATGAGCGGATTCCGGAGCGGGTGGTGCATGCGCGCGGCTACGGTGCTCATGGATATTTCGAGACCTATCGATCGCTCGCGAAGTATACCCGCGCCGATATCTTCCAGCGCGCCGGGGAAAAGACCCCGGCTTTTGTGCGTTTCTCGACCGTGGCTGGGTCCAAGGGGTCCGTCGACCTGGCCCGCGACGTGCGCGGCTTTGCGGTCAAACTCTACACGCGGGAAGGCAACTGGGACATCGTCGGCAACAATATCCCGGTCTTCTTCATCCAGGATGCGATCAAGTTTCCCGATATGGTGCATGCGGTGAAGGAAGAGCCGGATCGCGCCTTCCCGCAGGCGCAGTCGGCCCACGACAATTTCTGGGATTTTATCAGTCTGACGCCGGAGTCGATGCACATGATCATGTGGATCATGTCGGACCGCGCCATCCCCCGCTCCTTCCGCTTCATGGAAGGATTTGGCGTCCACACCTTTCGCTTCCTCGATGCCAAGGACGAATCGACCTTCGTGAAATTCCACTGGAAGCCAAAGCTCGGATTGCAGTCCGTCGTTTGGAACGAGGCGGTGAAGATCAACGGCGCCGATCCGGATTTCCACCGTCGCGATCTTTGGCAGTCGATTCAGTCCGGTAACTTTCCAGAATGGGAACTGCGGGTGCAATTGTTTGATCAGGCATTTGCCGACAGTTTTGATTTCGACGTGCTTGATCCCACCAAGATCATTCCAGAAGAACTCCTCGAACCGATAGCCGTCGGTCGGCTGGTTCTCGACCGCATGCCTGACAACTTTTTTGCCGAGACCGAGCAGGTTGCGTTCATGACCCAGAACGTTCCACCCGGCATCGACTTCTCAAACGATCCGCTCTTGCAGGGCCGCAACTTCTCTTACCTCGACACCCAGTTGAAGCGTTTGGGCAGTCCGAACTTCACCCATATTCCGATCAACGCACCGAAATGTCCGTTCCAGCACTTCCAGCAGGACGGCCACATGGCCATGCGCAATCCGACCGGTCGCGCCAACTATCAGCCGAACTCGTGGAGCGAAGGACCGCGTGAAAGTCCGCGACACGGCTTTCGCTCTTTCGCAGCTATTGAAGAGGGACCGAAAGTGCGGCTGCGCGCCGAGAGCTTCGCCGATCACTACAGCCAGGCTCGTCAGTTCTTCATCAGTCAGACAGGACCCGAGCAGCGCCACATCGCGATGGCGCTGACGTTCGAGTTGAGCAAGGTCGAGAATCCGCACATCCGTGAGCGAATGGTTGCGCATCTGTTGAATATCGATCGGGAGCTTGCAGAGACGGTCGCCGACAAGCTCGCCATCAAGACATTGCCAAAACCCGCCGACGCTGCCATTGCCACCCGAGACGATCTGGAACCGTCGCCTGCGCTGAGTATCGTCGAGAACGGACCGCCGAATTTTGCGGGCCGGAAGGTGGGCGTGCTGGTCAGCCGTGGCGCCGATGCCGCGCTGCTGAAGAAACTTATGACGGCGATCGAGAAAGAGGGAGCGGTCATGGAAGTGATCGCGCCAAAGGTCGGTGGCGTGGAGGCCGCCGATGGAAGCTGGATCGAGGCCAACCACATGATCGACGGTGGACCATCGGTGTTGTTCGATGCCGTCGTCCTGCTGCTTTCCGCGGAAGGCGCGCAGCGTCTGACGGGAGAAGCAGCGGCTCGTGATTTCGTCGCTGACGCCTTTGCTCACTGCAAGTTCATCGGTTTCACTGCGGATGCGACGTCTCTTTTGCAGAAGGCTGGCGTCGATCCCGAGGCGGATGAAGGTCTTGTCGCGCTCGATGATCCGAAATCGGTAGCCGGATTTATCGAGTCCTGCCGCAAGCTGCGACTCTGGGCCCGCGAATCCAGCGTCAAGCTTTAAAGATGGCGCGACCGACGACGCTGTCGGGATGGAGCGTCGGGAGCGGCCTTCGCATTGTCCCGACGGACAAATGTCGGGTGACGCGACTTCGAGAACTAGCCGATTCCGCCGCGCAGTCCATTCTGTCGCAACCGACCACTTAGAAGCCATCTAAATTATCGACGTTGCGACGATTTTGCGGTTCTTCTATCAGGATTTGCGGACGACTCTTCTCCGTTACGGCTGAAGGCTTGCCGCCAGCATTCCCGGAATCGCGCATCGCAGCATGGATACAGCGGCCACAACGGGTACCGATGATGACGTGATGTCGGTTTATCTCCGGCAATGGAAGGCGCTGTGCGCGCATTTGAAGAAGCGGACCGGTTCGCAGGAGCTCGCCGAGGATGCGCTTCAGGAAACCTGGCTGCGGCTTGCGGGGATGAAGGGCGATGCCGCCGCGATTCACGATCATCACGCGTTCATTTTGCGGGTCGCCGGCAACATCGCGATCGATCTCGTCCGCAAGGAGCGGCGTCATAGCGTTCATTGCGTCAGTGACGAGGTGCTGCTCGCCGCGGTCGCCGATAATGCGCCGTCGCCGGAGGTCTGCGTCATCGATCGCGACCAGCTTCGTCTTCTGGCTCTTGCGTTGGCCCGGTTGCCGGCCAAGCCGCGGGCGGCGCTGCTCCTGAGCCGCTGCGATGGCCTGTCCCATCGGGAGATCGGCGCGCGGCTGAAGGTCTCGGAGAGCATGGTCGCGAAATATCTCGGGCAGGCGTTGCGCCATTGCCGCGACCATTACCGTCATCAGGTCTGATATCTGCGCCGGACCGGTCTATGTTCGGCCGCCTCGCTTCGTCCTAGAAGGAGGACCGGCGCGTGGATGCGCGGAAATGGCGCCGGCGGTGAAGGGCTGATTGCGATGAGACCGGATGACGAGCGGCAAAAGGCCGATATTGCGTTGAGCGATGCCGCGATCGACTGGCTCGTCAGGCTCAAGTCCGGGCAGGCCACGGTCGATGACCATGTCGCTTTCACGGCATGGCGGGGGCAAAGCGCGGAGCACGAAGTGGCCGCGCGCGAGGCCGAAGCCATCTGGCATGGTGTTGGCATTGCTGGCGATCGCGCCAAGAAGCTGGAGCGAAAGGCGCGCCGCGCCAAGATGACGCGAAGGGCCATGCTGGGCGGCGGGACGCTGGCCGTGGCCGGTTTTGCTCTCGCGAGGTCCGGTGTCATCGGGCCGCAGCTGTTTGCCGACTACGCCACGGACGTGGGAGAGCAGCGCACGGTCGCTCTCGCCGACGGCTCGTCCGTGTTCCTCAACGCCAGATCGGCGCTGTCGGTGAAGTTCGCTGCAGCGGAGCGCCGGCTGTCTCTGCTGGAAGGCCAGGCGACCTTTACGGTCGCGCGCGATGCAGCCCGGCCCTTTGTCGTCGAGGCGGGAGACGGTCAGACGCGCGCCGTCGGGACCGTTTTCGACATCGATATCCGCGCCGACGAAGCCATCGTGACGGTCGTGGAAGGCGTGGTCGCGATCACCACGGATCAGGCGCCTGACCCGGTCGTTGCGCGGGTGGATCAGCGCGTCCGTTACTTTCCGCGCGGAAAACCCTCGGCGCCGGAGACGACCAATGCCGAGATCGAAACGGCGTGGCACCGCGGCAAACTGGTTTTCAATCGCCGTCCGCTGGCGGGTGTGGTCGCCGACATCGAGCGCTATCGCCGCGGGACGATCGTCCTGGTGGGCGACGGGCTGCGGTCGCTGGAGGTGACGGGCGTCTTCGATCTCAACGATCCGGAAGCGATCTTGCGCACGATCGAGGACACGTTGCCGGTGCGGATGACGCGGCTGCCCTTCGTCACCATCATTCGCTGAAGCGGTTCTCGATGACACGGAATCAATCCGCGCTCCGGCGTCAGTCCCGTGTCCCGGATGCAGCGCATAATGAAATGGTGCACTGCTGATCCGGACCGCTCCAACCTCGGCATTGTAACGATGACGATTCCGGGTCTGCCGAGCATTGCACGCTGCACCGCGCCCGGGACGGTCGCGCACCCGCCCCTCCGTCCAGCCCGACAACGGCGAAAATGAGCTTTTTTCACCGAAGCCGCTGCAAGTTTCCCGGAGCCGTTTCGTCCTTGCTTCGGAGGGGCGGGGCGGAGGCGTCATCGCCCGAAACCTCACGCACATCATTGGGGCAGCGGGCATCACACCATGAGTCAGGCAGAGGATAATGGACGGCGCAAAGGTGCAGGGTCCGCGCTCAGGGATGTATTTTTGGGATCGGCGGCCGCTTTAGCGGTTGTGATGAGCGGTGCGGTCGCCCAGCCTGCGGTCGCCCAAAACGTTTCACCGCAGCGGGGACCGTCGCAGGCCATTGCCTTCAACATCGGGGCGCAGGATCTCGGCGGCGCGCTCAATGCGTTTGCCGACCGCGCCGGGCTGAGGCTGCTGTTCCCCTCAAATCTTGTCGCGGGACGCCGCAGCGCCGGCATTGCGGGGACGCTGACGCGCAACCAGGCGCTGACCCGCCTGCTCGCGGGCTCTGGCCTCACCTACCGCTTCACCAGCGCAAATACGGTGACCATTGTCGACCTTTCCGCGGCCTCCGCCGCCGGCGGGCTGCCGGCCGGCGCCATCCCTCTTGATACCATCGACGTGCAGGGCGAGAACGCATCAGGTCCCGTAAACGGTTATGTCGCCAACCGGAGCTTGACCGGCACCAAGACGGCGACGCCGATCGTGGAAATTCCGCAGTCGCTGTCGGTGATCGGCGCCGAGCAGATTCGCGACCAGAAGCTTGTTTCAAAATTCGACGATACGCTTCGCTATACGCCCGGAGTCGTAGCCGCGACGTTCGGAACGGATTTTCGCGACGACTGGTTCACGATCCGCGGATTTGACGCGCAGAACGAGTCGCTGTTTCTCGATGGCCTGCAGCTTTTCTATTTTGGCTATGCCGGCTGGAAACTGCAGCCGTTCAATCTCGAGCGCGTCGAGGTGCTGCGCGGACCGTCGGCAATTCTTTACGGCGGATCATCGCCGGGCGGGCTGGTCAACGCCGTGAGCAAGTTGCCTCCCGCGGAGCCCGTTCGCTATATCGAGGCCGGCGTCAACAATTTCGGTAACGCTTACACCCAGTTCGACTTCGGAGGCCCGGTCGCGACGCAGCCGGGCAACGGCAAGATTCTCTACAGGGTCGTCGGCCAGATCCAGGGCGGCGGCACGCAGACCAACTTCGTCAACGACGACAATTATTTCATCGCGCCGTCCGTGACCTGGCTGCCCGATGCAGACACGCGACTGACCGTCTTCGCCATGTCGTCCTACAACAAGACCAGGGCGCTGAACTGGCTGCCCTATGAAGGCACCGTGACCGACGCTCCGTTCGGCCGGATACCCACGAACCTGTTCACCGGCGACCCCGCCGTCGACCGCTACGCGCGCGCGCAACACATGGTCAGTTATCAGTTCGAGAAAAGCTTCTCCGACAATGCGACGTTCCGCCAGAACGGCCGCGCGGCGCACGTCGATGTGAACTACACCGGCTTGTACGGTATGGGCTACGCCACCACGCCGGACGCCGCCGATCTCGCGCGGGGCAATTTCCTGGCGGCCTCGAAAGCGACGCAGCTTAACCTGGACAATCAGCTTGAGTATCGCTTCGCCACGGGTCCGTTCCAGCACACCGCGCTGGTCGGACTCGACCTGAAGCATTATGCGCTCGACGACAAGGAGGGGGCCGGCTCGGCGACCGATCTGAACCTTCTGAATCCGGTCTATGGCGTCAACACAGTCTACGATGGCCCACTTTATCAGGATATCTACCTCACCCAGGGCCAGGCAGGCCTTTACCTGCAGGACCAGATCAAGTGGAATCGTTTCACGCTGGTTCTGTCGGGCCGCAACGACTGGGTCAAGCTGGTCAACAACGACCGGATTTATACGCCGGTGAGTC
>NZ_MKRN01000046.1 GCF_001896955.1 Nitrobacter sp. 62-13 | reverse complement strand
GGACCGCTGATGGACCGCATGGAGATCATCCGGATCGCGGGCTACACCGAGAACGAGAAGGTTGAGATCGCCCGCAAGCACCTCATCCCGAACGCGCTCAGCAAGCACGGCCTTGATTCGAAGGAGTGGTCGATCGATGACGACGCGCTTCTGCTGATCATTCGCCGCTACACCCGCGAAGCGGGCGTGCGTAATCTGGAGCGTGAGCTTTCCACACTCGCCCGCAAGGCGGTGAAGGAGCTGATGCTCTCGAAGAAGAAGTCGGTGAAGGTGAACGAGAAGGTCGTCGAGGAGTTTCTCGGCGTTCCGAAGTATCGCTTCGGCGAGATCGAGACCGACGATCAGATCGGCGTCGTAACGGGTCTGGCATGGACGGACGTCGGCGGCGAGTTGCTGACGATCGAAAGCGTGATGATGCCCGGCAAGGGGCGCATGACGGTCACCGGCAACCTGCGCGACGTGATGAAGGAATCGATCTCGGCGGCGGCATCCTATGTCCGCTCGCGCGCGATCACCTTCGGGATCGAGCCGCCGCTGTTCGAGCGGCGCGACATCCACGTCCACGTGCCCGAAGGCGCCACGCCGAAGGATGGTCCTTCGGCCGGCGTTGCGATGGCGACGACGATCGTCTCGGTGCTGACCGGCATTCCGATCCGGCGCGACATCGCCATGACGGGCGAGATCACGCTGCGCGGCAGGGTGTTGCCGATCGGCGGCCTGAAGGAGAAGCTGCTGGCGGCATCGCGCGGCGGCATCAAGACGGTGCTGATTCCAGATGAGAATGCCAAGGACCTGACGGAGATATCCGATGCCATCAAGGGCGGACTGGAAATCATTCCGGTCGCGCGGATGGACGAGGTGATCGCCAAGGCGTTGGTGCGGCAGCCGAAGCCGATTGTCTGGGAGGAAGATACCAAACTTCCGGTCAATCCTGATGCGGCTGACGAGGCGGCGGGCGGCCTGACCGCGCACTGAGCCGCGCACAGAAGGTCATGAACGAATCGACCAGACGGCGCCCTTCGCGGGCGCCGTTTGCGTTATGAGGCGGTTGTGCCTGGCGGCCGGAGTGTCGCAACAACACGGAGAGCAACGTACTCGCGGTTTCTCGGCCTCTGCCCGCAAGACGGATCCGACTGCCGCGACCGGCGGCTTGCGTAGCGGGAAGCGTCGGCGCTAGAGTCTTTTATCGTTTCATGGAAACGGTAAAAGACTCCGGATTCTTGATTTAACCGTTTTCTTCACGCGATCCGGATTCCACTTCGCTCGAAAACGCTATAAACAGAAGGTGAGGGCGGCTAGCTCAGCTGGTTAGAGCATCTCGTTTACACCGAGAGGGTCGGGAGTTCGAATCTCTCGCCGCCTACCATTGACTTCAGGTTCCTGCGGATGGCGGAAGATCCCCAGACACCGAACGCGGACCAGATCGCTTACTGGAATGGACCTGGCGGTCAACGTTGGGTCGATCGGCAGCAGGCTCAGGATGAGATGCTGGAGCCGGTGTCGGCGATCCTGCTCGATCGCGCCAAACCGCATCCGGGCGAGCGCGTCATCGATGTCGGCTGCGGCTGCGGAGCCACCACGCGGGCGTTTGCCGAGAAGGTCGGTGCTGCCGGCCGCGTTCTTGGTGTCGACATCTCGGCGCCGATGTTGCAACGGGCAAGGCAAGTCGCGCCACAAAACGCTCCGATAGAATTCCGGCTCGCCGACGCCAGCGTCTATCCGTTCAAGCCGGGGTGGTATGACCTGATCGTCTCCCGGTTCGGCGTGATGTTCTTTGCCGAGCCGGCCGCATCGTTCGCCAACCTCAGGAAGGCATTGCGGCCGGGCGGCCGCCTGACCTTCGTGTGCTGGCGCGAAGCGCGCGCCAATCCCTGGCTGATGGCGCCGCTACAGGCTGCTTACAATCATGTCCCGAAACTGCCCGAAGTCGGACCCGAGGATCCCGGTCCGTTTTCCTTCGCCTCCGAAGCCCGCGTTCATCGCATCCTCGGCAAGGCCGGCTTTTCCGACACGGCGATGGAAGCTTGCGATCTCGCATTGGATGTCGCGATCGGCCGTGGGCTTGATGCCGCTGTCGAGTCGGCACTTCAGATCGGTCCCACCAGCCGGGCGATTGAGGGACAGCCCGCCGATATCGTCGCTGCTGTCAGGAAGTCGATCCACGAGGCGCTCGCTCCGTTCGCCAAGGGGCAGGCGGTTGTGCTTCCGGCGTCGATCTGGGTCGTGAGCGCGCAAAATTCTTGAGCGGCGGCTCTAGAGCCTTTTCGATTTTGGTGGAATCGACCTGGACGATACTTCACCTCTCCCCATCGGGGAGAGGTCGGCGCGAAGCGCCGGGTGAGGGGGTTTGACCAGTCGATAGGTTGTAACCCCTCACCCCACCCCTCTCCCAATGGGAGAGGGAGCACGCGCCGTCTCGTGGCAGGTGTTTCCACCAAAATCGAAAAAGCTCTAGTCCTGGCAGTAGCCGTAGAACCCGCAGGCATAGGGCAGCCGGTCGAAATAGTAGCTCAGGACCGAACGATCCTCGTAGTAGGGACGATAGTAGAAGTCGTTCGGACGTCCGTAATAACCGGGCACCGGCGGCGGAAACCGGAATCGATAGAGCGCGCTTTCGGGATAGTCTTTCTCTTCCTCACGCACGATGCGGGTGCGCGAAGGAGGGGCAGGCTCGGCGAAGATTTTGCCGATACGGCTATGCACGGGAAGGTCGGCGGCTAATCCGGTCGATCCCATCGCGGCAAGGCCGATGACCGCGAGAAAGCTGGTGCGCATTTTCCATCCTCGTTGATTCGAGGATCATATCGCCCGACATTTAGGAAAGCTTAACGATGCCGCGCAGGCTCGTTTGTACGATCGTGCCGCCATTGATGCTTTCATTTGCGATCGTCGCGTCAGGCGCGTTCTTCCCAGATCGCGGCAAGATGCACGATGGTGCGGACGGCCGCTTCCATGTCCTGCACGCTGACCCATTCGGTGCGTGAATGGAACGCGTGCTCGCCGGCGAAGATATTCGGACAGGGCAGGCCCATGAATGACAGCCGCGAGCCGTCGGTGCCGCCGCGAATGCTGCCCTTGACCGGCGCGAGGCCGGCACGGCGTATGGCTTCCACCGCGTTGTCGACGATCTCGGGATGGCGCTCCACGATCTGCTTCATGTTGCGATACTGCGGCTGGATCTCCAGCCGGTAGGTCGAATGCGGGAAGTCAGCCATGACCTCGCGGGCGATTTTTTCCAGCAGGGCTTCCTTTTCCTTCAGGCCGGCATCGGTGAAGTCGCGCACGATGAAGCTGAGCGTCGCGCGCTCCAGCGTGCCGCTGATGCTGGTCGGATGCAGGAAGCCCTCGCGCCCGTCGGTGGTCTCGGGCGAGCACGTGTCCTTGGGGAGCCGATCGACGATGCGGGATGCGATCTTGATCGCGTGCTCCATCTTTCCCTTGGCGAAGCCCGGATGGATGCTGACTCCCTCGATGATAATGACGGCGCCGTCGGCCGAGAACGTCTCGTCCTCGATATGGCCCGCAGTCTCGCCGTCGATGGTATAGGCGAAGGTCGCGCCCAGTTTTTTCAGATCGACCTTGTCGACGCCGCGCCCGATTTCCTCGTCCGGCGTGAACAGGATCTTGATGGCGCCGTGCTTGATCTGAGGATTGGCGAGCAGAACCTGGGCGGCGTCCATGATTTCGGCGACGCCCGCCTTGTTGTCGGCGCCGAGCAGCGTCGTACCGTCGGACGTGATGATGTCATTGCCGATCTGGTCGGCCAGGGGCGGGTTGTCTGCCAACCGGATCACCTGCGACGGATCGCCGCAGAGCCCGATATCGCCGCCGCGATAATTCCTGACGATCTGCGGGCTGACGTTCGCACCTGAACAGTCCGGCGAAGTGTCCATATGCGAGCAGAGGCAGATAACCGGCACCTGCTTGGCGCTGTTTGCCGGGATCGTCGCATACACATAACCGTACTGGTCGAGACAGGCGTCCGCCACGCCGATCTCCTTCAGTTCACGCACCAGCAGGCGGCCAAGGTTCTTCTGTTTGTCCGTGGATGGATAAGTCGGAGATGCCGGGTCCGACTGGGTATCGATGACGACGTAGCGCAGGAAGCGTTCCGTCACCGTGTGGTTGAATGTGATCGAAGCGGCCATCGTATCGAAAGACTATATCACAGGCGGCCGTCTATCCGAGATCGGATAAACGACATCTGTCGTTTCGGTCTGACCCGCGATGATCCGGGCTTGACGATCCGCTTGGCGATCCGGTTTGCGGGAAGAACCTCAGGCGTTCAAACCGGACCGTTCGGATTCCGCGCGCTTCGGTCAGACGGCTTCCTTGAGTTCCTTTGCGGCCCGGAACGCGACCTTCTTCGAAGCCTTGATGTGAATGGCTTCGCCGGTGGCCGGGTTGCGACCCATGCGGGCGGCGCGCTTGCGGACCTGAAGGATGCCGAGACCGACGATGCGGATGCGGTCGCCCTTCTTGAGATGCTTGGTGATGCGGGTGACCATGTCGCCCAGGATGGCCTCGGTGGCCTTCTTCGACAATTCATGGTCATCGGCCAATGCCGCCGCGAGATGCTTCAGCGTCACGGTGCTCGGGGTCGCTGCCTTCTTCGCCATGTGGCTTTCCTCGTCGTTGCTGGCTTCGGAAACCAAGGCGTATCAGGCATTGGTCGATTCGGGGAGGTGCCGACCACGTCGTTCTGCCTGTAAACAGCCTGTTTTTTGCATTGATCCCTCGAAAATGCCTGTCATCCAAGGGGATTTGCAACTGCCTTGACTTGGAAAGGTCCCGCCTTTAAGCCCTGACACCTGTGCGGATACATGGCATCCGCGGGAGTAGCTCAGTTGGTTAGAGCGCCGCCCTGTCACGGCGGAGGCCGCGGGTTCGAGTCCCGTCTCTCGCGCCAGTGTTTTCAAGCATTTAGCTCTCCATCCATCGTTGCAATTCGATTCATCAATATGCGACGATTCGACTCTGGGTACCATTTTCGTTCGGCCGACCGTTTACCTGCCGCATCGCGCGCCGGCCGCGCGGCCGTGCTTCATCCGTCAGCCTGACGACTTGCCCCGCGATGCGGCAGGTAGGCCCACTGCATCGGGTGATGCTGCCTGCCATGGCCCCGGTGGACGGCCATCACCTTGCGATCGAACTCGTGGAAGTAAGAGATAAGCCGCTCCGGCGGAGCTCTCCCATAAGAAAAAAAGGCCGCCCAATGGACGGCCTTTTCGTCACGCGAATGTAAAACCTTCCTCAGGTGCCGCCGCTATATCCGGTTTTCTGCTGACCCTGCGGGTTGTTGTCTGGATTGTCTTGCTGCACAGCCTTCCTGATCTCCGCTTTTCGGATGCCTTCATCCTGCTGTTGTTGCACCCGCGGCCTCTCGCCTCGATTCTGCTGTTGGTCTGGATTTTGTTGGTTCATGGTCTTTTGGTCTGGATATCCAGGATCGGGGTTCGGCGTGTCTGCGAACGACCGTGGCCGGCTTTGGCGCGTGTTATCAGGAGCCGGGGGCGGATGAGCGCCTTGGGGGTCCTGAGGCACATCTTTGCCCACACTGGGACGCGTTTCGGGATCGTAAGCCATTGGAAGCGCCTCCTTTCGTTGATGTGGGTCAACCAGCGCGCTCCGAGCACGTTCCGAAGGAACAACGGTTCCTTCGTTACGGTTTGCTCACCTTCTTCCTCGCGGCCTCCAACCGTCCCGCCCTGGGATGCTGCGGCGAGGTTGCCTATCCGACGCTCGCTTTGTTGGCCTTACTGGATGGCGTCAGGCTCGACCGGCGAGGGAGCTTGCCAGCGACATCCAGCCGCAGGCTTTGTCAGACGTCCATAGCGGTTTCGAGCGAAGTGCGAGGTGGTACCGGTTCGCGCGACGAGACGTGCTAAATCAAAATGCTCCACGCTTCGCTCTGATGCAGGGCCGCATGACGGCAAAACTGTCCGCACGGGCTGAACAATCCGAAATCACCTCACCAGGGATGATCCCGAACTGGATATCATCGTCGGCTGGCCGGCTTTGAAGACATGGACGGTCTGGACAGCGTCGGTGCCCGGACGGACGGAGGTGCCAAAACCTGCCAGCGCGGCGCCGAGGACCAGCGCGATGGCCACGATCTTCAGGTGTGTGGCGCGGTCCGCGCTCTTGATCGAATGGTTCATGATCGCCTCCTGTCTCCCGGCATCGCCGTGCGCCGTTGGCAGGAGCAATAAATCCGGTCTGTTTCAGAACGGCTTCGCGGGCATCCCAAAATGGTTTCGTTTGCCTGTTTTTTGCGGAGGCGGACGCGGGGTTCGATTGAATGTCGCGGCGCAGCGTCGAGGGGAGGGCTGCCGCGTCGTCTTACGGCTCTTGTCAAGCCGCAAATCTCTTGTCTTGGGTGCGTCAAAATAGGCTATCTTGCCACCCCTGTTGCACTAAGCTAAAGCCTCTCAAAAGTTCCAATAGTCTAACAAAACTGCGGGTCGAGCGGCCGCAGCGAGGGGAAACGCCGATGACCGGCATTTTGCAGAACTATCTTCCGCTTGTGGTGTTTATCGGTATAGCGGCCGCGATCGGTGCCGTGCTGTTGATCGCTCCTTTTATCGTCGCCTATCAGCAGCCTGACCCCGAGAAGCTTTCGGCCTACGAATGCGGATTCAATGCGTTCGACGACGCCCGCATGAAGTTCGACGTCAGGTTTTACCTCGTCGCAATTCTTTTCATCATTTTTGACCTTGAGGTCGCATTTCTATTCCCTTGGGCGATCACGTTCGGCAAGCTCGGCGTCACGGGCTTCTGGTCGATGATGGTGTTTCTTGGTGTGCTGACCGTCGGCTTTGCCTACGAATGGAAGAAAGGCGCGCTCGAATGGGATTGAGCTCTCCTACCGCGAAGTTCGCCAATGCTGCTTCCTCTGCCGGCGGGCCGCCCGTGGCGCCGGCGGCGGGTCCGATTCTGGACCCCCGGACCGGCCGGCCGGTGGGCGCCGGCGATCCCTATTTCCTCGAGGTCAAGCACGAACTGTCCGACAAGGGCTTCTTCGTCGCCGCCGCCGACGACCTCATCACCTGGGCGCGCACCGGCTCCTTGATGTGGATGACCTTCGGTCTCGCCTGCTGCGCGGTCGAGATGATGCAGGTGTCGATGCCGCGCTACGACGTCGAGCGGTTCGGCTTCGCGCCGCGCGCCTCGCCGCGTCAGTCGGACGTGATGATCGTTGCCGGCACGCTGACCAACAAGATGGCGCCGGCGCTGCGCAAGGTCTACGACCAGATGCCGGAACCGCGTTACGTCATCTCGATGGGATCGTGCGCCAACGGCGGCGGCTATTACCACTATTCCTATTCGGTGGTGCGCGGCTGCGACCGGATCGTGCCGATCGATGTCTACGTGCCGGGCTGCCCTCCGACCGCGGAAGCGCTTCTCTACGGCATTCTGCTGCTGCAGAAAAAGATCCGGCGAACTGGAACCATCGAACGTTGAAGGTTTGAAGGAATGGACGACAGCAGGCTCGATGCCTTGGGTCAGATGATCGTAGCCACGCTTCCCGGCGCGGCGATCGGGCATTCCGTGTCGTTCGGTCAATTGAGCGTCACGGTCGAGGCGGCGAAGATTGTCGATGTCGCCCGCTTCATTCGCGACGATCAGCGCTGCCGCTTCGTCAACATCACCGACGTCACCGCGGTCGACTATCCCGGCCGGGAGAAGCGCTTCGACGTGGTCTATCATTTCCTGTCGCCGACGATGAATACGCGCATTCGCCTGCGCGTCGAGGCTTCGGAGACCACGCAGGTGCCATCGCTGATCGATGTGTTTCCCGGCGCCGACTGGTTCGAACGGGAGACCTACGATCTCTACGGCGTGATCTTCACCGGCCATCCCGACATGCGGCGTTTGTTGACCGACT
>NZ_MKRN01000045.1:2493-3410 GCF_001896955.1 Nitrobacter sp. 62-13 | reverse complement strand
TGTCGGCGATCCACGTCCGCTTCGGGCTGCAACCGGCGCTGCCCGCCGATATCGAGCGGCAGATCAAGGATGCCGACATGGGCGCGGCCTATCTCGAAGCGACTCATCTTGCGGGCTTCTCCGAGGCCGAGGCGAAGCGCCTGTTCGGCAGCGATCCCGGCTTGCCTGCGACAATGATCGACGACTATCTGACGCCATGGCCGGCGAGCAAGGCCGAGAAGCGGTTCCTGACGCGGTTCCAGAGCCTGCAGGCCTGATGTTCCAAGCTGCAGGCCGTCTTTCGTTGCCGTGCGCACGAGCCTATATTTTCCGAAAAACCGGGAATGCCATGATCCACGTTTGCTCGCTAGCCTTGCTTGCCGATACCGTAAGAACCACGGGCGCCAGCCATATCCTCACCGTGATGGCCAATGTCGATCAGGTGCAGCGTCCGCACTCGGTGCTCGAAGCCAATCACCTGAAGGTGTCGATGGACGACATCAGCGAGCCCGCGGATGGCTTCGTCGCGCCGAACGACGGCCATATCCTGCAGCTTCTCGCCTTCATCCGCGGCTGGGACCGCAAGGCGCCGCTGGTCGTGCATTGCTACGCCGGCATCAGCCGCTCGACCGCGAGCGCCTTCACCGCCGCCTGCGCGCTCAATCCGCATCGCGATGAAATCTCCATCGCACGGCAGATCCGCGCAGCCTCGCCGATCGCGCAGCCGAACCGCCTGATCGTGACGTTGGCGGACAAGGCGCTCGGCCGCGAGGGACGGATGTTGCGCGCGCTCGACGAGATGGGTCCCGGCAACATGGCGATCGAAGGCCGACCGTTCCGCGTCGATCTGGAATAGGGTTATGACGCTTTCGAGCAAGACACGTCCTCCGGACCGACCCGGGGATGGATACCGGTTCGCGTCAAGAAAACGCGTCAAA
>NZ_MKRN01000045.1:0-2484 GCF_001896955.1 Nitrobacter sp. 62-13 | reverse complement strand
TTCGAGCGAAGTGGAATCCGGTTCGCGTGAAGAAAACGCGTCAAATCAAGAAGCTGGAGTCTTTCATCGTTTCCATGAAACGGTGAAAGACTCTAAGTCCCCTCGCCGACTTCAATCCGTCATCGCGCCCGCGGATCGCGCTCAGGCCGCGCGCCGCCGCAGTTGCAGCGCCTCGCCGAACGCTTCGAACAACGCCCGGTTGACCGGATTGCGTTGCGGATCGTATTCGGCATGCCATTGCACACCGAGCGCGAAGGCCGGCGCATCGGCAATGCGGATCGCCTCGATGGTGCCGTCCTCGGCCACGCCTTCGACGATAATGCGCTCGCCGGGCTCGAGGATGCCCTGGCCGTGCAGCGAATTGACGCGGATGGTCTCGCAGCCGAGCAATCGCGCAAACACGCCGCCCTGAACCAGGCGGACATCGTGGCGTTCGCCGAACACCACGTTCAGGTCCGGATGAATCTCGCCGTTCTCCAGCCGCGGCATCCGGTGATTCAGGCGTCCCGGCAATTCGCGAATTTCCGGATGCAGCGAGCCGCCGAATGCGACGTTGATCTCCTGCAGTCCGCGACAGATGCCGAAGATCGGAACGCGGCGGGCGACGCAGGCCTGCGCCAACGACAATGCGAGATCGTCGCGGTTGACGTCGTAAGGCTCATGCCGGGGGTCCGGCTCGACGCGAAAACGGCTCGGATGCACGTTGGCGCGCGCGCCGGCCAGCACGACGCCGTCGACCGCATCGAGCAGCGCTCCGATCTCGGTCACCTCCGGGCAGCCCGCGAACATCAGGGGCAGCGCGCCTGCAACCTCGGCTACCGCCCGCAGGTTCTGCTCGCTGACTATCTGCACCTCAAATCGGTCCTCGACCAGGTGCGAATTCCCGATCACGCCGACCACCGGCTTTCTCATCGCCAGAAACCTAGCTCCGACAGCGGGTCGTTGGTCCGGATATGCATCTTGTGGTCTTCGCGGAGGGAGCGACTCGCGGCAAATGGTTTGACGATCATGCCTCTCGACCGAAGCCGGATCAACAGTTCAACAAAATGATGCTCATGCAGCGCGCAAAAGTCCCGCGCTGCCTGTGCCCGACGCACGCGCACGCACGGTTGACCAACGGCACAGGCGCCGCGCCACGCCCTATCAATCGGTGGAACGGCGGAGCTCCAGGGCGCCTTCGACGTTGGCCGGCTTTGCTTCCGGCTTGACGGGATCGAGCCTGGCGCTTTCGACCCGCGGGGTCTCGACGCGCGCGGTCACCTCCGTCTTCGAGGCGTCGGCCGTGCGTGGACCGTGCCCCCGGCTGCGGGGCCGCGCGGCGGCCCTCGCCAGCAGCATCTGCCTTCCGCCCTGATGGTTGAAATCGCAGTAGGCAAAGCCCATGCCGGAAACCGAACCACGGAAGCTGCGATCGCTCTGCTTGTCGAGGTTGAAGCACGGCTCGAACGGAAGTCCCTTGAGCGAGGCGCAGACCGCCTGACCGCGGACCTGAAGCGTATTGCCCGGCAGCCTCATGTGACGAACGGGACCTGAGCCGCTGAACTGCACCGCGCCCGCCGCGCCGCCGTCCTCGAACACCCGGCCGGCGCCGCGCGTGCCATCGAAGCAGGTGAAGGCAAAAACCTTGCCGGCGACGAACCGCCTGGCCTCGTCAGCATTCATCATGTGACCGGCCATTGCCGGTGCCGCGATCGCACCTGCAACCAGGGCTCCTGACACGAAACGCGCGAGCATGACTGCAACTCCAACGAAACTGAACGGGCGACCGCGAACGGCCGGCACCTTTACCCACTGCTTACCATACCAACCGTGGCAACATTGGAGCAGCTTGGTTGGCAAAGTCTGAACATCCCTAGAGAATTTTTACCACGATGCGCCCGCGCACCCCGCCGGCAAGAATCCGGGCGCCGGCCTCGATGACGTCGTCCAGGCCGATTTCATGAGTGATTTCAGTTAGCTTGGACCGATCCAGATCAGTCGCGAGCCGGCTCCATGCGGTTTTGCGAAGCCCGATCGGGCACATCACGGAATCGATGCCGAGCAGACACACCCCGCGCAAAATGAATGGCGCCACCGACGACGGCAGATCCATGCCGCCGGCGAGCCCGCAGGCCGCGATGGCGCCCCGGTATTTCGTCATCGACAGCAGGTTGGCGAGCGTGGTGGAGCCGACGCTGTCGATGCCCCCGGCCCAGCGTTCCTTTCCCAGCGGCTTGGCCGGTCCCGACAAGTCGTTGCGGTCAATCACCTCAGCCGCGCCGAGATCCTTGAGGTAGCCGAGCTCCGATAGACGGCCGGTGGAGGCGATGACGTGGTAGCCGAGCTTGGAGAGCACGGCTATCGCCACCGATCCGACGCCGCCGGCGGCCCCGGTCACGATCACCGGCCCGTCCTTCGGCGTCAGGCCGTGTTTTTCGAGCGCCAGCACCGACAGCATCGCGGTGTAGCCCGCGGTCCCGATCGCCATGGCGTCGCGCGCCGTCA
>NZ_MKRN01000044.1 GCF_001896955.1 Nitrobacter sp. 62-13 | reverse complement strand
CCGGATTGGTCACCTTGATTTTTGCCATTTGGGGATCGGGCCGTTTCGGGAGGGAAGCCTGCAAGTGTCCCGGCTATAGCATCGGGACGGCGCAGGCGAAAGCCGAATGGACGGCATTACCGCACTGATTTTCCAGATGTTCTGACGTTTCCGCTGCGTTCCCGGCCAAAGCTTGGCTGCCTGCATTCATCTTCCGCTGCAAATTCAACTTCATTCCACTAAGTGCGTTATTTGACTTGAGAAAAATCTGGAAAGGCGCAATCGAAGACGCGGCGAGCGACGCCGTTGAACCAGAATCTCAAGCGTAAGGTGAAAGACGAGGCGAGATGTCGGGCACCGACAGGACGAAAACCGGCATCGCCGAGACCGGCTTCACCGTTATTCTGGTCGAGCCGCAGCTTGGCGAGAACATCGGCATGGCGGCGCGCGCCATGGGCAATTTCGGCCTGACGCGGCTGCGCATCGTCAACCCGCGCGACGGCTGGCCCAATGTCGCGGCGCAGCGCGCGGCGGCGGGCGCCGATCACATCATCGGCAAGGTGGAGCTGTTCGACACGGTCGCCGACGCCGTGGCCGATTGCACGCTGCTGTTCGCGACCACCGCGCGCGCTCACGATCAGGCCAAGCCGGTCGTCGCGCCGGAGGCGGCCGCCCTTGAGGCCAACGCGCAGATCGCGGCCGGCGGCCATGTCGGCATCCTGTTCGGGCGCGAGCGCGCCGGCCTTCTGAACGAGGAGGTGGCGATGGCGGACCGTATCATCACCTATCCCGTCAATCCGGGCTTCGCCTCGCTCAACCTGGCGCAGGCCGTGCTGCTGATGGGCTACGAATGGTTCAAGCTGGTGACGAAGGGCGAGTTGCCGTTCGCGATGCCGGAGCGTTCGGAGCGGGCCTCGCAACATCAGATGCAGGCGTTCTTCGACAATCTTGTCGCCGAACTCGACAAGGTCGAATTCCTCCGCCCGCCGGAAAAGCGCGACACCATGCTGGTGAACCTGCGCAACATCTTCACCCGCATGGAGCCGACCAAGCAGGACATGCACACGCTCCATGGAGTCGTCATGGCGATCGCGGAAGGGCGCAAGGGACCGGCCAAGGGCGGCGTGCTCGACGGCGCGCAGGCAACGCGGCTGCGGGCGCTGTTGGCCGAGCAGGGGCCGGGCGGAGCGTCCGCCGACAGCAGCAGCACGGTGCGCGGGCTGGCGCGGCTGCTCAGACGAAATCCCACCGATGCCGAGCGCATCCTGTGGCAAGCGTTGACGCGCGACCGCCGCTTCGCCGGCCAGTTCAAGCGGCAGACCCCGGTCGGCCGTCACATCCCGGATTTCGTGTCGTTCACGCAGCGCGTCGCGATCGAGCTGGTGAACGCGAACGAGAGCGAGACAATCGCGCGCGACCGCGCCGCGCGGGCGGCGTGGCTCACCGAGCGCGGCTATCGCGTCGTCGATATCGAAGCGGCGGCGGTGGAGAGCGATCTGGCGGGGGTGCTGGATGGGCTGGCGGGGAAGAAGGGAGAGAGGGAGCAGGGCCGTGAGGATAATCGGTTGAATTCCTGCGTCCAAATAATACGGCGCGAGGGCGACAATCTATAGAACCCTCGTCCTTCGCAAAGGTCTATCTTCGTTTGCTCAGCTTGATCAAAATTTGGTCGGGACGCACAGCGCCGAGCACGGGTTTTCTTCGTCCAATAAATTGGCTCTTGGCGGATTTTGGATCAGGTCCTACTTCGTGGACGAATATTTGGCAGATTTGCATACCTGGGAGGAGCGCGATTGGTACCTCGCCTACATTGCTGAGTTCTAAAGCAAGACAACCCGAAAAGCCGGGTTGAATACCCGAGGCAGTTTCAATAATGAGTCCTCTTCTGCCGAGCGAGGATTTACCAGTCACGTATCCTCCGAGGTCTGATGGAAATCGCATCCACTCAAGGGTTATCCCTAAAACGAAATTTCGTGGATGAAGGATAAATGGCTCGCCAAAACGAACAAAGTGTTCCTTAGTTGGCACCTTATCTTCGTCAGGATTTAGAGTTTCGGCACTAGAAGTCGGCACACTGATTTTCAAGTGTGGAGTTCGCGAATGGCGCAGGGTCCGAAACCATCGTCCGAGACGCAAATCAATTGAAGCCGCGCCCGTTGCAGCTAGTGGAGTGACTCTAACGTTTGCTTCCCCCGTTTGACCGCGGCGAGGACCCGCTTTGGGTCGGCGGTCCAGACGAAGGGTTTGGGATCGGCGTTTGTCTCGGCGACGAAGCGGTTGATGGCGACTTGCAGGTCAACAACGGATCGGAACACGCCGCGCTTGAGGCGACGGCGCGTGAGTTTGGCGAAGAAGCCTTCGACCGCGTTGAGCCAGGATGCGGAGGTCGGGGTGAAGTGGAACGTCCAGCGAGGATGCCGGGCCAGCCATTGGCGCACCTTCGGATGCTTGTGGGTCGCATAGTTGTCGATGATCGCGTGGATCACTTTTCCCACTGGGACCTGCTCCTCGATCGTGTTGAGGAATCGGATGAACTCCTGGTGGCGAT
>NZ_MKRN01000043.1 GCF_001896955.1 Nitrobacter sp. 62-13 | reverse complement strand
TCAGGCCGCCGGTCATCTGGATCAGGCGGTCGGCCAGCGTCGACTTTCCATGGTCGATATGGGCGACGATGGAAAAGTTGCGGATATTGGCTATGGGAGAGGTCGTCATGGGGCGCGGGATAGCATCCGGTCGAACAGCGGGCAAGCAACGGTCAAGTGCGATAAGCGCGTTCCGGAGGTTTCCGCGCTACTGGCCTTGGCGACCGATGCCGGTCACTCGTCCTCGTTGAATTTGTTGCCGATGAGTTCGGCGATCGCGGCGACCGCGGCTTTGGCTTCGGGGCCGGTTGCGGACACCGTGATCGTCGTTCCGATTCCGGCGGCCAGCATCATCAACCCCATGATCGAATTGCCGCCGACCGTCTCGCCGTTGCGCGTCACGCTGACGTCGGCGTTGAAGCGCTCGACCATCTGAACGAATTTCGCGGACGCCCTCGCATGCAGGCCGCGCTTGTTGACGATCGGGATTTCGCGGGAGACCGCGCCCGGAGCAGCAGATCCTCTCGCCGTCGTCGGCGCATCGTTCGACGAGACTGCGTCGTCCGGCTTTCCGGTCATTTCCCGGCAAGCACGCGGCTGGCGATCGTCACGTATTTACGCCCGGCCTCCTGCGCCATCGCGATGGCGTCGGGCAGCGTGCGCTCCTCGCGCACCTTGGCGAGCTTGACGAGCATCGGAAGATTGATGCCCGCCAGCACCTCGACCTTGGGTCGGCTCATGCAGGAGATCGCGAGGTTTGAAGGCGTGCCGCCGAACATGTCGGTGAGAATGGCGACGCCGTCGCCGCTGTCGACGCGGTTGACGGCTTCGATGATATCGCCCCGGCACAAATCGGCATCGTCTTCGGCGCCGATGGTGATGGCTTCAATTTGCTTTTGCGGGCCCATTACATGTTCGAGCGCCGCCTTGAACTCATCGGCGAGGCGCCCGTGGGTCACAAGTACCAGACCAATCATTGAAAACTCCTCGCGGGTGCTCTTGGTGCACCGCACGAACGGGCCACTTTGACCATCCCGAGCCCTCACGCAAGGGGGAGCGGCCGGTTTTTCCCTGAAAAGCGTGGCCGCTCTGTGAGCCGCGATGGCTACTTCGTGGCTATAGTTGGACTTATATGGTTACCAGATTTCCCCCGGCAATCAGCAGTAAGGTTGAGTGTCGCTGCAACCCGGCATGGTCGTCAGCGCGGCGATGGTCATCGGAAGTGGCGAAAAGGCCGCCGCGACCGGGATTCGGGCCAGTTCGACCCCTAATATGGTGGTTTGCAGGGCATTTGCCGGGGGAAGCCGCTCGGCATCGGACGCGTCGAGATCGACCACGAGGCCGACCGGCGCCTCCGCGACAAAATCGCTGCGGCGAATGCCGAGCCCGCGGATTTCGATCAGTCCCTCAAGTTCGGGGGGCGGCCTGACGAGAAGGCGATCGCGAACGAGCTCCAGGCAAAGGCGGTCGTCGCCGACCAGCGTCGCTGCCGGGATCAGGCCGCTACGGCCGGCCAGCATGAGATCGAAGGCGAGGCGGGACTTGCCGGCGCCGGAGGGCCCGCGGATCAGAACGGCGCGATCTCCCACCAGAACCGCGGAGCCATGGATTGTCGAACCGGATGGCACGGTCATGTCGCCGGAAGCCGGACCACGAAGCGCGCGCCCGCGATCCGCGTATCGCCCTGGGCGTCGGTCGGCCCGGGACGGTTTTCCGCCCAGATGCGACCGCGATGCGCCTCGATGATCTGCTTGGAGATGGACAGGCCGAGGCCGGAGTTCTGGCCGAAACCCTGGTGCGGCCGGTCGGTGTAGAAGCGTTCGAACACGCGCTCCAGCGCATCGGGCCGAATGCCCGGCCCGTCGTCGTCCACCACGATCTCGATTTCCGATTTCAGTCTCCGGCACACGATGCGCACACGGCCGCCGGATTTCGAGAATGATTGCGCATTGGTCAGCAGATTGGAGATGACCTGGCCGAGCCGCAAGTCATGCCCCGGTATCGAGAAGGTATCGGCCCGGTTGCCTTCGAAGCGTACGTCTACGCCGACGTCGTGGCCGAGCCTGGTTTCGTTCGCAACCGACGTCAGCGTGGTCAGCAAGCGCCGGACATCGACCGGGGCCACGTCCGTGCGCTGCAATTCGGCGTCGAGACGGCTGGCGTCGGATATGTCGGAGATCAGGCGATCGAGCCGGCGCACGTCGTGCTCGATCACCTCGAGCAGGCGGTTGCGGCTGGCTTCGGTTTTTGCAAGCGGCAGCGTCTCCACTGCGGAGCGCAGCGAGGTGAGGGGATTTTTCAGTTCGTGGGAGACGTCGGCGGCGAAAGTCTCGATCGCCTCGATGCGGTTGTAGAGCGCGTCGGTCATCTCGCGCAGCGCGCCGGACAAGTGACCGATTTCGTCGCGGCGGCGAGTAAAATCGGGGATCTCGATGCGGGTCTTGATGCGGCGGCGAACGCGCTCGGCACCGTCGGCGAGCCGCCGCACCGGCCCCGCGATGGTGCTGGCCAGCAGCAGCGACAGCACGATCATGACCATCACGGCGACGCCGAACACCTTCAGAATCGCCAGCCGCTCCGCCGTCACCATCTGGTCGATGTCGTCGCCCTGGGTGGAGAGCATCAGCGAGCCGAAGATGGTGGCGCGCGGCCGCTCCACCGGAACCGCAACCGAGACGATGATTTCGCCGCGATCGTTGATCCGGACCATGCTGGACTTCTCGCCCTTGAGCGATTGCGCGACCTCCTGGTAACCGTTGCCGTTTTCAGGACCGAGTTCGCGGTAAAGCGGAAGATCGCCGCGATTGAGCCAGGTGCGGATCGCGATCGTGGTGCGTTCCAGGAAGCCCGGCTTGACTTCGGTCGGTGGCGGCAGTTCGAAGCGGATGACGTCGCCGCGACGAAAAAGGCTGCGGCTGTCGAGGATCAGCACGCCGTCCCGGTCGTAGATGCGCGCGCGCGTCTTGGTCGGCGAGATCAGCCGCCGCAGCACCGGAGCGACGCGCTCGGGATTGATCGGGAAATCCAGCCCGGAAAATTCTTCGGGCGCTCCGTAGCTCTCGCCGGGCTTGAGATTGAGCAGGCGGTCGGGGTCGATGGTGATGGTGTTGGTTTCCACCGTCGCCGAAGCGGCGATGGCGCTTGCGATGATCTCGCCCTGCACCAGCAGGCTTTGCGCGCGCGCGTCGATCAGTCCGGCGCGGAATTGCGAGAGATACAGAATGCTGGCAGCCAGCGCGATCAGGCCCGCGAGATTCAACGACACGATGCGGCGGGTCAGGCTCGAAAAACTGAGCGTGAAAAGAAACTGCCCGGCGCGGCTCAGCCAGTCTCGCGGCCGCCACCGTGGCGTCGGCTCGACATGACCGGCAGGAGCTTCCGTCGCGGGGACCTGGGAGGTGTCCTCGGCATCCGGATTGAGGTCAGGCTGCGTTCGATCAAGCAATGACTGAAACTGCCCGGTTGTCGGTCCTACATTTCACCATCGTCATTCCCGCGCTCACACTTCGCGTTCACGCTGAGGATGCACCCGTGCCGACCAAAGTTTTCCAGTCGCGCCGGGGACGTCTGCCGCGGATTAGACCGCGCATCGGGAAATCCTTACCCCAAGCGTGGATCGGCTCGCAGGCTGCATACCCCGGAACGGCAGTTTATCAGGTTTCCTTGAACCGGTAACCCACGCCGTAGAGGGTTTCGATCATCTCGAAATCGTCGTCGACGACCTTGAACTTCTTGCGCAACCGCTTGATGTGGCTGTCGATGGTGCGATCGTCGACATAGACCTGATCGTCATAGGCGGCGTCCATCAGCGCGTTGCGGCTCTTGACCACGCCGGGACGCGTCGCGAGCGCCTGCAGGATCAGGAATTCCGTAACCGTCAGGGTGACGGGCTCGTTCTTCCAGGTGCAGGTGTGGCGCTCGGGGTCCATGCGCAGCAGACCGCGGTCGAGCGCCTTGGCGTCGGTCTCCTTGGGGGCTGCGGCCGGGTCTTTCGGGCAGGCGCGGCGCAACACCGCCTTGACGCGTTCTACGAGCAGCCGCTGCGAGAACGGCTTGCGGATAAAGTCGTCGGCCCCCATCTTGAGACCGAACAGTTCGTCGATCTCTTCGTCTTTGGAGGTGAGGAAAATAACGGGCAAGTCGGATTTCTGACGCAGCCTTCGCAGCGTCTCCATTCCGTCCATGCGCGGCATCTTGATGTCGAGGATCGCGAGATCGGGTTGACTGGTGCGGAAGCCGTCGAGCGCCGATGCACCGTCAGTGTAGGTCATGATGCGATAGCCTTCGGCTTCGAGCGCGATCGAGACCGATGTGAGAATGTTGCGGTCGTCATCGACCAAAGCGATTGTGGGCATATGCCTGCTTTCCGAAGCGGATGGCGAGAGGCGAACGATTCGACCGTCTGCCGTTGGAGTGGCCTTAAGAACGCGGTCAACGAGCAATGCAAGCTGGGCTGAAGTGTGACCGAGTTCCCGGAAAATGCGTAAAGGACGCCACTGTTCCGTGCTTGTTCAATCCCTTAATTTAGCCCGAGAGGGCGGTTTTTTCAAATGGAATTGAGGACTTAAGCTATGCAGCCGACAGCCAATTTCACCGCCTCGAAGCTCACCCGATCGCTGCTGCGGCGAAGCCGGCAGGGCGCGCTTGCGACCCTGATGACCGGCAGCGGCGACCCTTATTGCTCGCTCGTGAATGTCGCAAGCCATTATGATGGTTCGCCAATTCTCCTCATTTCGCGGCTTGCGGTGCATACCAAAAATATTATCGCCGATAACAGGGTGTCGCTGATGCTGGACGAGCGCGCCGAGGGCGATCCGCTGGAAGGCTCCCGCATCATGGTCGGCGGAACGGCCGAGGAAGCGGACGGGGAACTCAGGGCAACCCTGCGCCGGCGGTATCTGAACGCTCATCCGTCGGCGGAGTCATTCGCGGACTTCAAGGATTTCTCGTTCTTCCGGATTCGGCCGACCAATGTTCATCTCGTCGCCGGCTTCGGGCGGATCGTGGATCTCAAGCCCGAAAAGATTCTGACCAGCCTGGAGGGCGCGGCCGCGCTGCTCGAGGCCGAACAGGGCGCGATCGATCATATCAACGCCGATCATCGCGATGCGCTGAATCTCTATGCGACGCGATTGCTTGGCGCCAAGGCCGCCGACTGGCGCTGCACGGGGTGCGATCCCGATGGCCTGGACATGAGTGCCGACGGTCATGACGCGCTGCGGCTGGATTTTCCGCGGCGGATTGTTACTCCAGCCGAGCTTCGGAGTGTTTTGAAGGAATTGGCGGATCAAGCCCGCGAAGCGAAGCAGACGTGATGAACGATCGCGCGGGTCATACGGGAGTTCGAGGAGGAATTCTCCGTGCGAGAAATAGGCGTGCGTAACGACGGCTTCGGCGCCGGAAAAAGCGGGCTGAAGAACGTCAAAGCCGTGTACTGGAATTTCGGCGCGCCGCAACTTTACGAGCATGCGCTGCGCAAGGGCGAAGCGATGGTGAACGCGGACGGCGCGTTATGCGCGGACACCGGCGTGTTCACGGGCCGCAGCCCGAAGGACAAGTTCACAGTTCGCGACGCAGTCACCGATAAAAAAGTCTGGTGGGATGGGAATCAGTCGATCACGCCGGGGCAATTCGCCGCGCTGCATGCCGATTTCCTCGATCACGCCGAAGGTATGACGCTTTCCGCGCAGGATCTCTATGGCGGCGCCGATCCGAACTTTCGCATCAAGACCCGCGTTTTCACGGAGCTGGCCTGGCATTCGCTGTTCATCCGCACGTTATTGCGTCGGCCGGAAACCTCGGAGCTTGCAAGCTTCGTTCCCGAATTGACCGTCATCGACCTGCCGAGCTTTCGCGCCGACCCCAAACGTCACGGCGTCCGCTCGGAGAATGTCGTGGCCCTCGATCTCGCCCGCGGAATCATTCTGATCGGCGGGTCTCGTTATGCGGGGGAAATGAAGAAGAGCATCTTCACCACACTGAATTACTTGCTGCCGGACAAAGGCGTGCTGCCGATGCATTGTTCGGCCAATGTCGGCGCTGGTGGCGACAGCGCGATCTTCTTCGGCCTTTCGGGTACAGGAAAAACCACGCTCTCCGCCGATCCCAGCCGCACGCTGATCGGCGACGACGAGCACGGCTGGAGCAAGGATGGCATCTTCAATTTCGAGGGCGGATGTTACGCCAAATGCATCAAACTGTCGCAGGACGCCGAGCCCGAAATTCATGCGGCCTCGAAACGCTTCGGCGCGGTGCTTGAAAACGTCGTGCACGCCGAATCCACCCGCGTGCCCGATTTCGATGACGGCTCGAAGACAGAGAACACCCGTTCGGCCTATCCGCTCGAATTTATTCCGAACGCGTCGTTGACCGGCTGCGCGGGTCAGCCCAAAAATCTGGTCATGCTTGCAGCCGATGCCTTTGGCGTGCTGCCGCCGATCGCCAAGCTGACGCCGGCGCAGGCGATGTATCATTTTCTCTCCGGTTACACCGCGAAGGTGGCGGGAACCGAGCGCGGTCTCGGCGACGAGCCGCAGCCGGAATTCTCGACCTGCTTCGGCTCGCCTTTCCTGCCGCGCGAGCCCAGCGTTTACGGCAATATGCTGCGCGGGTTGATCGCGAAGCACAACGTCGATTGTTGGCTGGTCAATACGGGCTGGACCGGCGGCAAATACGGCACCGGCCGCCGCATGCCGCTCAAGGTTACGCGCGCGCTGGTTGGTGCGGCGCTCGACGGTTCGCTCCGCGACGTTCAATGTCGTACTGACAGGTATTTCGGATTTGCGGTGCCGACATCCGTGCCGGGCGTCGAGCCTCATATTCTCAATCCGATCAAGACCTGGGCCGACAAGGCAGAGTTCGACAAAACCGCCCGCGCGCTGGTCGGCATGTTTCGGAAGAACTTCGCCAGATTCGAGAACGACGTCGATGCGGAGGTCAGGGCCGCGGCGCCCGAGGTGGGAATCGCGGCGGAGTAGAGTTCGCAAATCAATTTTGTGAAATCAAAAGGGGTGGCCGGTCAGCCGCCTTTTTTAATCCCGAGTCTTCTTATTAGAGCATGATCCCGACAACTGGAAACCGGTTTTCGGATAGGATCATGCTCACTCAACTGGGGCGGGAGAGGAATGCGTGCAGCGGCTTTCCGTCCATATCCCGCTCTCGAATATTGGTATCGGTCACGTTCATGATTTTGGATCGAATTGATCCAAAATAATCGGAATCTGGTTCGCGGGTTTCATTCCACGGAATATTCTACCGCTGCAGCTTGCGGCAGCATCGGTGCGGCGGAACATGAGGATGCTTCAAAATGATCGGCAGACGACAGTTGTTGCGCGCGGCGGGTGCGGGTCTGGCCGGCCTTGTCGTTGTGGGGCGCGTAGACCACGCCCCTGCGGCTGCGGTGCTTGAGAAGAGATTTGTCGAGGAATTGAAACGCCTGGAGGGCGGAAGCGGTGGACGGCTCGGCGTCGCCATGCTCGACACCGGCACCGGCCAGTGTGTCGGTCATCGGATGGACGAGCGATTTCCGATGTGCAGCACCTTCAAGGTACTGGCGTCGGGGGCCGTGCTTCACAGCGTCGATGCGGGCAAGGAGAGTCTCGCGCGGCGGATTTATTTCACCGACTCCGATCTCGTGACGCATTCGCCGGAAACCCAGAAGCATGTCGGTCCTGTCGGCATGACCGTCGCCGAATTGTGCGAGGCCGCCATGACGCTCAGCGACAACACCGCCGGCAATCTGCTGCTTGCAAGCATCGGCGGTCCGCAGGGCCTGACCGCCTTCGTGCGGTCGCTTGGCGACGAGGTGACGCGCCTCGATCGTATCGAGACCGAACTCAACGAGGCGGCGCCGGATGATCTGCGCGATACGACGACGCCGGACGCGATGGCCGCGGACCTGCGGGCGTTGGCGCTGGGCGACGTGCTGTCGACGAAATCGCGCACGCAACTTGTGAGCTGGCTCGCAGCCAACACGACCGGGAGCAAGCGGCTGCGCGCCGGCTTGCCGGCCGGATGGCGCGTCGGCGACAAGACCGGAACGGGCGAGCAGGGAACGGCGAATGACGTCGCGGTGATCTGGCCGCCGGACCGCGCGCCGTTTGTCATAACAGCCTATCTCACGGGCGCGGCTGCGCCGGTGGAGCGGCAAGATGCGGTCATGGCGGCCGTCGGGCGTGCGGTCACGACCGCGCTCGCATGAACGTCAGCGATGCTGATGCCGCATGGATAAACAAAGAGTGTCAGTTCCCGCCCAGGGTATTGCTGGGAGTCGGGCGGTCGGTGATCTGTTGCCCGAACAGGCTCGCGATCAATTCGACCGCGACCCGCGCGGTTCGCCCGCGCTCGTCGAGAAACGGATTGAGTTCGACGATGTCGACCGAGCGGACCAACCCGGAATCGTGCAACAGCTCCATGATGAGATGCGCCTCGCGATAGGTCGCGCCGCCGGGAACGGTGGTGCCGACACCGGGCGCCACCGTTGGATCAAGAACATCGAGATCGAAGCTGACGTGCAGCACTCCGTTGCGCGCTTTGACCCGATCGATGACGCGGCGGATCAGCACCGCCACGCCGAACTCGTCGATCTCGCGCATGTCGGCGATGGCGATGCGCCGGTCATGCACCAGCTTCTTCTCGAACGGGTCGATCGAATGGATTCCGAACAGGTCGAGATGCGCTGACGTGATCGACGCGCGCGGCTCCGCGCCGAGCAGGCCGTCGAGTCCGGGCTCGCCGCACAGGAAGGCGGCGGACATGCCGTGCATGTTCGCGGTCATCGTCGTCAGCGGTGTATTGTAGTCGGCATGGGCGTCGAGCCAGAGCACGAACAACTCGCGGCCCCGCTCATGCCAATAGCGCGCGACGCCGTTGACCGAACCCATCGAGAGGCTGTGGTCGCCGCCGAGAAAGATCGGTATCGCGCCGGACTTCGCCAGATCATAAGCGCGCGGGCTGAGTGCGCGGACCCATGCCTGGATGTCGCGGTAGTGGTTGGCGTTTGCGGGAATCTGGTCGGTCGTCGGCGCCCCTTGAGCGACCGAGACGTCGCCGTGATCGCTCACCTCAATGCCGAGGTTCTCCAGCACCGGCTTGATGCCCGCGGTGCGCAACGCCGCCGGGCCCATCAAGGTGCCGCGTTGCGCGGCGCCCATGTCGATGGGGACGCCGAGCAGCGCGACCTTTGCGAATCGTCCGTCCCCGATGTCCGTCATCGGAGCAGCTTTGCGATCGCGGCCTGCAGCGGGCGGGCCGCCCCGTCGTAACCCGACCACGCCTTGCTTTTCTTCAGGAGGTCAGCGGCGGTGCGAAGCGTGAAACGTTTGGGATCGAGGCCGGCTTTCACCTGCGACCAGTTCAGCGGCATCGACACGGTCGCGCCGGGGCGCGCACGCGGCGACAGCGGCGCCACAGCGGTCGACTTGGTGTCGTTGCGAAGATAATCCAGAAAGATTTTGCCCTCGCGCTGCTTCTTCGACATGTTGATGAGATATTTGTCGGGTTCATCCGCTGCCATTTGTTCGCACACGGCCTGCGCGAACATCTTGGCTTGCTTCCAGGTTAGCGTTTCCTTTTTGGCGGTGGCAAGTGGCGTGACTACGTGCAGGCCCTTGCCGCCTGTGGTCTTGCAGAATGGCTCAAGTCCGAGCGCCTCAAGGCGCTGCTTCATCTCCCTTGCCGTCGCGATCACATCGGAGAATGCGACACCTGGCGCCGGATCGAGATCGAACACCAGTCGTCCCGGCACGGCGTATTGATCGGGCGCGCAATTCCACGGATGCAGTTCAAGTCCGCCGATTTGCGCCACCGCGATCAGGCCTTCGACGCGATCGATCTGAAGATAAGGCTTACGGTCGCCATGCACTTTAGCCTGGGTGACGAGGTCCGACATCCCCGGCATGGCATGACGCTGGAAGAAGGTTTCGCCGTCGATGCCGTCCGGAGCGCGCACGATCGAACACGGCCGCCCCTGAATGTGTGGCATCATCCAAGCGCCGACGGTCTCCATATATTCGGCGAGGTCCCGTTTGGTGACCGGTTGTTTGTCCCCGCCATCGGGCCACAGCGCCTTGTCCGGATGCGTGATCGCAACGCCCATGACCGTCGCGCGATCCCGCGCCGAAGACGCGTGCGGCGGGCGCGACGTCGTGGTCTGCGTGCGCGCCGTGGCCGCGGCCCTTGCGTCGAGCTTGGGCACCGCCGTACGGACCGGCATCTCCGCCTTGACCTCGCCGGCCGGCTTGTCTGCGCGCAAACCCTTGAAGGCGGCCTGCCTGACCATGCCGTCATGGGTCCAGCCGGCGAATTCGATTTCGGCGACCAACTCCGGCTTGAGCCAGTGCACGTCGCGTCCGCCGGAGGGGGCATTCTTGCCGGAGAACGGGCTTTTCGAGGCCGCTGCGGCCTTCAGCGCCGGCATGATGCGCTTCACGGTGTCGCGGCCGTAGCCGGTGCCGACGATGCCGGTATAGACGAGACGATCGCCCTCGTAGACTCCGGCCATCAGCGAGCGGAATTTTCCGCCCGTTGTTTTCCAGCCGCCGATCACGACCTCATGGCCTGGGCGGCTCTTGACCTTGAGCCAGCTTCCGCCACGGCCGGCGCGATACGGCGCATCCGCCTGCTTTGAGATAATGCCTTCGAGGCCGGACTTGCGAGCCGATGCGAGCATCTGTTCACCGTCCGCGTCGAAATGCTCGACGTAGCGGATCGGCGAGCGGCTCGATTGCGCCGAGCGTCCGAGCAATTTGCGAAGCCGTTGCTTGCGCGCGAGCAGCGGCAGCGGACGCAGATCCTCGCCCCCGGCGAACGGCAGGTCGAAAGCGAAGAACACGAGGTTGTCCGTCTTGCCATCGGACAGCGCGGCCTGCATCGCGGAAAAGTCCGGATGGCCCTTGCTGTCGAGTGCGACGATCTCGCCGTCGATGATGGCGTCGGACAGTCTCGCGGCTGCTTTTGCGATGGTGGAAAACTTGTCGGTCCAGTCGAGGCCCTTGCGGGTTTTGAGTGTCACCTCGCCGTTCTCGATCCGCATCTGGATGCGGTAGCCGTCGAACTTGATCTCGTGCACCCAGCCCTCCGCCGTCGGCGGCCGTGCCGAAATTTCGCATAGCTGAAATCCGGCGAAGTCGGGCATATCGTCCTTGAGGGCGCGGGCCTTGTTCGCTTGCGTCTTGCTCGTTCGTATCTTGCTCGCTCGTGTCGTGGCTTTTTTCGGTGCTCGCTTGCGGGTTGAAGCGGGTTTGGCGCTTGTCTTTGTCGCCCGCGCCTCGGCTGCAAGGCCCTTGTTGGAATTCCAGACCGCGTCGGAGCCGGCGGTCCGCGTGGTCATCATGAAGGGCTCAGGCGCCTTGCCCTTGCCTTGCGCGATCTGATCGAGCGTACGCCCGGACGCGACAGAGCGGTCGTGCTTGAGCACGTCCTCGCCGCTGCCCGGCTTGGCGTAGTCGTCGCGGTGCTTGATCAGCAGCCAGTTGGTGCGCTTGCCGCCGCTGCGGTCGTGCTTCATGCGCACCAGCACCCACTCGCCCTTGAGCTTCTCGCCCATCAGCGCGAATTTGAGGTCGCCCTTGGCGAGACCCTTCGCCGGATCGTCTGCGTACCAGTAGCCGCGGTCCCAGATTTCCACGGTGCCGCCGCCATACTGGCCTTTCGGTATCGTGCCCTCGAAATCGCCGTAGTCGAGCGGATGATCCTCGACCTCCACCGCGAGCCGCTTCTCTCCCGGGTCGAGCGAGGGGCCGCGCGTCACGGCCCAGGACTTGAACGCGCCGTCATATTCGAGGCGGAAGTCGTAATGCAGCCGCGTGGCGGCGTGCTTCTGGATAACGAAGCGCCGTTGCTTCGAAGCCGCGACGCGCGCTTTGCCGCTCGGCTCTGTGGTTTTTGAGAAGTCGCGTTTCTTGCGATAGGTGCTGAGCTTTCGGGAAGTCACGGCGTCGGGTCCAGTTGGAGCGTACCATGTGCAACGCCCGGAAATGCTCGCGGGTGCCGCGACGTTACGATTTTTTGCGCCTTACACCCGCGCTCTTGCGCAGCGCGTCCTTGAGGTCGATCGGCACGTCGTGCTTTTTCAAAAGATCGGCGAAAGCCTCGTCGGCCAGATCCTGTATCGTCGCCATACGATCCCGGCCGAGACGCGTCAGCGCTGCCATGGTTTCGTCGTCGAAGGCGATCAGCTTGCGCATCGGCGCGTGCCGGTCAGATCACGATGATTTGGGATCGAACCAAAATCATGAGCGTGATCGATCCCAATATTTTGGAGCGGGATGAGGAAAACCGTTGCACACTTTTTCCTCATTTCGCTCTAACCGGCCTTGCGTTTCGCGGGCGTCTTGTTCGCGCCGCGCGTCCTGGCCGGACGCTTCGCGGGCTCGCGCTTGGACTCCTTTGCCGCCTTCTTGCCCTCGATCGGAAACAGCATCTCGCGCTGGCCTTCGATGCGTTTTTTGGACTTCCTGCCTTTCGCTGGCGCCGGCTTGTCGTTTGCGGATGGTGTGGATTTGCCGCCCTTCAAGCTCTGCCGCAAGGCGTCCATCAGGTTGATGACATTGCCTTCGGTCTTGATCTTCGCTTTGGCGATCGGCCGACCGGCCTGCTTCTGCTCGATCAGATTCTGCAGGGCAGCCTCATAGTGATCCTCGAATGAATCCGGTTCGAAGTGACCGGATTTCTGCTCGACGATGTGCCGCGCGAGATCAAGCATGTCCTTGGTGATCTTCACGTCCTTGATGTCGTCGAAATAATCCGATGCGTCGCGCACCTCGTACGCGTAGCGCAGCAGCAGGCCGACCAGCCCGTTGTCGCGCGCTTCCAGCGCGATGACGTGCTCGCGGTTGGTGAGCACCACCCGCGCCAGTGCGACCTTGCCGGTCGCCTTGATGGTGTCGCGGATCACCGCATAGGCGTCGTGTCCGACCTTGCCGTCGGGCACCAGATAATACGGCCTTACGATATAGAGGTCGTCGATCTCGGCGCGGGGCACGAACTGGTCGATCTCGATGGTGTGGGTAGACTCCAGCGCGATGTTGTCGAGTTCGTCCTTGGTGACCTCGAGATAGGTGTCGCTGTCGATCTTGTAGCCCTTGACGATGTCCTCGCTGTCCACGTCCTCGCCGGTTTCGGCATCGACCTTCTGATACTTGATGCGGTGGCCGGTCTTGCGATTGATCTGGTTGAAGCTGACCTTCTCGGACTCCGACGTCGCCGGAAACAGGGCGACCGGACAGGTCACGAGCGAAAGGCGCAGAAAGCCTTTCCAGTTCGCACGCGGGGCCATCGGAGAACTCCATACGCGACGGGCCGGGGGACGGCTGAATATGATTCAATATCACGGAGCGAGAAACGTTCCGAGTCGGGAACGTGGTCAACGCGCCGCAGCGCCGCCGCAGTCCATGCGTTCCGGTTGTGTTCCTGATGAAGTCTGGAAGCGATTACCGGTTGAGGAATTCGCTCGCCTTGTACAGTGCGCGGAACGGCACGCCGGCCTGTGCGAAGGCTTCCGCCGCGCCTTCCTCCCGGTCCACCATGGTGAACACCAGCACGATCTCGCCGCCGGCTTCGCGCACGGACTCCACCGCCTTGATGGCGGAGCCGCCGGTGGTGGTGACGTCCTCGACGATGACGACGCGCTTGCCCTTGAGGCTCTCGTCCTTGGCGAGGCCTTCCACGGCCAGCCGCGCACCGTGCTCTTTCGGCTTCTTGCGCACGAAGAAGGCGGCGATCGGCTGATGCTTGAGCCACGACAACTGTGCGATGGCGCCGGCGAGGGGCACCGCGCCCATCTCGAGGCCGCCGATATAATCGAGTCCGTCGTCCTTGAGCGCCTCGAAGCTCAGTTCCGCGAGCAGCGCCGCGCCCTCGGGGTCGAGCATGGTCGGCTTCAGGTTGAAGTAGAAATCGCTTTTGCGCCCCGACGCCAGCGTGATTTCGCCGCGCCCGAACGAGCGGGTGCGGATGATCTCGGCAAGGCGGGCGCGGGAGGCGGACTGGGACACGGACAGGCTCGTAAGGGTGGCAGGCGGAGATCAATCTAGCGATGATCGGCAGGGTGAACCACTTTTCCGGGCGCCCATCAACAGTTCAATGCGGCCCGATCAGCGGGCGGTACTGAAGGCGAACCAGACAGCTATAGCGGCAAGCGCAACCGCCAGCACGCGCCGGATGCTCCTGCGCTTGTCCGGGGTCCGGACCACGTTCTGCAGGCGCGAGGCCAGCATCACGATGACGAGATGGACCAGCGTGGCGACGCCGACATAGAGCGCCGACAGCCCAAGCGTCTGCGTCACGATCGATCCCTTGTCGACCTGGATGAAGTCCGGAAGCACCGCGACGTAGAACACCGCCGCCTTCGGATTGAGCAGATTGGTGATGAGGCCGCGACGAAACGCCCGTCCGGGGCGGACGTCGGGATCGCCGGCTTTTTCAGGGGCGGTCTCCGCCTCGCTCGCCCACGCCTCCCAGGCGAGCCACAGCAGATAAACGACCCCGCCCCAGCGCAGCACCTCGTAGAGCAGCGGCGAATTGTCGATCGCCGCGCTGAGACCGAGCGCCGCCACCGCGCCATAAACGGAGAGTCCGAGCGCGACGCCGCCGACGGCGGCGAGCCCGGCGCGGATGCCTTGCGACAGCGACAGCGCCGCAAGATAGGCCATGTTCGGCCCCGGCGTCATCTCGATGACGAGCGAGGTCAGCGCGAAGGCGGCGAGCGAGCCCGAAAAAATGTCGCTCATCGGTCAGATCGCAGGCATGCTTTAATGCGCCTCGTCCCAGTTGTCGGCGGCGCGGGCGTCGACCCGCAGCGGCACCGACAGCAGCACCGCCGGGAACGGCGCATCCTGCATCACATGCTGCACCACCGGCAGCGTCGCCGCCACCTCGTCGTCGGGCACTTCGAAAATCAGTTCGTCATGCACCTGCAGCAGCATCTTCGCCGACAGCTTCTTCCCGGCAAGCGCGTCGTCCATCCGCACCATGGCGCGGCGGATGATGTCGGCGGCGGTGCCTTGCAGGCGCGCATTGATCGCGGCGCGCTCGTTGAAGGCGCGATGCGAGGGGTTCGGCGATTTGATGTCGGGGTAGTGGCATTTGCGGCCGAACAGGGTGATGACATAGCCGTGCTCGCGGCAGAAGTCGCGGGTCGCATCCATGTAGGCGCGGATGCCGGGAAAGCGCTCGAAATACTTCTTGATGTAGGCGGCCGCTTCCTCGCGCGGGATTCCGAGTTGGTTGGCGAGGCCGAACGCCGAGATGCCATAAATGATGCCGAAGTTGATCGCCTTGGCGCGGCGGCGGATTTCGCCGGGCATGCCCTGCACCGGCACGCCGAACATTTCCGACGCCGTCATGGCGTGAATGTCGAGACCGTCGCGGAACGCCTGCTTCAGGACCGGAATGTCGGCGATTTCGGCGAGCAGCCGCAGCTCGATCTGGGAATAGTCGGCCGACACCAGCTTGTGGCCCGGCGTCGCGATGAAGGCGCGGCGGATTTTGCGGCCCTCCTCATTGCGCACCGGGATGTTCTGCAGGTTCGGCTCGTTCGACGACAGGCGTCCTGTGGTGGTAGCGGCGAGCGCATAGGTCGTGTGGACGCGGCGGGTCTGCGGATCGACGTGTTCCGGCAGCGCGTCGGTATAGGTTGATTTGAGCTTGGAGACCTGCCGCCAGTCGAGGATCTTGCGCGGGAAGTCGTGACCCTGTTCGGCGAGTTCGTCGAGGATCTGCGCCGAGGTCGACCATGCGCCGGTCTTGGTCTTGCTGCCGCCCGGCAAGCCCATCTTGCCGAACATGATGTCGCCGATCTGCTTCGGGCTGCCGACATTGATCGGCTCGCCCGCGAGTTCGTGGATCTCGGCTTCCAGCCGCGCAGCGGTCTGGGCGAATTCGCTCGACAGCCGCGACAGCACCTGGCGGTCGATGGTGATGCCGCGCTGTTCCATCCGTGCCAGCGTCGCGATCATCGGCCGCTCCAGCGTCTCGTAGACGGTGGTCATGCGCTCGGCGACCAGCCGCGGCTTCAAGACCTGCCACAGCCGCAAAGTGAGGTCGGCATATTCCGCGGCATAGGACGTGGCGCGATCGATCGGCACCTGATCGTAGGCGAGCTTGTTCCTGCCGCTGCCGATCAACTCGCCATAGCCCAGGCTGGCATGGCCGAGCCACCGCTTTGCCAGCGATGGAAGATCATGGGAGCCGCGTCCGGCATCGAGCGCATAGGAGATCAACTCGACGTCATCGTTGTTCTGCATGACGATGCCGTGCCGGGCCAGCAGCACGGCGGTGAACTTGACGTTGAAGCCGACCTTCAGATGGCCGCCGGATTCGAGAACCGGCTTCAGGAGCTTCAACGCATCGGAGGCCGCGATCTGATCCGGCGCAAGCCCGGCGGCGAACAGCCCGGCCCCGTCGCCGGACTGCCTGTGACCGAGCGGGACGTAACAGGCGTCGTTCGGCGCGACCGCCAGCGCGATGCCGCACAATTCGGCCTGCATGGGATCGATCGTCGGCGCCAGCGCCTCGACCGCGAAGCTGCCGTCGTTGTCGATGCGGGCGATCCAACTCTTCAGCCGGTCCAGCGAGCGGACGATCTCATGCTTGTCTGGCTGAACCGGCAACTTGCGCACGGCTTCAAGGCGCGCCGCAGCGAGGGCTTGCGGCGTCTTGATCTCGGTGTCGCTTGTCGCCCTTGCCCTGATCGCCGGAGGGGCTTTCGCGCCGCTGTTGTTGCCGAACAAGTCTCCAGTGGCCGCGTCCTTGGACGCCTTGGCCGCTGCCGATAATGCCCCGCTCGCGTTTTTTCTGTCCGGCTCGATTTCGGCGGCATTGACTTGCGAATACTCCGCGACGCG
>NZ_MKRN01000042.1:22040-22496 GCF_001896955.1 Nitrobacter sp. 62-13 | reverse complement strand
TTTGAAGTCCAATTCCGCATTGTGCACGAGCCGCAACGCCGCCGTCAGCATGGTCTCCAGCCCGATCGCGCCGGCCGCAGCTTCCGCGAACGGCAGGCGCTTGGTTTCCACGTCCTGCGGATTGTGATCGGACATCACGACGTCGACCAGCCCCGACGCCAGCGCCGCGACCAGCGCGCGGCGGTCGTCCTCGCTGCGCAGCGGCGGCGACAGCTTCAGAAACGTTCGATACGGACCGATATCGTTTTCGTTCAATGTCAGGTGATTGATCGAGGCGGATGCGGTGACAGAAAGCCCGGCGTCGCGCGCGCGATTGAGGATGTCGAGCGATTCCGCACAGGTCAGCGACGCCGCGTGGTAGCGGCCGCCGGTCAGCGCCACGAGCCGCATGTCGCGTTCCAGCACGATCGCCTCCGCGGCGGCCGGAATGCCCATCAGTCCGAGGCGGGCGGAATA
>NZ_MKRN01000042.1:0-22014 GCF_001896955.1 Nitrobacter sp. 62-13 | reverse complement strand
CGACCAGATGGGTGTCCTCGGTGTGATGGACGATCAGGGCGTCGAAGTCGCGGGCATAAGTCAGGGCGCGGCGCATCACCTGAGCGTTCATCACGCTGCGCGCGCCGTCGGTGAAGGCAACCGCGCCGGCCGCCTTCAGCAGTCCGATTTCGGTCATTTCCTTGCCGGCAAGCCCCTTGGTCAGCGCCGCCATCGGATGAATGTTGACGATCGCGGTATCCCGTGCGCGACGGAGCACGAAATCGACGGTCGCGGAATTGTCGATCACCGGCGAGGTATCGGGCTGGCAGACGATGGTGGTGATACCGCCGGCGGCGGCGGCGCGGCTCGCGGACGCGAAGGTTTCGCGATGGCCGGCGCCGGGTTCGCCGACGAAAGCGCGCATGTCGATCAGGCCCGGCGCGACGATCTTGCCGGCGCAGTTGATGACGTCGGTGCCTTCGGGCACGCCGGCGGCGCCGATGCCGCGACGCGCATCGCGAACGACGCCGTCGGAGATCAGCACGTCGCCGGGGGCATCGAGGTCGCGCGCAGGATCGACGATGCGGGCGTTGGCGAGCAGGACGGGGCGGCGATCTCTCACCATAACGTTACACCTTCGCCGTCATCCCGGGGCGCGAGCGCAGCAAAGCGAACCCGGAATCCAGATGAGTGGATTGCCGTTGCGCCCGGATTCCGGGTTACGGCCTTTGGCCGTCCCCGGAATGACGGGAAAGTTGCGGCCTCACGCATTCGGCAGGTTCCTCGCCAGCGCTTCGAGCACCGCCATCCGCACCGCCACGCCCATTTCAACCTGTTCGCGGATCAGCGACTGCGCACCGTCCGCCACGATGGAGTCGATCTCGACGCCGCGATTCATCGGTCCCGGATGCATGACCAGCGCGTCGGGCTTCGCATAAGCGAGCTTTTTCTGATCGAGCCCGAAATAGTGAAAATACTCCGACGTCGACGGCACGAACGAGCCGCTCATCCGTTCGCGCTGCAGGCGGAGCATCATCACAATATCGGCGCCGTCCAGCCCCTCGCGCATGTCGCGGGCGACTTCGACGCCCATGCGCTCGATGCCCGGAGGCAGCAGCGTGGAAGGCGCGACGACGCGCACGCGCGCACCCATGGCGTTGAGCAGGATGATGTTGGAGCGCGCGACGCGCGAATGCAGCACGTCGCCGCAGATCGCGACCAGAAGTCCTTCGAGACGGCCCTTGTTGCGACGGATGGTCAGCGCATCGAGCAGCGCCTGGGTCGGATGCTCGTGGGCGCCGTCGCCGGCGTTGATGACGGAGCCGTCGACCTTGCGCGCCAGAAGCTCCACCGCGCCCGAGGCGGAATGGCGCATCACCAGGATGTCCGGATGCATGGCGTTGAGCGTCATCGCGGTGTCGACCAGCGTCTCTCCCTTGCGGGTCGACATCGACGACACCGACATGTTCATCACGTCGGCGCCGAGCCGCTTGCCCGCGATTTCGAAAGAGGACTGGGTTCGGGTCGAGGCTTCGAAGAAAAGGTTGATCTGGGTGCGGCCGCGCAGCGAGGTGCGCTTCTTGTCGATCTGGCGGTTCAGTTCGACATATTCTTCGGAAAGGTCGAGCAGTCCGGTAATGTCGGCGGCGGAAAGGCCCTCGATGCCCAGCAAATGCCGGTGTCCGAGGACAAAGCTCGATTTCGGAGACGATGTCATTAAAGCCAGAGCTATAGGCAGAGTTTCCGGGCGGAGCAAGGTCGAATAGCGCTCGGGCGAGTTTTCCCCCGGTGAAGCTCGCTCAAGGTAAACGGAAAGCGGCTGTGATAACGCGTCCGTTCCGGCGTAAGGTTTGGACGGTCCCGGCGCTCGCGGAGGTTGATGCATGACACAGGCCTCTTTCGGAACCCATGAGGCGTTCAACCAGTCGCCGCCTTTCGAGGATATTGATCTGTTCGCGCTGGATCGCCCGCTGGCGGAGGCGGTGGCTGCGAACGGCGGAAAGGCCGCGGCGGTCGAGCTGTCCGGATTCGGCAGGCATTGGGGGTCGGCGGCAATGGCCGCGCGCGGCCGCCTCGCCAACGAGAATCCGCCGAAATTGCGGATGTTCGATGCGCGCGGCAACCGGCGCGACGAAGTGGAATTCCATCCGGCCTATCACGAACTGATGGCCCACAGCGCCCGCGCCGGACTCCACAATTCCACCTGGACCGTCGACGGCAAGCCGGCCGGCGGTGTTGCGGAGGTGGTTCGGGCCGCAAAATTCTACATGGCCGCGCAGGTCGAGACCGGACACCTCTGCCCGATCACCATGACCCGGGCCTCGGTGGCGGCGCTCGCTGCGCAGCCGGACGTGCTGGCGAAGGCAATGCCCGTGATCGCGACCCGGGCCTACGATCCGTCGTTTGCGCCATGGTGGAGCAAGCACGGCATGACGCTCGGCATGGGCATGACCGAGAAGCAGGGCGGCACCGACGTGCGCGCCAACCAGACCCGGGCCGCGCGCAACGGTGACACGTATCGCATCACGGGCCACAAATGGTTCATGTCGGCGCCGATGTGCGATGCATTCCTGGTGCTGGCGCAGGCCGATGGCGGGCTGACGTGCTTTTTCATGCCGCGCTTCCGTCCCGACGGCTCGGTCAACGCGATTCATTTTCAGCGGCTGAAGGACAAGCTCGGCAATCGATCCAACGCCTCTGCCGAGGTGGAATTCACCGAATCCTATGCCGAACGCGTCGGCGAGGAGGGCAAGGGCATCCGCACCATCATCCAGATGGTGCAGTTGACGCGGCAGGATTGCGCGATCGCCTCCGCGGGCTTGATGCGCTCCGGGCTGGCGCATGCGCTGCATCACGCCCGTCATCGCAGCGTGTTCCAGAAACATCTGGTCGATCAGCCGCTGATGCAGGCGGTGCTGTCGGACATGGCGTTGCATGTGGAAGCGTCGGTGGCATTGGTGATGCGGTTGTGTCGGGCGTTCGATGAAGCGCCGGCGGATGCGAAGGCGGCCGCGTGGATGCGGCTTCTGACGCCTGCGGTGAAATACTGGGTCTGCAAGAGCGCGCCGGGCCTCCTGTATGAGGCGATGGAGTGCCTCGGCGGCAACGGCTATGTTGAGGAGGGCGTTCTGGCGCGGCACTATCGCGAAGCGCCGGTCAACGCGATCTGGGAAGGCTCCGGCAACGTGATGTGCCTCGATGTGTTGCGTGTGCTGGCGCGCGAGCCGGAGGCGGCTGCGACCGTGCTCGAAGACTTCGTGGCTGATACCAAAGGCCTGCCCGGCGCTGCGGAAGCCGTGACGTTTCTTGCCAACACTTTCCGCCGGCCCGATGGCGAGCGGGCGGCGCGGCAGGCGGTTGAGACGCTGGCGCAACTGGCCGCGGCTGCGGCGCTCAACAGGACCGCGCCGGAGCAGGCGGCGCTGTTCGCGGCGACGCGCCTCAGGGGCAACCACGGGCGTATGTTCGGGACGGCCCAATTGTCCCTCGACGACAGCCGGCGACTGCTGGAGCGGGCGCTGCCGTGAGCGCCGACAACGATTCAGAACGGAGTATAGGGTCGTCGGGGCCGGGCTTGTCCGGCCATCCACGTCCTTGTGTTGCGAGGCTGCAAGACGTGGATACCGCGCACAAGGCCGGCAATGGCGAAGGGAAGGTCGATGACGTCTACTGAAGCGTCCATGTACCCAATTGTGGCGCCGCCGCCGATGCCTCCGCAACCGCGCCCGCCGCAAGCCTGGAAATTCATCGGCACCAGCCTGTGGGGCCTCGCGGTATTTGTCGCGATGTTTGCCGGGCAACTTTCGGTCCTGGCTTATTTCGTTCTGACCGATCCGGCGCCGTTCAGTTTCGACAAGGTCACGGAACACGCCGGAGACGGCCTGACTGTCGCGCTGTCGGTGGTCGCGGGACTGCCGATGGCCTTGCTGGCGCTGTGGATCCCAATCCGGCTCTCCGGCGTGTCGCTCGCAGACTATCTCGCGCTGCGCTGGATCTCGTGGCGGCATCTGCTGCTCGGCATTGCCGCTCTGGTCGCGCTCGTGTTGGGATGGGAAGGTGTGTTCTATGCGATGGGACACGAGACCTCGGCGGGATTCGTGGTGGATGTGCTGAATTCAGCGCGGGCCGAAGGCGCGCTATGGCTGCTGGTCATTGCAATCTGCGTTGTGGCGCCCGTTACCGAGGAGCTCCTGACGCGTGGCTTCCTCTATCGCGGATGGTCGGAGTCGGCCCTGCGGCCCGCCGGCGCCATCGTGCTGTCGTCACTGGTGTGGACCGCGATGCACCTGCAATACGACCCGTTCTTCTTCGCCGAGGTCTTCTCGATCGGACTGCTGTTCGGCTACCTGCGCTATCGCAGCGGCTCGATTTTGCTGACCGTGATCCTGCATGGCCTCAACAATCTCGCGGCGACACTGCAGACGTTGTGGATCGCCGGTCATTCATGAGGCTCCGCCCATGAGACGCCGCCACGCGCTCAGTCCCGACCGGAAGACCGCCGCTGCGCCGCTAGCCGGTCGAGCGCTCCCTGCAAGATGAAAATCGCGGCATGCTCGTCGATGACCTTGGCGCGCCTGGCGCGGCTCATGTCCATACCGATCAACTCGCGTTCGACGGCGGCCGTCGACAGCCGCTCGTCCCACAACCCGATGGCGAGATCGGTGAGCTTCGCCAGATTGCGCGCGAAGGCGCGAGTCGACTGCACGCGGGGCCCTTCGCTGCCGTCCATGTTGATCGGCAGCCCGAGCACGAAACCGACGGCGCTGCGTTCGCCCGAAATCGCCAGCAGCCGGGCCGCATCCGCGGTAAACGCCGTGCGCTGAATGGTCTCGACGCCGGTGGCGAGGCGACGATCCGGATCGGACACCGCCACGCCGATGGTCTTGGTGCCGAGGTCGAGCCCGACCAGGGCACCGCGTTGCGGCCAGTGCATGGCGGCTTCGATCAATGGCAGGACTGTGGCGGGCATCGTCTCGCATAACATGCGCGCGACAGGCATGGCAAAAAATGCTCAAGCGCCGGGCCGACGATCGATAGCCGCCGTGTGTGCCGGTATGCTAAGGCGCAGACCGATAACCCTATCGCGAATGAGAAGACCATGTGGCCGGACCGCAGACTGATCGATCTTTTCGGCATCGAGTTTCCCATCGTTCAGGCCCCGATGGCCGGCATCATGGATACCGAACTCGTTATCGGTGCTGCCGAGGGCGGCGCGTTGGGGTCGTTGCCGTGCGCGATGCTCTCGCCAGACAAGGCCCGCGAGCAGGTCGGCATCGTCCGGCAGCGGGTCAAGGCGCCGGTCAACATGAATTTCTTTGCCCATCGCGCGGTTGCCGCCGATCCACAACGTGACGCCCAATGGCGGATGAGGCTCGCCTCCTATTATAGAGAGTGCGACCTCGATCCGTCGGCGCCGACCGCGCCCGCGAGCCGCGCCCGGTTCGACGCGGCGATGTGCGACGTCGTCGAGGAGGTGAAGCCGGAAGTGGTCAGCTTCCATTTCGGACTGCCGGACAAGCCGCTGCTCGATCGGGTGAAAGCGACCGGCGCTGTCGTGGTCGGTTGCGCCACGATCGTGCGCGAGGCGGTCTGGCTTGAGGAAAACGGCGTTGATGCCGTCATCGCGCAGGGCGCGGAGGCGGGCGGTCACCGCAGCATGTTTCTGACCGACAACATCGCGGCGCAGCCCGGCCTCTTCGCACTGGTGCCGCAAATGGCGGATGCGGTGCGCGTGCCGATCATCGCGGCCGGCGGTGTCGCCGATGGCCGAGGCATCGCTGCCGCGTTCGCGCTTGGCGCGGCAGGCGTGCAAATCGGCACGGCCTACCTTCGCTGTCCTGAATCCAGGGCGTCGGCATTGGGTCGGGCTGCTCTCGCGGCCGCGGGCGACGACTCCACCGTCATCACCAATGTCATGACCGGGCGCGCGGCGCGCGGGATAGCCAACCGGGCGATGCGCGAAGTGGGACCGGTCTCGCCGGATGCGCCGGCGTTTCCGCACGCGGCCGCGGCTTTCGCGCCGCTCAGGGTGGCCGCCGAGAAGAAGGGTAAGACCGATTTCACCAACCTCTGGGCCGGACAGGGGGTTCGTCTTGGCCGAGAGATGCCGGCGGCGGAACTCACGCGCGCGCTGGCGGGGGATGCGTTGAAGCGGTTGAGCGCCTTGTAAGTTGTAGGAGGAACAGGGCGCGGTTGCAGCGCGAAAGCCGGGTCTGCTATAGGTCGTAAGACTTATCAGGTGGCAACACCTGAACAATAAATCCCTGCGAGGCCTTTAAAATATGTCTGTCGATGCCGCTACCGTCCGCCGTATCGGACACCTCGCGCGGATCGCGATCAGCGACGCCGAGGTTCCTGCGCTTCAGGTCGAACTGAATGCGATCCTCGCATTCGTCGAGCAGTTGCAGGAATTGAATGTCGACGGCGTCGAACCGATGACATCGGTGATGCCGATGACGATGAAAAAGCGGGCCGATGTGGTGAGCGACGGCGACATCGCCGACAAGATTATCGCCAATGCGCCGGTGACGGATGACCATTTCTTTCTGGTGCCGAAGGTCGTCGAATAACAGGTTGTGAGCCCATGTGTCTGCTGTGTAACGATGAGAAGATCTATCGGACCTATATGGATCACCTCGATGCGTTGAAGCGCCGGGGAGAGACTGCGGATCCCGACAAGGCATTGGACGCCGTCTTCGAGCAGTTCCAGGCGGAAGAAAAGGTTCGCGCCGCCGACCCCCGAAACGACAGGACGCTGTCGCCTTTTTTTTGCAGCGCGGTTGATAAATGACGGATTTGACGTCGCTCACGCTGGCCGAGGCCCGTGATGGTCTCGCGACCAAGTCGTTCACCGCGATTGAACTGACCGACGCGCATCTCGCGGCGATCGAGCGGGCGCGCGTGCTCAATGCCTATGTGCAGGAGACGCCGGAGCGGGCGAGAGCGATGGCACGCGAGGCCGACGCGCGGATTGCCGCGGGGGCGGGCGGGCCGCTCAATGGCATTCCGCTCGGCGTCAAGGACCTGTTCGCGACGGAAGGCACGCGGACCACGGCATGTTCGCAAATTCTCGACGATTTCAAGCCGCCTTATGAATCCACCGTGACATCGCGGCTCTGGCGCGACGGCGCCGTGATGCTCGGAAAACTCAATAACGACGAATTCGCGATGGGCTCGTCGAACGAAACCTCGCACTTCGGTCCGGTGCTCAATCCATGGCGGCGACAGGGGTCGGACGCGAAGCTGGTCCCCGGCGGTTCGTCGGGCGGGTCGGCCTCGGCTGTGGCGGCCGGACTGTGTCTTGGCGCGACTGCGACCGACACCGGCGGCTCGATCCGTCAGCCTGCCGCCTTCACCGGTACCGTGGGCATCAAGCCGACCTATGGACGCTGCTCGCGCTGGGGCATCGTCGCGTTCGCGTCGTCGCTCGATCAGGCCGGGCCGATCGCGCGCACCGTGCGCGACACCGCCATCCTGCTGCGTTCGATGGCCGGCCACGACCCGAAGGATACGACCTCAGTCGATCGTGACGTGCCGGACTATGAAGCCGCGGTCGGCAAATCCGTGAAGGGGATGAAGATCGGCCTTCCCAGGGAATATCGGCTCGAGGGCATGCCCGCCGAGATCGAGAGGCTGTGGACGCAGGGCGCCGAGTGGCTGAAAGCCGCGGGCGCCGAACTGGTCGAGGTCTCGCTGCCGCATACGAAATACGCGCTGCCCGCCTATTACATCGTGGCGCCCGCCGAGGCGTCGTCAAACCTCGCGCGCTACGACGGCGTTCGTTACGGCGCACGCGCCGAGGGTCGCAACATTGTCGAAATGTACGAGAATACGCGCGCCAAAGGCTTTGGCGCGGAGGTCCGCCGTCGTATCATGATCGGCACCTATGTCCTGTCCGCAGGTTATTACGACGCCTATTACCTTCGCGCACAAAAGGTTCGCACCTTGATCAAGAAGGACTTCGAGGATTGCTATGCGGCGGGCGTCGATGCAATCCTGACTCCCGCGACGCCGACCGCCGCCTTCGGAATTGGCGAGAAAGCCGGCTCCGATCCGATCGAGATGTATCTCAACGACGTCTTCACGGTGACGGCGAACATGGCTGGACTGCCGGGTATTGCCGTGCCTGCGGGCAGGGACGCTCACGGCCTGCCGCTCGGACTGCAACTGATCGGCCGTCCGTTCGACGAGGAGACGCTCCTCTCGCTTGGCGAGATCGTGGAGCAGGCGGCAGGACATTTTACGCCGGAGGTGTGGTGGTGACACCGGATGCTTTCAAGGCCAGCCTGACGAGCGCGGAGCCGCCGCAGGGCGTTTCGGCCCCGCTTGCCGCGTTGTGGTGGGCCGCCAAGGGCGACTGGAACAAGGCGCACGTCACCGTGCAAAACAAGCTGGGCACGGAGGCCGCCTGGGTGCACGCTTATTTGCATCGGCTCGATGGACGCGAGATCAGCAATGCCGCCTACTGGTATCGCCGCGCGGACAAGCCGTTTGCGAAAAGTTCGTCCGAGGACGAGTGGAACCAGATCGTCGCGGAGTTGCTGGCCGGCGCGAGCGGCTAGACGCGTCGGGCAGAGGCCGTTCGTCACGGGCGGACTGTCCGGCCATGTGCATCGGGCAGCGATATCGGCAGGGGCGATTGCACGATCATGCGTTCAGCATTTGTCATCATCGGATTGTGCGCGATACTGCTCGGTTGCGCGTCGATCCAGAATGCGCCGGTCAACCAGCCGGGCAGCAGCGCCGATCTCGCGGGCCAGCTTCACGAAAACTTCGAGGAGCGGACGGCCGCCGACGACGATCTGGTCGGCCTGTCGTTTTCAGGGGGCGGAACGCGGGCGGCAGCCTTTTCGTTCGGCGTGCTGGAAGAATTGGCGCAAATACCGGCGCGCGGCGGCGGCGGCGTGTCGATGCTCGATCGCATCGATTTCATTTCCGGCGTGTCGGGTGGCTCGGTTACCGCGGCGTATTTCGGGTTGCGAAAGCGCGCGGCCCTTGCCGACTTCCGCGAAAGATTTCTGCTGCGCAACGCGGAGGAGGGTCTGCAGACCGACCTCAATCTTGCCACGCTCGGCAAGGCATTTGCCGGCGGCATCAATGATGCCAGCGGTTTGCCGCGCTGGCTCGATGCCAATCTGTTTCATGGCGCGACCTTCGCCGATCTTCGAAGGACGGTGCGTCCGCGGGTCTGGATCAACGCTTCAGACATCTACAATCGCACGCCGTTTGTTTTCGGCGTGACCGCGTTCAGCGCGATGTGCAGCGACCTCGGATCCTATCCGCTGGCGAACGCGGTGGCGGCGTCGGCCGCGGTGCCCGTTGCGTTCGCGCCGGTGGTGATCCAGACCTTTCCGGGCCGGTGCAAGGATCCGCTGCCGGCCTGGATCGTGAAAGCGCGCGACAACCGCAACGCGCCTCCGATGCTGAGCGCGTTTGCAAAAGCGGTCAGCCGCTATCACGACGGCGAAATCCCCTACATCAAGCTGCTCGACGGCGGGCTGGTCGACAATTACGGCTTGTCCGGCTTCACCATCGCGCGGCTGTCGGCGAGCACGCCCTATGAACCGCTGTCGCCCAGTCAAGCCGTCAAAATTCGCCGCGCATTGTTTCTGGTGATCGACGCAAAGACCGGCGTCGCCGGCAACTGGATCAACACCGTGGAAGGCCCGAGCGGCGTCGACCTGGTGAAGGCGGCGGCGGACACCGCGATCGATGCCAGCGTCGGCGCCGGCTATACCGCCTTCGAGCGAACCATGGGCGACTGGCAGGCGGCGCTGATCCGCTGGCGCTGCGGCCTGTCGGCGGCCGACCGCGCCCGTTACGGCGCGCGCCCGGGCTGGAATTGTCACGATTTGAAATTGTTCGTCGGACGGATCGGCTTCGATCAACTCGATCCCACGCGCGCCGCGCGCCTGGAGACCGTTCCGACCCGCTTCCATTTGCCGCCGCAGCAGGTCGACGACGTGATCGCCGCCGGGCGCGATGCGTTGCGGGCGAGTCCCACCTTCCGCGCGTTTGCCGGCAGCATGTGAGCGAACGCAAGCGGCCCGACTTAATTGATCCGGGCGGGGGTTTTCCCGTCGCAGTCTCCGGGGTAAAAGCCGCGCATGAACGCACCTGTCAAACCATCGAACCTGATCAAGGGCGCCACCGGCGAGTGGGAGATGGTGATCGGGCTCGAAGTCCACGCCCAGGTCACATCCAACGCAAAGCTGTTCTCCGGCGCGTCGACCGCCTTCGGCGGCGAGCCCAACAGCCACGTCTCGCTGGTCGATGCGGCGATGCCCGGAATGCTGCCGGTCATCAACGAGGAATGCGTTCGTCAGGCGGTGCGGACCGGATTGGGACTGAACGCCCGGATCAACCTGCGCTCGGTGTTCGACCGCAAGAACTATTTCTATCCCGACCTGCCGCAGGGTTATCAGATCAGCCAGTACAAGTCGCCGATCGTCGGCGAGGGCGAGGTGGTGGTCGACCTGGCCGATGGCGCGAGCATCACGGTCGGAATCGAGCGGCTGCATCTCGAACAGGACGCCGGCAAGTCGCTGCACGACCAGCACGCCGACATGAGCGCGATCGACCTGAACCGCTCCGGCGTGGCGCTGATGGAAATCGTCTCCAAGCCCGACATGCGTTCGTCGGAGCAGGCCAGGGCCTATGTGACGAAGCTGCGGACGATCCTGCGCTATCTCGGCACCTGCGACGGTGACATGGAGAAGGGCAGCCTGCGCGCCGACGTCAACGTCTCGGTGCGCCGGCCCGGCGAACCGTTCGGCACCCGCTGCGAGATCAAGAACGTCAACTCCATCCGCTTCATCGGTCAGGCGATCGAACACGAGGCGCGACGCCAGATCGGCATCCTTGAGGACGGCGGCAGCATCGACCAGGAAACCCGCCTGTTCGATCCCGACAAGGGCGAGACCCGCGCGATGCGCTCCAAGGAAGAGGCGCACGACTATCGCTATTTCCCGGACCCCGACCTGCTGCCGCTGGAATTTTCGCAAGACTTCGTCGAGGCGCTGAAGGCCGACCTGCCGGAATTGCCCGATCAGAAGAAGACGCGCTTCATCGGTGACTTCGGCCTGACGCCATATGACGCCGCCGTGCTGGTCGGCGAACATGAGAGCGCCAACTTCTATGAGGCGGTGCTGGCGGGGCTTGCGAACGCGCGCCGCGACGGAAAGCTGGCCGCCAACTGGGTGATCAACGAACTATTCGGACGGCTTAACAAGGAAAGCCGGAGCATCGCGGAGTCGCCGGTATCGGCATCGCAGCTCGCCGCGATCGTCGACCTGATCGGCGAGGGGACCATTTCCGGCAAGATCGCCAAGGATCTGTTCGAGATCGTCTGGACCGAAGGCGGCGACCCGCGGGCGCTGGTTGAAGCGCGCGGGATGAAGCAGGTCACCGACATGGGTGCGATCGAGAAGGCGGTCGACGATATTGTCGCCGCTAATCCCGACAAGGCCGCGCAGGTTCGCGACAAGCCGCAGATGATCGGCTGGTTCGTCGGTCAGGTGATGAAGGCATCAGGCGGCAAGGCGAACCCGCAAGCCGTGAATGATCTGCTCAAGACCAAGCTCGGTCTGTAGTCAGTAGCCGTCATCCGCCCGGTTGCCGTCGATCGGCGCTTCAATGCCGTGCGTGTCTGCATGTGTGTCAGTCTGTCGGCATGGCGCGACGATGCGATGCGTGCTGGTCTGGCGCGTGGCCCGCATTGTCCGAAGGAGGCGGGATGCGGAGCGAGACGTCGGGCGATGCCGCGCTCCGTTTGCGCGTTGAAATTGCAGTCGCGGGTGCGTGCGTGATGCGCCGACATCACGCTGCAATGGGGTTCACGATAGCTGGTTTGGTTTTGCGAATCGGATTTGACGATTCGCAAAAAGCGCACCTTCACGAGCACCGAATGGCAGCTTCCGGGATTTCCGTGAAAATATTTTTGTTGCCAAAAGTTGCGACTCGGAGTCCGTGCTGTGACGATCTTCACCGGCACGGCGACTCGGCGCCGTGTATCACGCGCGACTGTCACCATATTTCGAAATGCAGAATGCTGCTGCGGCACAGCCGCTTCCTGAAATATTGACATTCGCCGATGCAGGTTTTTAGCGGATTACTTGCGCCGTTCGTCGCTGAATCCGTGCATCATCCTGAAACGCGTCGTCACTGCGAGGGCATTGGTCCGTCAACACTTCCTTAAGTGGGACACTGTTTTTTTCAATGTGTTGGTGTATTCGAAGGATGTGCATTTCGATTCCCGGGTGCACGCAGCGACTAAGCCATCTCACTAACCCTGGAGGGCAACATGGCCAAGAAGGCGAAGAAGGCAAAGGCGAAGAAGGTCAAGAAGGCGAAGAGCGCAGTGAAGAAGACTGCGAAGAAGACCCGCAAGGTCGCCAAGAAGAAGAAGTAATCTCGCGTTGTGGAATCGCCGGCAGACGCCGGCGACGTCGCAGGAGCCGAAGAGAGTTTGTTTCCAAGAGCAGATTTTCAATCCAGGCTCCGATCGACGAGAGAGGGTGTCGGCGAGACATCAGGTCAAACGGTCGGATCGTCTGTCCCGGGAGTCCCGTGACAACCGGTCCGAAGGAAGATCACGATGGACTTCATCGGCGGTCTTCGTTCGATGCGGATCTCAAATGTCCGCAGTCACCAGCGGCCTCGGCTGCGGTGAGAGTTGGTCCTGACGTGTTCACCGACGCCCTCGTCCTGCCGCCGGCGTGGCTCAGCCCCGGTGGTGCCGTTTCCCATCATTTTTTGGATTCGATGCCGCGATCGCGGCTTTCACGGCGTTACCCGCTCGGCGCCTTGCCTCGGGTACGGCCGGCTGTGGCGATGGTTACCGGTTTGCCAAGCACGACGGTAAACCGAATTCCGTGAAACCACGAAAGTCCCGGTAAAATAAGGGCTTTTTTCCTTCCGTATATTGTCCCCATACGGAGCGTTCACGTTCGATTCATCGCGACGCTTAAACTGCTCTTCAAATTTTACCGCCATGGTCTGCGCGTCTGGACGGCACGCCGGCGAACGGCGGTCAGGACCAGCGGGGCGACAACAAGTGGATGGGGCCGCGCTCGAAACAGGGCGGTTATAAAAAGGAACAGAGGGATGTTTCAGGGGCATATCGATTTCGACACAGCCGCGCCGGTGAGGGGCGACACCATTCAGAATATTCTGTTCGAACGTGGCTTGTATTGGGCGAGCGGCCGGGCCGGTCTGGTCGACCTTGTGGCCGCGCATAAATGGTTCAACCTTGCGGCGCTCAAGGGTCACACCGACGCGGTCGCGATGCGCCGGGAAGTTGCCGCATTGATGTCCGAGGCTGAGATCGTCGCGGCGCAGCGCGACGCGCGGGCCTGGATGACCGTGCATTGATCCGCTCTCGGACGATCCGGCCGGCAAGCTCCGCTCGAAATGTAGTGTCGTAACGAGAGCTGGTTCGGCTTGATCCTGGCTGTAGCCCGGCGCCATGCTTCGTCCCCGTCGCTATCGCGACAAGGGACTCGCATTGTTCTCGTGCAGCGACCCGCTTGAGTCGCATCTTTTAAGCGGGGCAGGCGCCCTGCAGGACGCCGGTCGCCTGACCGTAGAAACCGGCAGCTCCTGCTGAGTTCCCCAGCGAGTTCAGGATGTCGCCGACCGAAATGTAAATCTTGCTCACGGCAATCGCAGTCCGGCAGTCCATACCGCCGGCAACTGTCTCGAGATCGGTGTCGTTCAGTTCGCGCATTTCGATGTTCATGTCTCTCTCCTGTTTGAAGGAGGGGACCATCCCCTCGTGATCAACGGTGGCAGGAGTACGACGCGCCGATCTTCATCGCTGTGATGGATGTCACAAAGCGGATAGGGCACCCGCGAGGTTCGATCGTTGCCGACCTGAAATCTGACTTGGCAGCCGCTCTATATATAAATGCCGAACGAGTGGCCGAGCGCTCTTGCCAACGAGAAGCCGGCACGGGTCAATGTCCCGTTGTTGTAATTCTGATCCCACTGGTTGATCACAACCAGCGCGATTGCCAATGCGAAAATCATCCTCATGACGGTAGGTTGACACCAGAGTCTTAAGATTAAATTAGGAGAATCCCACACCCGATGTGTGTGCGGGCACGGCGCGGGCCGCACGGGCGACAACGGCGGTCCATACCGGCTGGCAATGGCTAACCGACCTGCGACCCGCGTCACGCTTACCGCCGACGTCCCTGCGGGTTAAAAGAGGAAGTGATGAAAACTTGTCTCGCGCTTGTCTTTGCCGCAGCTTTACCAAATCTGGCCCTGGCCGAAGTTCCCTGCGCGGGCGGTTCGCCGGACATGTTCAAATTCGTGAAATGGGATTTGAAAACGGTTGCTCCCGAAACGACGGAAGTAACCCTTACGGTTCACAATGCGACAAACCAGAATTTCAAGGACTCGGAAATCAAGATCAGGTGGGGCGAATGGCACCAATTCTTTTTCAAACTCAAAACGCTCGCCCGAGCCAATAGCGATATCACTTTCATGAATCCGTTTGGCATGCCGGCCCGAGATGCCAAGATGCTGCAAACCCTGACGCCGACGCTGTGTACCGTACAGACCCACGACGAAAGCGGTAACAAGAAGAATTATGACTGAAGCGAATTCGGAACGCTGCAATCTGGGTTTGGGACCGCGGGACACACTTGCCACATGCACACACGACCAAGCAGCATCAACGGCAATTCGATTATTATCCGAGCGCGATGACGGCAACGACTTTTGAAATGAAAGAGGCCGCCCGTTGAAGCGGCCCTTTTAAATAAGGGAAAACAGTATTTCAAAAACGATACCGAGGGCGATGCCGAACCATAAAGATCGGTAGGCGAGCCAGCCGACTGATGCGCCAACACATGCCGCTGGTATCAGCCCCCAGAGAAACCCGTTGTCGTAGCGGCCAATAAAGACCAACTCCGTCAGGAAGAACACGAAGATCGTCAGGACGACGCCAAGTGCTAGACGTGATTTTTCGTCTTGTGCGCGCTCGGTCTCATTCATTTCCCAAACGTAATTAGGACAATCACTCCGTCAACTTAGGACGCTTGGGCTTCAAATACGGACGGTACTCCCCGCACGAAAAGAACATATTGCGAACCGAGAACAAATAGGGTACATTAGTTCCATCATATCCCAACGGCGCCGTTCGTTGTCCCGTCTGCGAATCCCGTTCATAAGGAGCCCGGCCCATGTCCCAAGCTGCCCTGCGTATCGTCGAAGGATCCTCCATGGATAAGTCGAAAGCCCTGTCCGCCGCGCTCTCCCAGATCGAGCGTCAGTTCGGCAAGGGCTCGGTGATGAAGCTCGGCAAGAACGACAAGTCGATGGACGTCGAGGTGATTTCCTCGGGTTCGCTCGGGCTCGACATCGCGCTCGGCGTCGGCGGCCTGCCCAAGGGACGCATCGTGGAGGTCTACGGTCCGGAGTCCTCGGGCAAGACCACGCTGGCGCTGCATGCGGTTGCCGAGGCGCAAAAAAAGGGCGGTATCTGCGCCTTCATCGACGCCGAGCACGCGCTCGATCCGGTCTATGCCCGTAAGCTGGGCGTCAATGTCGACGACCTCCTGATCTCGCAGCCCGATCACGGCGAACAAGCGCTCGAAATCGCCGATACGCTAGTGCGCTCCGGCGCGGTGGACGTGCTGATCATCGATTCGGTTGCGGCGCTGGTGCCGCGCGCCGAGCTTGAGGGCGAAATGGGCGACGCGCTGCCCGGACTGCAGGCGCGGTTGATGAGCCAGGCCCTGCGCAAGCTCACCGCCTCCATCAACAAGTCCAACACCATGGTGATCTTCATCAACCAGATCCGCATGAAGATCGGGGTGATGTACGGCTCGCCGGAAACCACCACCGGCGGCAACGCGCTGAAATTCTATGCCTCCGTGCGCCTCGACATTCGCCGCATCGGCGCGATCAAGGAGCGTGACGAGGTCGTCGGCAACCAGACCCGCGTCAAGGTGGTGAAGAACAAGCTCGCGCCGCCCTTCAAGCAGGTCGAGTTCGACATCATGTACGGTGAGGGCATCTCCAAAATGGGAGAGATCCTCGATCTCGGCGTCAAGGCAGGCATCGTCGAAAAATCCGGCGCCTGGTTCTCCTATGACAGCCAGCGCATGGGGCAGGGACGCGAGAACGCGAAGGCGTTTTTACGGGCCAATCCCGACATCACTGCCAAGGTCGAAATGGCGATCCGGCAGAATTCGGGACTTATCGCCGAGCAGATTCTGGCCGGCAGCCCCGAGCGTGATGATGACGATGAGGAGCCGGCCGAGGACTGAGGCTGGTCGGCTGGGTCATTTCCGGGACGCGGGCTCATGCAGCCCGGGTACGGTGCGATCCGCAAAGACGGGAATCCTTTGCGGAAGCGTCTCGCGCCTCTCGGAAGTAAACGGGCGCTGTGGATGTTGAGTTGCCGACATCCCCAGCGTCCGTTTTTGTTTTTGATTACCCTCAACCGATACCCAAACAGGACATCCCGAGCGCGCAACGGCTTTGCTCCCACTCCGTGGTCGACCGGAAAGTTTTTTGCAAGCGCAGGTGAAGCGCGAGAGCGGCCGTGATCCGCGAAAGCGGAGTACCCGGTAAATCATATTGGGCTCGCCGCCGGCCGGGCGCGCTTCGGTTACTGCATCGTCTGCTTTCGCGGACGATGTCGCTTCATTTTCAGCTCGAACGGTTCGAGCGAAGCATGTCCTGGGTTTGACCCGAGGTTGGGCGCTGGTTCGCCTGAAGAAAACGCGTCAATTCAAAAACGCAGAGCCTCGCTTCTGATTTCCATCAGAAGCGAGGCCTTCGAATCTTGGATAGCGACGATTACTCCGCGGCCTCGGCGTAATCTTCCAGCGGCGGACAGGAACAGACAAGATTGCGATCGCCGTAGGCGTTGTCGACTCGTCCGACTGGCGACCAGTATTTATCCGAGCGCGATGTGTCGGCCGGGAAGCAGCCCTGGGCCCGGCTGTAGGGCCGCGACCAGTTATCCTCGGCGATATCGTGCACCGTATGCGGCGCGTGGCGCAGTGGCGAGGCCTCGACACTCCAGCGTCCGGCCTCGATCTCGGCGATCTCGTTCCGGATCGCGATCATGGCGTCGCCGAATCGATCGAGCTCCGCTTTCGTCTCCGATTCGGTCGGCTCGATCATCAGCGTTCCCGGCACCGGAAAACTCATGGTCGGGGCATGGAAGCCATAGTCGATCAGCCGTTTGGCGATATCGTCGACGGTGACGCCGGTTTTGGCTTTCAGCGCGCGGGGATCGATGATGCATTCATGCGCGACGCGGCCCTTCACGTTGCGGTAAAGTACCGGAAAGTGCGGATCGAGGCGCTGCGCAATATAGTTGGCGTTGAGGATCGCGACTTCGGTCGCCCGAGTCAGGCCTTCGCTGCCCATCATCAAAATGTAGATGTAGGAGATGGTCAGGATCGAGGCCGAGCCGAACGGCGCGGCCGAGACCGGTCCGACCGCGGAGGGTGTTGCGCCATCGGTTGCGGGATGGCCGGGAAGGAAGGGCGCGAGATGCGCTTTCACGCCGATCGGGCCCATGCCGGGGCCGCCGCCGCCATGAGGAATGCAGAAGGTCTTGTGCAGGTTGAGGTGGCTGACGTCGGCGCCGTAATCGCCGGGCCGCGACAGCCCGACTTGTGCGTTCATATTGGCGCCGTCGAGATAAACCTGACCGCCATGGCCGTGCACGATGTCGCAGATGTCGCGGATGCGCTCTTCGAACACGCCGTGCGTCGAGGGATAGGTGATCATGATCGCAGCGAGGCGATCGGCGTGCTGCGCCGCTTTGGTCCTGAGATCGTCGACATCGACGTCGCCACGCGCATCGCATGCCACCACCACGACCTCCATGCCGGCCATATTGGCGGAGGCGGGATTGGTGCCGTGCGCGGAGGAGGGGATCAGGCACACCGTGCGGTTGCTGTCGCCGCGCGCCGCGTGATAGCCGCGGATCGCCAGAAGCCCGGCATATTCGCCCTGCGCGCCGGAGTTCGGTTGCAGCGAGATCGCATCGTAGCCGGTGATGTCGAGCAGCCATCGTTCGAGTTGTTCGAACAGCGCGTAATAGCCCTCCGCCTGCTCGGACGGCGCGAACGGATGCAGGCTTGCGAATGCCGGCCACGTCAGCGGAATCATTTCCGTGGTGGCGTTGAGCTTCATCGTGCAGGACCCGAGCGGAATCATCGCGCGATCGAGCGCGAGATCGCGGTCGCTGAGCTTTCGCATGTAGCGCAGCATCTCGGTTTCGGAGCGGTGCGCGTGAAACACCGGATGGGTCAGATAGGATGTCCTGCGCCCGAGTTCGGCAGGCAGCAGTTCGGAAGCGTGTGGTTCGACGTCGGCATAGGACAACGCGCCGCCAAACGCCCGCCACACCGCTTCGACGATCTCCGGCGTGGTGAGCTCGTCGAGCGCGATGCCGAGCGTGCCGTCGGCATTGATCCGCAGGTTGATGCCCTGGCTGAGCGCACGGATGACGATCTCGTCCTGTCGGTCGTCCGCCTTCACGATCAGCGTATCGAAGGCTGCGCCGTTGAGCGGCGCGAAGCCGAGCCGCGTCAGGCCGGCCGCCAGCGTCGCGGTATGCCGATGTACGGTGCGCGCGATCTGCGCCAGCCCCGCGGGACCGTGATAGACCGCATACATCGAGGAAATTGCCGCCAGCAGCACCTGCGCGGTGCAGATGTTGGAGGTGGCCTTCTCGCGGCGGATGTGCTGCTCGCGGGTCTGCAGGGCGAGTCGATAGGCCGGTGCTCCGCGCGAATCCACGGAGAGGCCGACGATGCGGCCGGGCAGCAATCGCTTCAGCGCGTCGCGCACCGCCATGTAGGCCGCGTGCGGCCCGCCATAGCCCATCGGCACGCCGAAACGCTGCGCCGATCCGACTGCAACGTCGGCGCCGAGCTCGCCGGGCGAGGCCAGCAGCGTCAGCGCCAGCAGGTCGGCCGCGATCACTGCGAGGCCGCCCTTGGCCTTGATGGCGGCGATGGCCGGACGCAGATCGCGCACCGCTCCGGACGTGCCGGGATATTGCAGTACCGCGCCGAACACGTCCGCTTTGTCGAGATCGTGCAGCGGATCGCCGGTGATGAGCGTCCAGCCGAGAGGTTCAGCGCGGGTGCGCAGCACCGCCAGCGTCTGCGGATGCACTTCGTGATCGACGAAGAACGCTTTCGTTTTCACCGTCGACGCGCGCTCGGCCAGCGCCATCGCTTCAGCCACCGCGGTCGCCTCGTCGAGCAGCGAGGCGTTGGCGACGTCGAGTCCGGTGAGGTCGCAGATCATGGTCTGGAAATTGAACAGCGCTTCCAGCCGTCCCTGGCTGATTTCCGCCTGATAGGGCGTGTACGCCGTATACCACGCCGGATTTTCCAGGATATTGCGCTGGATCACCGTCGGCAGGATCGTGCCGGAATAACCTTGTCCGATCAGCGAAGTGAAGGCCTGGTTTCCCGCGGCGAGTTCCCGCATGTGCGCCAGCACTTCGACTTCGCTCAGGCCTTCGCTCAAGCCTTCGCCGAGATCGAGCGGCGCGCTCTGCCGGATCGCGGGAGGCAGCGCCTCGTCGATCAGCGCTGCCAGGCTCTTTGCGCCGACGGTGCCCAGCATCGCGTCGATATCGCGCGGCGACGGGCCGATATGGCGGTGCGCGAAGGTGGTGGCGGGCTCTTCACGGACGGTCATCGAAATGCTCCTCGATGCAAAAATTGAACGGCTTGCGTCATGGCCGGGCTTGACGAAAAAAGCTCACGCGGTGTGCGCCTTGTAGGCGGCCTCATTCATCAGGCCGCCGAGTTCGCTCTTGTCGGCGATCTTCAGCTTGAAAATCCAGGCCTTGCCGGCAGCATCTGAATTGATCAGCGCCGGTTCAGAACTGAGCGTGTCGTTGACTTCGAGAACTTCGCCCGTGATCGGCGCGTAAACATCCGAGGCCGCCTTGACCGACTCCACGACCGCCGCGGGTTCGGCCTTCTTCAACTGACGTCCGACTTTCGGAAGTTCGACGAACACGACGTCGCCAAGCTGCGACTGCGCATGATCGGTGATGCCGATGGTCGCCGTATCGCCCTCGATACGGAGCCACTCGTGATCGGTAGTATACAAAACGGTCATGACAAATCCTCAACGCTTGTAATTATGTGGAACGAAAGGCATCGCGGACACCCGCAGCGGCAGCCGCTGTCCGCGCACGTCGGCAAAGACCAGACTGCCGACGGCGGCGTGCGAGGCCGGCAGATAACCCATCGCGACCGGCGCGTTCAGGCTCGGCCCGAAGCCGCCCGAGGTCACGGCGCCGATCGGATCGGCGGAATTCGTGTCGGCAAACAGTTGCGCGCCTTCGCGCACCGGGGCACGGCCTTCCGGCAGAAGCCCGATAAGGCGGCGGGACGCGCCTTGCTCGAGCTGGGAAAGGATCACGTCGGCTCCGGGGAAACCGCCGGCGCGCGCGCCGCCGCTGCGACGGCTTTTCTGCACCGACCATTCCAGCGCGGCTTCGACTGGCGTTGTCGTGGTGTCGATGTCGTGGCCGTACAGGCAGAGTCCGGCCTCGAGCCGCAGGCTGTCGCGGGCGCCGAGGCCGATAGGCATCACGTCGGGATTGTCCAGCAGCCGGGACACCACCGCTTCAGCCCGCGCCGCGGGAATCGAGATTTCGAAGCCGTCTTCGCCGGTGTAGCCGGAACGCGAGACGAAGCAACTGATGCCGTCAACCTGTTGAGGGCCGGCATCCATGAACTTCATCGCCGGCGCTTCAGGACAGATCCTCGCCAGCGCGGACGCCGCTTTCGGCCCCTGCAGCGCGACCAGTGCGCGGTCGGTCAGCATGTCGATGGAGCAGGCGTCGGCGAGATGTTTGCGCAGATGCGCCTCGTCGGCAGCCTTGCAAGCGCCGTTGACCACCAGAAACAGGTGGTCGCCGAAATTGGCCACCATCAGGTCGTCGAGCAGGCCGCCGGCTGCATTGGTGAATTGGGCGTAGCGCTGCCGTCCCGGGGCGATCGCCACGACGTCCTGCGGCATCAGCCGTTCCAGCGCGAGCGCGGCGTCCTCGATCTTTCCGGACTTGGGCCGCAGTGCGATCTGGCCCATATGCGAGACGTCGAACAGGCCGGCGGCGGCGCGGGTGTGGAGATGTTCCTTCAGCACGCCGGCGGCGTACTGCACCGGCATGTCATAGCCCGCGAACGGCACCATCTTCCCGCCGCGCGCCAGGTGCAGGGCGTGCAGGGGCGTTTTTCGCAGGGTCGGCGCTTCGGAGACGTGCGTCGCCATCAGGGGTCCTTGCGGTTGAAAGGGACGATTCCCTGAAAACCCGTAGAAACCCCATCTGTCGCTGTGCCTGAGAGTATTATCCCGTCGGCGGGCCCTGACCGCATACGATCGAGAGCCTCTTTCCAGATGTCAACGAGTCGCGCGGTCCGTTTGCCTGAGAGTTTCCGGGGCGGTTGCTCCTTCGGCGCCGGCCTGCCTCCATTTCAGGAAACGGCCGATCTCTCCCGGCGCGACTTCAAAACAGATAGGACGAAAACACGCCTTCAACAAGGCTGTCAACGCAGATGCAGCATTTTCAACGGATGTTATTTGGACCGGCCAAGTCTCTGATCCTCCTGCGCACTTTCTGGACAGCCCGGCCACCCCCGTCTAAAAGCGGTCGCTGGACAACATGCGACTGTTAACTGGCGTATTTCTGATCGCAAAACCGATACCCATTTTGCGGAATACGCGCTCAGGGCCGCGAGCCCTTTTTGACACGATGGAACACAATGAGCGGCGTTAACGACATCAGGTCGGCCTTCCTGAACTACTTCGCGGCCAACGGCCACGAGATCGTGCCCTCGTCGCCGCTGGTTCCGCGCAACGATCCGACGTTGATGTTCACTAACGCCGGCATGGTGCAGTTCAAGAACGTCTTCACGGGCGTCGAGAAGCGGCCCTATCAGCGCGCCACCACCTCGCAGAAATGCGTGCGCGCCGGCGGCAAGCACAACGACCTCGACAATGTCGGCTACACCGCGCGCCACCACACCTTCTTCGAGATGCTCG
>NZ_MKRN01000041.1 GCF_001896955.1 Nitrobacter sp. 62-13 | reverse complement strand
AGCGGGCTCTATGATTTTGATTGGACGCGTTTTCTTCACGCGAACCGGTATCCACTTCGCTCGAAAACGCTCTAGTTCGCCGGGCCGCCCGTAGCCCCTAACCTCGACCTGGTCTTGTTTTTGGCGCTGGCTTTGGATTGGCCATCGTTTCGCACGCCGCTCCAGGGGTCGTTGGATCCTGCGGCGTCGGGAATCGTCCGCAGCGTATCCTTGTAGGCTCTTTCGATGGCCTGCTGTTTCTCGATTTCTTCCTGCGTCTTGCCGGGTTTGTCGGCGAGCATATTGATATGCGGCGACTGGGCAAAGGCTGGCCCCGACAGCAGTGCTGTCATCAGCATGGATGCGCGTAGAATCCTCATCGAAACTTCTCCCCTGCCGGTACCCGCGGACAGACCGCTACTTCGGCTTCTTTTCTGCGGATGAAACGCCGAGACTCCCCCAGGGGTCAAATTTCTCCTTGGAATCGGGAATCGTCTTGAGCGCCTCGTTGTAAGCCCTCTCGTCCACTTTCGGTTTCTTGGCCGGCTTCTGATCGCCGCTATCGCCGCGACGATGATGACCGCCGCCCATCTGGGCATCGGCCGGTGTCGCCGACACCATGGCCGCCGTCATCGCAACCCCGACCGTGAATGCAAATACAGCGCGTTTCATTGCCCCTCCCCCCTTCGATTGTGGTACGCCGGGCTGGTTGCGATATTAAGGCAACTGCGGATCGCAAGCCATTGAGCCAACCAAAAAAATGGGCGGCCTGCTCTCGACGCGTCGCCCGAGCAACGCCCCTCGCCTTCCGGACAGTCGCGTCGGGTGTCGGGACCCGCGCTCGTGTATCCGGCCCGCAATCGTCGCCGGCCCCTGGCTATAGTGAATGCGCGGTAAATGCCGATGCGAATATTAAGTGTCGGCGCCAAGATTATCTTCGAATGTTTCCCGTAGCCTCCGCCGAAAGCAAGGGAACGGTGCTCCGCAGCAGTGGCGCGCCGGCAACCTCGCAATCCGTGCATGGGGATTGGGGATATGGCCGATATTGTCAATTGGGCTCCGGTGCGCCGCTCGTCGATGCGAGGGTTCGCAGCGCACGCACCCCGGACCGCATCACGCTGTGACGCCGCAGCACTCGCATCGATCAACGTCGACCAATGGCGAGGTCTTGCCGACCGCGCGGTCGAGCCGAACGCCTACAATCTCGCCGACTGGGAGTTGCCGCTCGACGCAACGGCGCGCGACCGGACCAATGCGGCCGCATTGACGGCGTGCACCGACGCGCCATCCGCTGAATCCGGTGCTGGCGCTCTCATCGGCCTGGTTCCGGTGGTTTCCGCCTGGAGAGCCTATCGGATTCCGCTTCCCGTTCTGGTCAGCGCCGATCCCTATGGAACGCTGTGCACCCCGTTGCTTGATCGTGCCTTTGCAAATGAAGCCGCGGCCACGCTGCTGCGCCAGGCCCGCGCCATCGGCCAGCACGCGCTGATCCTGCGCAACGTCGCGCTCGACGGCGCCGCCATGAAAGCGCTCACAGCAGCGCTGGAACGCGACGGCCTCACGCCGCACATACTCCAGACACACGCGCGAGCCTGCCTCGACGCGACGCAAGACGCGGACGACCTGCTGCGCGACGCGCTCGGCGTCAAGAAGCTGAAAGAGCTGCGCCGGCAGCGTAACCGCCTCGCCGAGCAAGGCGACGTCTCGTTTCAGGTCGCGCATGCGCCTGGCGATGTCGTGCCGGCGCTCGAAACGTTCCTCGCGCTGGAAGCCAGCGGCTGGAAAGGGAAACGGGGCACCGCTTTGCTCCAGCACGATGGCGACGCGGCTTTCATCCGCCGCGCGAGCCCGGCGCTGGCCGAGCGCGGCCAGTGTGAAATCGTGACCCTGCGCGCTGGCACGACGCCGGTGGCCGCAGCCATCGTGTTGCGTCATCAGGACCGCGCATTCTATTTCAAGCTGGGCGTCGACGAACAATTCGCGAAGTTTTCACCCGGCGTGCAGTTGACGCTCGATCTCACGCGATACCTCTGCGCCGATCCGGCGATCGCGCTGGCGGATTCCACGGCGCATCCGGGTCATCCGATGATCGAGCCGATCTGGCGCGGCCGGCTTGCGATCGGCGATGTGCTGCTCCCGCTGCGCCGCCGCAGTCACGTCGTGCCACTCGCGAGCGCGGCGATCGCGCTGCGCGGACGGATGCGCTCATCCGCACGCCGCGTCCTTCATATCATTCGCAAGCGTCAGGAAAAAAACACATGAGCGTCTCCGAACCGGCGCCGGTCATCACCGCGGCCGACGATGCGCTTCGACGCGACTTCCCGCTCAAGCCGTTCGCGATCCGCCACGGGCTTGCCGGGCATCCGCTGCTGACGCTGCCGCGCATCGCGCAACTGGCTGCCGAGCTGCCGCGCGACCTGATCGAGTACAATTCCGGCAAGGTGGCGATCAGCCAGGACCCCGACGCGATTCCCGCGATCGACCTCGATCCGATCGAGGTGGTGAAGCGGATCGAGACCGCCGGCGCCTGGATGGTGCTGAAGCGCGTGGAGAACTCGCCGCAGTACCGCCGCCTGATCGAGGATGCGCTGCTTTCGGTCGCGCGCGCCCGCGGCTTCGACAGCCTGCGCGACGCCGGATTCGAACAGATCGAGGGCTTCCTTTTTGTCTCCTCGCCGAATTCGACCACGCCATTCCATCTCGACAGCGAAGACAACTTCTTCGTCCAGATCCACGGCGAAAAATTCTTCACGATCTACGACAACAGCGACCGCAGTCTGGTCTCCGAACGCGAGATCGAGCATTCGATGACGAAACATCGCAATCTGAAATTCGACCCAAGTTTCGCGCCGCGCGGCATCGAATTCCACATGTTCGGCGGCGACGGCTGCTTCGTGCCTTACCAGTGGCCGCATTGGGTGCGCACCGCCGGCTCGCATTCGATCTCGATGGCCATCACCTGGAAGACGCGCGAGGTCCGCCGCGTCAACGACCTGCACGTCTTTAATTCCATGCTTCGCCGCCTGGGCTGGCCGCAAAATCCGCCGGGGGTTCGACCTGCGTTCGATGCGGCCAAGCTGGCATTCTATCGCGCAGGCACGACGGCGGTCAGGCCGTTGCGTGGCTCGATGACAATGCGGCGAATCCTGCGCCGCATCGCCCTCGGCAAACGCGCCAACTACTATCTGAAAGACGCCTGACGGGTGGTTCCTGCAAACGTCGGCGCCAGCGGCGGGCGATAATGCCCCCCTTTTCCGAAATCGGGCTGACGAATGTGCGGGCGGACTTTCGCAATGCCGGGAACGGGCGCTCCGGCAGGCCGACCCGCGCCTAATCCTCTGTCATCGCCGCGGCGACCTATGGTATGGATCGTCTCCGTCGAACCGCACGAGGCCGCCGATTGTCGGGCATCTCACTCTATACGCTGTCGGTCTGGGTGCTGCCGCTCGTCATCGCGATCACCTTTCACGAAGCCGCGCACGGATTTGTCGCGCACCGGCTGGGTGACAACACCGCCTGGCAACTCGGCCGCGTCAGCTTCAATCCGCTGAAACATATCGATCCCTTCGGCACCGTGATGTTGCCGGGTATTCTGCTGCTGTCGCACGCGCCGTTCCTGTTCGGCTACGCAAAGCCGGTACCGGTGAATTTCCGCAACCTGAGCCATCCCCGCATCGACATGGTCTGGGTGGCGCTCGCCGGCCCCGTCACCAACATCCTGCTGGCGCTGGCCGCTGCATTGGCATTTCACGGTCTCGGCCTGGTCCCGGCCAACGGCGCCCAGTGGGTCGCCGACAATCTGCAGAACGCGTTGATCATCAACGTCATTCTCGCGGTCTTCAACATGCTGCCGATCCCGCCGCTGGACGGCGGACGGGTCGCGGTCGGCCTGCTGCCGAACGTTCTGGCAGCCCCGCTCGCCCGTCTGGAACCCTACGGGCTGCTGATCCTGATCGGGGTCCTCCTGCTGCTTCCGATGCTCGGCAGCCAGCTCGGACTCAATCTTGACGTGATCTCCACCATCGTGAGAACAGTCACCGGATATGTGATACAGCTTCTTCTGCTGGTCACCGGCAATACATAAGGCGTTGCAAGGGACGTAGTCAGTTGATCAAAGCACAGGACAAAATGATTGCAAGGCGCGCCGACACCAAGGCACGCGCCGACTTCGCAACCTGGAAGATGATGGCGAAACTGAACGGTTCGTCATCGCTGCCCGCCGAGGCCCTGGCATTCCTTTCGAGTTACAAGGGTTTTCTCGAAACGATGTCCGAGACGGAGGCGAGCGAGGCCACTATCGGTCTGATCTACAATGCCTACTACGCGGAGATGGGCGGCACCGGCACGCCGCCGGACATCAAGTCGGTGCCGAAAGACCCGATCGTGGAACTCGATAACGTTACCGCCTTCAAGCGGCCCGCACCGCAACAGACGCAGGGCAAAAATTCCGGAACGAGCCCGCGCCCGCGCCTGCCGGCCGCGCTGATCTTCGTCCTGCTCGCCGCAATCTATGTTGGCATCCGGTACTATTTTTTCCGATAGCGCATTTTCCGGCGAAGCGGATACCGGTTCGCCGCAAGAAAATGCGACAAAGCCCCTAACTTCTGGAGCATGATCCCGATTCAACTTGATCGGATCATGCTCGAGATGAGCGTGCAGCGCGGCAGCGTTTCGGCGGCCGGGATCCCGGCAGCGACCGACGGCGTCAGCCCTTGTTCTTCACCCGGAAGACCACCGGCAGGGTGAAGCTCAATCCCTCGTCCGCGATCAGCGGCGGCGGCGGCGGCACCGGATCGGACCGGTGCAACATGGCCAGCGCGGCCTGGTCGAAGACCGCATCGCCCGATCCCTTCACGATCGAGGCCGAGACGATATGGCCGAGACGGTCGAGCACGAAGTTCACGAGAATTTCGGCGCTCTTCTGCGTGCGCTCGGACGGATAGCGCTTGTGCTTGTCGAGGTGCGCGACCAGTTCCTTCTGCCATGTGGCGCGGATGCGACGGGCGCTCGCGCCGGTGCCTTGCTGCGGCGCGACCGAACGCTCCGACTCCGGCGCATGTTCGACGCTCGGCATCGCGGTCGCCTCCGCGGCCACCGATTCCTGCGAGGCCGACGTCTGCACCGCCGCCTTCTCCGGATCGTCATCCACCGGCTTCTTCGACTCGTTTTCGGTGACGACCCGATCCGGGTCCTCGGCCTCCGTCGGCGTGTCCTTGGGCAGATCGGTCTCCTTCACGACCGCCTTCTGCTCGGCAAGCGCGGGCGAAGCGACGGACGCGTCGGTGTCGGGTCCGGGCGGAAGGTCGGTCGCCTCGCGATGCGGCGAAGCCAGATCGAGCCCGATCTCGATCGCCGGCGCGCCGAGATCGTCTTCGGCCTCGTCGGCCTGCATGTGAGCCATCGCCAGCGCCACGCAACCGATATGGATCGCGAGCGCAGCGACCGCTGAGAAAACCCAGAGACGTCGGGACGGCGGAGACTCCGCGATGATCTCAGACATGGTTCAAGGCTTTGCGGTGGCGGCGGCCGCGGCCGCGGCCGCGGCCGGAACGGACTGGGCGTCCGGAACGCCCTCGAGAGCCACCAGCTTGATTTTCGTGAAGCCGCCGGCGCGCAGTATCTCCAGCACGTCCATCAGGTCGCCGTAAGGCACTGCACGGTCCGCGCGCAGGAAGATGAAACTGTCCTTGGTCATGTTCGGCGTGCCATCGAGCGTCCGGACCAGATCGACCCGCTTGACGAGCGTTTCGCCGATCGCAACCGCAAGATCGGCCTTGATGCTGACATAGGTCGGCTTGTCCGGTTTCTTCTGCGGCGTCGCGCTCGACGTCGGCAGGTTGACCGGAAGATCGACGGTCGACAGCGGCGCGGCCACCATGAAGATGATCAGGAGAACCAGGATGACGTCGATGAACGGCGTGACGTTGATTTCGTGCGCTTCGGCGTAATCCTCGTCGTCATCAAAGCCGCCTTCTGCAATCGATGCACCCATCGCCTACTCCGCCGCGCGTGAATGCGCTCCGCCGAGGGAGCCGCCGTGGGTCCGGTCCAGGTCGCGCGACAGCAGTCGTCCGGAAGATCCGGATGCGCGACTGACCAGCTCGATGTAGCCCCGCGTCACGCGCGCGAAGTAGTTGTAGATGATGACCGCCGGGATCGCCGCAACGAGGCCGAGCGCGGTCGCAAGCAGCGCTTCGGCGATGCCGGGGGCGACCACGGCGAGGTTGGTGGTCTGCGACTTGGAAATTCCGATGAAGCTGTTCATGATGCCCCAGACGGTGCCGAACAGGCCGACGAAAGGCGATGTCGCGCCGATGGTCGCAAGCAGCCCCATTCCGAGCCGGATACGCCGCGATTCCGCGCGAACGATTTCGGCGAAGCTCGACGCCGCCCGCTCCTTGATGCCGGCGTCGCTGGATATGCCGGCCGACAGCCGCGCCTCGCGCATCGCTGCCGCCAGCAACGACGCCAGCACGCTGTTCTTGTCGCCGAGCGCCATCTGCGCTTCCGCCAGCGAGCGCGACTCGCTGATTTGTGTCAGCGCCGCGCCGAGGTTGCGCCTCGCGAGCGACAGCTCGACTATTTTTGCAATGAAGATCGTCCAGGTCACCAGCGAGGCGAACGCAAGACCGATCATCACGAACTTGACCAGCACGTCGGCCGACAGAAACATCGACCATGGCGACAGTTCGTGAGGCGTCGTCTCCGCCTTCAAAGGGCTGATGGCAGTCGCACTCGAAGCTGGCGCGGAGGCGGGCCCGGGCGTCGCGCTCGAAGCAGACGCGGCGTCGGCGGCAGGTGGCAGCGATGTACTGGAGGGCGACGGTGCCGACGTCTCGACCGACGACTGAACCTGGGCTATGGGCGGCGGCGCAACGCTCTTATTCTGCTGCGCGACCGCGGGTGACACCAGCGACGCAAACGTGAGCGCGGCTGCCATCGGCAGAACTTTTAGAACCATTCTAAACATTACAGCTACTCATATCTCCGCCCAGTAGCGGATGAGATTGTGATAGATGCCCGTCAATTTGACCGTTTCAGGATCATCGCGCCCCAGACGTTCAACAAGATTTTGAATCGCCGTATCCAGGTCGAAGATCAAGCTGCGCGCGTGGTCATCCCGTACCATGCTCTGAAGCCAGAAAAAAGACGCCACGCGCGTACCGCGGGTCACCGGCGTCACCAGATGCAGGCTTGACGCGGGATAAAGCACCAGATCGCCTGCCGGCAGCTTGATTTCATGCGAACCGTAGTTGTCTTCGACCACCAATTCGCCGCCGTCGTAGTCCTCCGGCTCCGATAAAAACAACGTTACCGACAGGTCGGTGCGAATTCGCAAGCCCGTCAAACGGTCCCCACGCACGGCATTGTCGACGTGAACGCCGAAATGATGTCCGTCGGAGGCGACGTAGCGGTTGAACAAGGGTGGAAAAATCTGCAGCGGGATCGCCGCCGAGATGAACCGCGGATTGGCCGTCAGCGCCGAAATGATCCGGTTGCCGAGCGCTCGCGCAACCTCGCTGTCCGGCGGCAACTGCTCATTTTTCTTGACCAGCGCCGACTGCGCGCCCGCCGTGGAGCGGCCATCCTCCCATTCGGCGGCGTCCATGACGCGGCGGAAATCCGCCACGTCATCCTTTGTCAATACGCCGGGGACGCAGATCAGCATGTGTCCGCATCCCCGAACGTGGATCGATCAGTAACGGGCCGACAGCGTCAGATAGGCGACGCGACCCGGCGCGACGAACACAAACGGCGTGGCGCTCTGATACAAGGCGTCATAGATGAGCTGGTTGGTGATGTTGTTGACGGCGAGCTTCGCCTGCCAGTTCTTGTTGATCTTGGCTTCGACGAACGCGTCGAAGCGCCAGTAGCTCGGCAGCGAGGTGCCCTGGTTGGCCGCAAGCAACGTACCGCCATAGATCTTTGAGCGATAGGTCGCCTGTCCGCCGATTTCCCAGACATCGGTGAGCTGGTACTTCGTCAGCACGTTGAACGACTGATGCGCGATGTTGGCAAGCGGCAGGCCGACATTGCTCGCATAAAGCAGCGGCTGCGCCGAAGGAGCCAGCGACTTCGTCACTTCCGACTGCATCAGCACGATGCCGCCGAACACGCTCCATTTGTCGGTGATCTTGCCGGCGGCTTCGATGTCGATGCCGCGTATGCGATAGGCCGCGCCCGCCGTGATGCAGGACACCGTACCGGTGCTGCCTGCCGGATAGGGACACGTTGGCGTCGCCGCTCCCGCATTTGCTATGTTCTGCGACTCACGCGCGTTGTCCTTCCAGGTCTCGAACAGCGACGCCTGCACCAGAAGATGACGATCGAACAATTCCCACTTGGTGCCAACTTCGGCGGCGCGGTTTTTCTCGGGCCCGAAGATCTGGTTCGAGTTTCCGTTCAGAATGGGAGCAAGTCCGCCATACGTCGCGCTGGTGCCGTCGAACTCGGCGCCGACGGGATTGGACGAGGTCGCATAGGCGGCATAGAGGCTGACATAGGGCAGCGGCTTCACCACCGCGCCGAAATTGTAGTTGGTCAACCCGGAGTCGAGCGACTGGGTGCCGAACGTGTTCGCAACGCCGTTCACGGTGCCGTAACCGCTGGTGCCGATGTGGTAGTCGTCGTAGCGGATGCCGCCGTTGAGGATGATGAAGTCGTTATAGTTGGCGGTATCGAGCAGATAGACGCTCTTGGTGTCGATATTGATCTTGGTCGGCAGCCCAATAAGTGACGGCTCGGTGCCGAACGGCAGATTGGTGTATTGCGGGTTGAAAATGTTGACGCCCGACAGCGAGCCGGAGCCGGTGAAACCGCCGGGCAACTGCTCTGAACTCAGGCCCGCATACTTGTCGATGCTCGATCGCTCGGCTGAGACTTCCACGCCCGCGACCGCGGTATGGCGCCACAGTCCGGTGCCGAACTTGTAGGCCGCCTCGGTCTGGTTGGCGAAGACGTTGGTCGGCTGAAAGCGGCTCTGCGGATTGGCGCTGAGCGTCCAGTTAGCAGGGTTCGGATCGGTCACCACCGGGCGTTCCGGCAGCGTCCCGATATAGTCCAGGATCGAATGCTGCACGCGCGTCTTGTTGGTGACGACAAGATCAGGGGTGATGTGCGCTTCCAGGTTCAGCGTGCCGATGTCCTGCCTGTAGGACTGGAAGTCGCGATTGAGGAAGCCGTACCAGGTGTTGCGGTTGAGGCCGAATTGCGGGAACGGTCCGCCTGCGGTCGAAGTATAGGGCGACGTACCGGGCCGATAATACGGCACGCCGAAATCGGGAAGGCCATGCAGATCGGTGTGGATGTAGTTGGCCTGCACCTTGATCGCATCGATCGGCTTCCAGGTCACGGCCAGGAAACCGCCGCCGCGATCGTCGGTGATGTAGTTTCGGCCCGCGATATTGGCATCCTGGAACAGACCGCCGGCGCGAACCGCCAATGTCGGGCTGATGACCTGATTGACGTCGAGCACCACCCGCTTGGTCTGGTCGGTGCCGAACATCGTATCCATGTTGTAGAAATTGCCCGCGGTCGTGGCCTGCTTGGTCACGATGTTGATGGCGCCGCCGGTGGTGCCGCGACCGGCGAAGGACGAGCCCGGCCCGCGCAGGATTTCCACCTGCTCGGTGAAGAAGTTCTCGCGGACGCTGACGCCGGGATCGCGAACGCCGTCGATGAACACGTCGTTGCGGGCATCGAAGCCGCGAATGAAGAAACGATCGCCGAAGGCGTTGCCGCCCTCGCCCGTGCCGAGCGTGACGCCGGCGGTGGTGCGCGCCACCTCCTTGAGCAAGGTGGCGCTCTTGTCCGCGAGCACGTCCTTGCTGAGAACCGTGACCGTCTTCGGCGTGTTCAGCAACGGCTCCGGAAATTTGCCGGATGCCTGCAGGTGATCGACCTTGTAGGGCGCGGCCGCGTCCGCATAGGGATTGCGATCCGCCGCGAGATTGCCGGCGTTGGGAAACGGCACCGGCGCGACCTGCGCCGGCTGGGTGCGGCGCGCCGCACGGCGCAATGCGGTGCGCGCCCGGACGTGATCCGCCGTTGGCTTCGGCGCAGCACGATGCGGACGGGCGACCGGGGCATCGACCGTGACCGCCGGGAGGTTGGCTTGCTGTGCTTCGGCAGAAGAGAAAGAGGCAACCGCGATGAGTCCTGCAACGGCGGACACCTTGCCGACGGAATTGACTTCCAGCGACCTGTCGATCGACCCGGCCGCTGCGACTGTCCGCAACGACCTCGGCACCCTTGCATTACTCATAAAACGTTCCCCCAACAGTAACTAGGTCACTGCGCGCGTTCAACGCTGCGCTGATTTACCACATGGGGAGCACTATCGATCAGGACTTTGAGGGTCAACGCGTTTTGGCGAAACTGTAACGCGAACTTCTTTGAATATGTCTAAATCATAGCGATTCTAAATTGGAAGACCGATCCGGCATGGGAGTCTGCACTCAATCCCCTTGACTGCGCTGTATTTGAAACAATTCTAATTGCCGAAGCCTGACAATGATCAACTCGCGCTCGGCGGCTTCATCAACGACAGCATTTCGTCGACGGTCTTTTGCGCAACGCTTCTTATGCGATCGGTGTCGTCCGTCCCCGCAATGTTGACCTGCCGCACCACGGCTTTGATCTCGTCGCGGAAATCAGTCAGGAAACGAAGCGGATCCGGAGAGTTGTTGGCCACGCGCGCAATCAAACCTGTAATCATGATCTGGCACGCCATCATCCGGCCGTTCAGCTCGTCCATCGTCGGCTCCTTGTTTCGTTCGTGCAGCCCGGCTTCGCGCCGGGTTTGCAATGGGCTGATATGGGAGAAGCGATGTTCGGTGACAACTGACAACTTGATCGTCAACGCCGTCGCGTGAGGCGCAACGTTTCGGCGCATGTCCGTGCGCAGCCGTTATTTGCTCGCGGCATCGCCCGGCTTTTCAGAGCCCTTGTCGTCGGAGACACTCTTAATACGGTGCTTGATAGCCCGAAGGGCCTCGAGACTCGTTTCGACAGTCTCCTCTGGAATTCCCCGCAAGACATCGGCGGCGATGGAGTCGCGAAGGCTGTCCAGATCGTCGACGAGCCGGCGCCCTGCCCCGGTCAGAAACAAACGGTTGGCGCGGCGGTCCCGAGGATCGGGCCGGCGCTCCAGGAGGCCGTGATCGACCAGCCGGTCGAGCAGCCGCACCAGCGAAATCGGCTGCAATTCCAGGACTTCGGCCAGATCGACTTGCGACAGACCTTCCTTTTGACGGAGCTGAAACAGCACGATCCACTGGGCCCGCGTGGTCCCGCAGCCTTTGGCGCGCAGGTCGATATAATTGCGCAGCAGGCGCGAGCTTTCGATCAATTGCGAGACGAACTGGCGTTTGCGATCGAGAGACATCGGCAGCGCACTGGCCCTAAAGGTTTCCGATTGTTTAGAATTATCAAAGGATGGTGTGTTTACACATTATAAGCATGCATCTATCTACGGCTAATCGGACGATTTTTGAAGTCCGGATTTTTCAGCGCGAGCCCCCATGTCACGGTCGCGAATCCTCGGTTGGACCTCCCTCGTCGCGGTGATCGCCCTGGCGGGCGGTTACGCGCTGTGGCAGCACGGCGCGGGAAAGCATAATGGCGCCGATCACACCCGCGACGCAACCGCGCGCGCGATTCCGGTCAAGATCGCGACCGTTCGGAAAAGCGATTTCCCGGTCTATCTGACCGGCCTCGGAACCGTTCAGGGGTTCAATACCGTCGTGGTCCGCACACGGGTCGACGGCCAGATCGACCGGATCGCCTTCAAGGAAGGCCAACTGGTCCAGAAGGGCGATCTGCTCGCCCATATCGATCCGCGGCCGTTCCAGGCAGCACTCGATCAGGCCAAGGCCAAGAAGGCGCAGGATGAAGCCAATCGCGCCAATGCCAATCTCGACTTGCAGCGCTATACCAAGCTCGGCGAGTTCGCGACCCGGCAACAGACCGATACCCAGCGTTCCACCGTGCAGCAGCTCACCGCGCAGATCGCGGCGGACGACGCCGCGATCGCCAACGCGCAAACCCAGCTCGATTACACCAACATCCGCGCGCCGATCGCAGGCGTCACCGGCTTCCGGCAGGTGGACCAGGGCAACATCGTCAACGCCTCGACGCAGACCGGCATCGTCACCATCGCGCAGATCGAGCCGATTGCCGTGGTTTTCACCGCGCCGGAAGAGCAGCTTCCGCAGATCAAGGATGCCCTCGCCGCCGGATCGCCGAAGACAATCGCCTACTCCGCCGACGGCAAGCGGGTTCTTTCCGAAGGTACGCTGATGCTGATCAACAACCAGGTCGACACCACCAGCGGAACCATTCGCCTCAAGGCGGTTTTCGAGAACAAGGATCACGTCTTGTGGCCGGGGCAGTCGGTCTCGACCCGCCTGCTTGTGTCCACGGTGAAAGACGCCGTCGTGGTCCCCGACGACGCCGTCAAGCACGGAACCGACGGGCTTTATGCCTACGCCGTCAATCAGGACAACAAGGCCGAGTTTCGCAAGATCAAGGTCGGCCAGTCGATCGACGGCGAAACCGTCGTCGAGAACGGCCTCTCACCCGGAGAACGTGTTATAGTTGCTGGACAATATCGGGTTGAGCCGGGATCGGCCGTGACCACGACAGTTGCGGACTCCGAGCCGTCTGACGGCAAAGCCCATTAGTCCGGAAGCTCGCATCGAGGTTGTTGCGGGACATGCGAACTTCGGGATCAGGACGCTAGAATGAACGGCAGCATTTCCGCACCGTTTATCAGATATCCCATCGCAACCTCGTTGCTGATGGCGGGCATTCTGTTTGTCGGACTGGTG
>NZ_MKRN01000040.1 GCF_001896955.1 Nitrobacter sp. 62-13 | reverse complement strand
AGCGGTTCAACGTTTCGGCGACCTGCCGGGCCTCGTTCGGCATGTATAATACGCGCGAGGAAGTCGATCATCTGGCGCAGGCGCTGATCAAGGCACGGGATTTGTTCTCATGAGCGAAACCGCTGAAATCGTAAAAAACAAAACCTGCCACATGCAGACCAGCTCGGCGCTCGCCCCGGACGAAACCGACCGCATGGGCACGGGGATCGTGGCCGCGCTGAAAACCGTATTCGATCCGGAAATTCCCGCGGACATCTATGAACTCGGCTTGATCTACAAGGTCGACATCAAGGACGATCGTGGCGTCGATGTCGAGATGACGCTGACGACGCCGAACTGTCCGTCCGCCGCCGAACTCCCGACCATGGTTGAGAATGCGGTTGCGAGCGTTCCCGGCGTCGGCGTTGTGAACGTCAACATCGTCTGGGAACCGCCCTGGATGCCCGACCGGATGACCGACGAGGCTCGTCTCGTCCTCAATATGTGGTGACGATTTTACCTTCGGCCTGTGTTATGATCGGGCTCGATTTGCCGTCTAGTGTGGTGGTTCAGAAGTTTGCTTCATATTCCCTGCGAGTCCTTCAAGCGAACTTCTGAACCTAAACCACACTAGAATTATACGTTTGCTAGTGTCCTTTCGTATCCGAAGTTCGCTACGAAAGGCGCTACAGAGCGAGGCGAACTTCGGATGCGGGACACTAGGATTGACCAGATGACTGAGATGACGCCAACACCAGCAGCCAAGCCGAAGCCCAGACCGCGCCCGCAGGTTATGCGGCTAACCGATGCCGCGGCGGCACGGGTCAAGGAACTCGCGGCGCGCGCCGATTCCGAGATCGTCGGCCTGCGCGTCGGCATCAAGAACGGCGGTTGCGCCGGCCAGTCCTACACCGTGGAATACGCCCACGACGTCAGGCCCACGGACGAAGTGGTCGAGGACAAGGGCGTCAAGATCCTGGTCGACCCCAAGGCGGTGCTGTACCTGCTCGGCACCGAGATGGACTACAAGTCCGAAAAAATGCAGGCGCAGTTCATTTTCAACAACCCGAACCAGGTCTCGGCCTGCGGCTGCGGCGAATCCGTGCAGCTCACGCCCGCCAAGATCGACGGCTGAGGTTTGTCGGTCGCCCGAGCTAAAAACGCTGGCCGCAACTTGGGGCGCAAGTTTCGGCGAAGCCCTTAAGGGAACATCGAGCGGGCGTCAGGCCACCTGCACCTGAGTGTCGGCGCAAAATGAACATTCCGAGTCGGATTCGCAAACGACACGATTGCGGCCGTTGCGCTTGGCGACATAGAGGCAGGTGTCGGCGCGTTCGATCAGCGAGTCCGTGGTATCTCCGCAGCGAAGCATCGATACGCCGACTGAGATCGTGACCCGGCCGAGGATTTCGCCGGTCGATTTTTTCTTCAACTCCTTGGCCATCACGGCGCGGCGGATGTGATCGGCGACGGTTACCGCCTGATTGATCCTGGTATTGGGCAGCACGACCGCGAATTCCTCGCCGCCGTAGCGCGCGGTGATGTCCTGGCCCTTGATGGTCTGCTTCAGCGAGATCGCAACCAGCCGCAGCACCTGATCGCCGGTCAAGTGGCCGTAGTTGTCGTTGAACGATTTGAAGTGATCGATGTCGAACATCAGAAGCGACAACGGCGCGCCTTCTTTGAGGGCCATCGCCACTGCGTCCGCGACGGCGCGGTCGAAATATTTGCGGTTGCCGAGACCGGTGAGCGGATCGGTCATGCTCTCGGTCCTGATCGCTTCAAGGCTGTGCTGAAGGTTGTTGATCTCGATCTTCGAGTGCTCCAGCCGACTTTCCAGCGCCTTGTTGGCTTCCTGTATTTCGGTGGTTGATTTTATCAGCGCCGTGATGACTGCCTTGACTTGCTCGCGGCTATGGGCGGCGCCGAGCTTTTCGGCTGCTCCCTTCAGGCTGTTGCCGAAACCTGCCGTCATGCCGAGCGCGTCGGTGATGAGCCTCATCACGTCATCGATCTCGGTGATGACTCGGCCGCCGAGCTTGTCGATGCGCTCGGTCGTCCTGATCGGGGAGAGATAGTTGTCGTAGATCTGCTCGAGGTCGGACTCGGTCAGCTTGCCGTTGCGCGCGAGGGTCTCGTTGATGACCTTGTTGAACGCGGGATTGTATCCGGTGGCGTAGACGTACCAGATTTCGTAGTTGCGTGGGATCGCAGCCTGCCGCAGCGATCGGATTTGACCGAGCGCCACCTCCGCGAACGCCATCGTGCGTTCATGTTCGTCCAGCTCAACCACTTCTGCGGCTCCGCCGACGATTCGTACTGATCGTCGTCCCAAACGACAAAATATCAACTGAAGTATTACAGGGAAGCTAGCAGCAGAGCGTTTACGCGCAGTAAACGGTATTCAGTCGAGCGCCGGGAGGCCGCGCCGCTAGAGTCCGGTTCAAGTGCGTTGAATCGGAATCATCGCTTATCTTTTTGATTGAGCACGATCTTTTCCGAAAATCGGTTTCCGCTTTTCGGGATCATGCTCTGGACGATCAGCCGCGGGCGCGGATCGGGCGAAGCAGGAACGCCGGCAGGTGAGAATGATCTCCGGGTTCGGAGATTGCCTCGCGGCGCGGCGCGGGCGCGCGACCGATCGATGGCGGCTGCGGCGCGGCCATGGCTGCACCGGCCGTCGCAGCCGGAGCCTCGTGTCGCTGGTGATCGCCGCCGGAGCGCCGTGGTTTGCGTCCCTCGCGCTTGCCGCCGCGGGCAAAGGTCTCGCCGCTCTTGTCGCGTGCCTGGCGGGATCGGGTCGGACGGCTTACGGCTGTCGTCTCGGAGTCGGCATCGGCTTCGCTAGCGCCATAGCCGGGAAGATCGGCCTTGATATCTGCCTTGGGAATGGCCTGACCGGTCAGCTTCTCGATCGCGGCGAGCGACTTGAAATCGGCGGGGCAGACGATCGTGATCGCGGTGCCGGTACGGCCGGCGCGGCCGGTGCGGCCGATGCGATGCACGTAGTCGTCGGGGTGGTACGGCACGTCGAAGTTGAGAACGTGGCTGACCTCGGGAATGTCGAGACCGCGCGCGGCCACGTCGGAGGCGACCAGCAGCGGCAACTCGCCCTTGCGGAATTGATCCAGCGAGGCGGTTCGCGCCGACTGGTCCATGTCGCCATGCAGGGCGCCGACGCTGAAACCGTGTTTCTGGAGCGACTTGCAGACGATGGCGACGTCACGCTTGCGGTTGCAGAAGATGATTGCGTTCTTGAGATCCTGGGCCTCGCGCAGCAGGCGGCGAAGCAATTCACGCTTCTCGTGCGGCTCGCGTCCGCAACTGACCTGGGACTGTGCGACGGTCGCCGCCGTGGTTGCCGGCCTCGAGACCTCGACCTTTTCCGGATTGTGCAGGAAGGTGTCGGTGACGCGCCGGATTTCGTTCGGCATCGTCGCGGTGAAAAACAGGGTCTGGCGCGTGAACGGCACCAGCTTGCAGATGCGCTCGATGTCGGGAATGAAGCCCATGTCCAGCATCCGGTCGGCTTCGTCGATCACCAGAAGCTCCACGCCGGTGAGCAGCAGGCCGCCCCGTTCGGTGTGATCGAGCAGGCGGCCCGGGGTTGCGATCAGCACGTCGACGCCGCGCGTCAGCTTCATGTCCTGGTCGCCGAACGAGACGCCGCCGATCAGAAGCGCCACGTTGAGTTTCTGGCCGGCTCCGTACTTGTCGAACTGTTCCTTGACCTGCGCCGCGAGTTCGCGGGTCGGCTCCAGGATCAGCGTGCGGGGCATTCGCGCCCGGGCGCGGCCTTTCTCCAGCAATGTGAGCATGGGCAGGACGAAGGCGGCGGTCTTGCCGGTGCCGGTCTGGGCGATGCCGAGAACGTCGCGGCGCGCCAGAACGTGGGGGATAGCCTGATCCTGAATGGGGGTGGGGGCGGTGTAACCTGCGGCCGCGACCGCGGCCAGGACTTTGTCGGACAAACCAAGATGAGAAAAAGACATTGAGCCTCTGATCGACACCGCCGTCCGGAATCGAATGTAGAAGGCTGTCGCGCTCAACCCCTTAACGGCGTGCTTTTAAGAAGCGAAGGGGGCTCTGACTGCGCTGACGGGCGGCTCACCATGGAATCGCGTTTCGATCCCGGGCCGCGTTATCGCGAAACATAGGGGGGAAATGCGTAAAGTCAATGTGAAGCCAGCAGAAATGTTCGAAATCCGTGATGTTTTGCTTAAAAAAATGGGTCAGGGGCCTCATTGGCGAGGGGATTGCGGAAATGAACCGCGGCGTGCGATCAGCCGACTACGGCAGAGGACGATTTGGGCGATCCGAACCGACGGGCATGAAGGTTGAGATGAGGATTCCGATCGGGCGCGCGGCATTGCTGGGCATCACCTGCGCGCTGGTGCTGCTGGCCGCTCCAGCGCTGGCCTCAAAGCGCGTCGCGCTGGTCGTCGGCAACAACGATTATCGCAACGTGCCGAGGCTTCTGACAGCCGTCAACGATGCCCGCGCCATGGATGAGGCGCTGAGGCAACTCGGCTTCACGGTGATGGTCGCGGAAAATCAGACGCGTCAGGCTTTCAGCCAGACGCTGCTGACGTTCGAGCAGCAGATCGACGCGGGCGATACCGTATTCTTCTTCTACGCCGGTCATGGCTTCGAGATAGCCGGCCAGAACTATCTGCTGCCCACCGATGTGCCCGCCGCCACCGAAGGGCAGGAGGAACTGGTCCGCGACGCCTCCATCCTCGCAGACCGTATCATCGAGCGGTTGCAGAACAGGAAAGCCCGCACCTCCATTCTCGTGTTCGACGCCTGCCGTAACAATCCGTTCGAGCGCAAGGGGACTCGCGCGGTCGCCGGCGGGGCAGGGCTTGCGCCGATGACGCAACTGCCGGAGGGCGTGTTCTCGGTGTTCTCGGCCGGACCGCGTCAGACCGCGCTCGATCGTCTGTCCGATGACGACAGCAATCCGAATTCGGTGTTCACGCGCATCTTCGCCAGGGAATTGCTGCAGCCCGGCGAGACCATGGTGCGGGTTGCGCAGCGTACCCGCCGCACCGTCAGCGAAATGGCCGAGGCGGCGCGACACAAGCAAGTGCCGGTCTATTTCGATCAGATGGTCGACGATGTGGTTCTGAACGGCCGCGCCCGGGCGCAGCCGGAGCCGCCGGCCGAGTCCGAAACGAAGCTCGCCGCGCTGCCCGTCGCGCCGCTCAAACCGCCGTCGAACGATGCCGTCAACGCGCCGATCGCGAATTTCTCGCGCCACAATGGCGGATGGACCGTGGTGTTCTCGATCGTCGATCCCACGCTTGGAATTTCCTGGCGCATGGACGACAGCGGCGAGTTCAGGGAAACCGGATTTCTCGACACGCTCGATCCGCGGACCCGCAAGCGGATGCCAAATCCCGCGATTGAGCTTTCGGCCGATACGCCGGCCGCGACGATTCAGGTGCGCTATGTCGATGCAAACGGCGAGATGCAGGGGCCGTTTCCGATCCGCTTCGATCCGGAAGCCGCGCTGATCCGCGACCAGCGCAAAATCCTCGACATGACCGCGACGAGCTGGTTGTCATTCCGCGAGTTCAACGGGCTTCTGGTCTACTATACCCACCTGATGTCATATCGCTGCGCGATCCGCGAGGTGAAAGTCGGCATCGATTCCTCGATGCCGGATCGCGTGCTCAGGATGCCTGCCTGCGATCCGCGTAATCCCGGCGCAATTCCGAACGATGCCACGCCATATCTGAAATTGCCGGCTGCAACCAAATCCGTCTCGGTCGAGTTGACGTATCGCGACGGCAGCGTTTCCGAGATCAAGAGCTTCCGGCGCTGATTTTTTCGATTCGAAGGACTCCGCCGATGGCCGCAGCCCGTCCGAGCGAAAGCCGCCCGATATCCACGCGCTGCTGCATCGTCGGCGGCGGGCCAGCCGGCATGATGCTCGGCTATCTGTTCGGGCGCGCCGGCGTCGATGTCATCGTCCTTGAAAAGCACGCCGACTTCTTCCGCGATTTTCGCGGCGACACCGTGCATCCATCGACCATGCAGGTGATGGACGATCTCGGCCTGATCGATGATTTCCTGAAAGTCCCGCACGACAAATTGCAAAAGCTGGAAGGCTGCTTCGGCAAGACGCGCCTGCGCATCGCCGACGTCAGCCGCACCGGCGCGACGTATCCGTACATCGCCTTCATGCCGCAGTGGGATTTTCTCAATTTCCTGCGCGACAAGGGTCGTCGTTTTCCGAACCTCAAGATCATGATGAACACCGAGGCGACCGGGCTCATCCATGATGGCGACAGGGTGGTGGGCGTCCGGGCAAAAGACACAGGCGGTGAACTCGACATCAGGGCTGACCTGACGGTCGCGTGCGACGGACGACATTCGATCATCCGGCAAAGCGCGGGGCTTGAGATCGAGGAGATCGGCGCGCCAATGGATGTGCTGTGGTTTCGCGTCGGTAAGGTCGGCGAGACCGAAAGCATGTTCGCGCGCATCGAGGCGGGCAAGATGATGGTGATGCTCGATCGCGGCACATATTGGCAATGCGCTTACGTCATCCTCAAGGGGCGCTACGATGAAATCAAGGCGCGAGGGATCGAAGCATTGCGCGCCGACGTGGTCGCGCTGGCGCCGCCGCTCCGGTCCGGAATCGCGGACGTAAGGAGTTGGGACGATGTGAAGCTGCTCACCGTCGCGGTGAACCGTCTCGAGCAGTGGACCCGGCCGGGTTTGCTCTGCATCGGCGACGCCGCGCATGCGATGTCGCCGGTCGGCGGCGTCGGGGTCAACATCGCGGTGCAGGACGCGGTGGCGGCAGCCAATATTCTGGCGGCGAAGCTCGCGCGCGGTGCCGTGAGCGAGGACGACCTCGCCGCGGTTCAGCGTCGCCGCGAATTCCCGATGCGCATGACGCAGGCCATGCAGGTGATCGTCCAGAACAACATCGTCCGCGCGGCGCTGAAAGCCGGCAGCGGACCGTTCAAGCCGCCGCTGCTCATGCGCATCGTCAATGCGGTGCCGTGGCTGCAAGGGCTGACCGCGCGCTTCATTGCCGTTGGCGTGCGGCCGGAGCATGTGCATTCGCCGGAGGCGCTTCCGGTCTCGTCATAAGCGGAAGAGCTTTAGCGCCTGCCGCGCCAGATCAACAGAAGTCCGACCACGGCAAGCGCGCCGCCGTACCAGGCCCACTGGATCTGGCGGATCATGAAGCTCGACCGCGGCCAGTTCACGTAACCGGTGCCCTGACCGATCCAGAGCAGGCCGACGAGGAGGGCGAGAATGCCGAGGATAACCAGCGCTGGTCTCATGGCTGAACGATGCCCGGATTTTGCACGGCGGTCAGTTTACACGTCCAGCAGATCCTCGCTAGCGAATTCGGCCTTGTCGGAGATGAAGGCGAAGCGCGCTTCGGCCTTGGTGCCCATCAGGCGTTCGACGGAATCTGCGGTGTCCTCGCGGTCGTCCGCCAGCAGCACCACGCGCAACATCGTGCGCTTTGCCGGGTCCATCGTGGTTTCCTTGAGCTGCGCCGGCATCATCTCGCCGAGGCCCTTGAAGCGGCCGACGTCCACCTTGGCGTTGGCGTTGAACTCGCTTTTGAGCAGCGCCTCCTTGTGCGCATCGTCGCGGGCGTAGACCGTCTTGCTGCCGTGAGTCAGGCGATAGAGCGGCGGCACCGCGAGATAGAGATGGCCCTCGTCGATCAGGCGCGGCATCTGGCGATAGAAGAACGTGATCAGCAGCGAGGCGATATGCGCGCCGTCGACGTCTGCGTCGGTCATGATGATGACGCGCGAATAGCGAAGGTCCTCTTCGCGGTAGTTGGTGCCGGTGCCGCAGCCGAGCGCCTGGATCAGATCGGCCAACTGCGCGTTGGCGGTGACCTTGTCCCTGCCAGCGGAGGCCACGTTGAGGATCTTGCCGCGCAGGGGAAGCACGGCCTGGGTCTTGCGGTCGCGCGCCTGCTTGGCGCTGCCGCCGGCGGAGTCGCCCTCGACGATGAACAGTTCGGAGCCGTCGGTCGCGGTGTCGGTGCAATCGGCGAGCTTGCCGGGCAGCCGCAGCTTCTTCACCGCGCTCTTGCGCGAGGTTTCCTTCTCGGCGCGTCGGCGCAGCCGCTCATCGGCGCGCTCGATCACGAAGTCGAGCAGCCTGTTGGCCTGCGCCGGATTGCCCGACAGCCAGTGATCGAACGGATCCTTGATCGCCTGCTCGACGATCCGCGAGGCCTCGGCGGTGGCGAGGCGGTCCTTGGTCTGGCCCTGGAATTCCGGCTCGCGGACGAACACCGAAAGCATCACCGCTGCGCCGACCATCACGTCCTCGGAGGTGATGGAGCCCGCGCGCTTGCCCTGGCCGACGCGTTCGGCGTGATCTTTCAACCCGCGCAGCAGCGCGCTGCGCATGCCGGATTCATGGGTGCCGCCGTCCGGCGTCGGCACCGTGTTGCAATAGGAGGAAAGGAAGCCGTCGGCGTCCGCCGTCCATGCCACCGCCCATTCGCAGGCGCCATGCGCGCCGTTGCGCCCCGATTTGCCGGAGAAGATGTCCGGATGAACCAGCGTGTCCTTGTGGATCGCCGCGGCCAAATAGTCTTTCAAGCCGCCGGGGAAGTGGAACGTCGCTTCCGCAGGGATGTCGTCGACGCCCTTGAGCAATTCCGGCGCGCAGCGCCAGCGGATTTCGACGCCGCCGAACAGATACGCCTTCGAGCGCGTCATCTTGAACAGGCGCTGCGGCTTGAACGCGGCCTTTGCGCCAAAAATTTCGGTGTCGGGCTTGAAGCGGATGGTGGTGCCGCGGCGGTTGGCGATCCGGCCGAGGTCTTCCAGCTTGCCCTTGGGATGGCCGCGCTCGAAGGTCATCTTGTAGAGGTTCTGGCTACGCGCGACTTCCACTTCGAGCCGCGAGGAGAGGGCGTTGACCACGGAAATGCCGACGCCGTGCAGGCCGCCGGAGGTCTCGTAGACCTTGGAATCGAACTTGCCGCCCGAATGCAGCGTGCACATGATGACTTCGAGCGCCGACTTTTTCGGGAATTTCGGGTGCGGATCGACCGGGATGCCGCGTCCGTTGTCGGTGACGGTGAGGAAGCCGTCGGCGGCCAGTTCCACCACGATGAAGGTCGCGTGCCCCGCCAACGCCTCGTCCATGCAGTTGTCGATCACCTCGGCGAACAGGTGATGCAGCGCCTTCTCGTCGGTGCCGCCGATGTACATGCCGGGGCGGCGGCGGACCGGCTCAAGCCCCTCCAGCACCTCGATGTCGGCGGCGGTGTAGCCGGCCTCGGCTCCCGACGCGCGGCTCGATCCGCGGCCGGGGCGGCCTTTGGTCTCGGAGGTTTTGGTCTCGGACGCCGCGAACAGGTCGTCGGCAGATTTTGATTTTACGTTTTGTTTCTGCTGTTTGGACATATTTCTTCAAAAATCAGGCGCGCCGGATCGGGTCGAATCGACCGCGCTGACTATGCCACGGACGCAGGTGGATTTGTGAACGCCCTGCGGATCGGGTCGGGTCGGCGTCAGGTCCGCTCGGTGCGGAACAGGACGACTGCAAACAATAGCGTCGCAACGACAACGATAGCCGAGCCGATTGCCGGCGCCGCGAAATAGGCGCCATTGTTCAACAGGGTGAGCGCAATCCCGGCCGGCAGCACCAGGCCGCCGAGAATATGGAGTGAGCCCTGAATCCGGGCCAGCGTGCTGTTTCCGGCGGCCGGCACCAGCCGATAATAGAGTCCGAACAGAAATAGCAGAACCCCGCCTACCAGGTTGAGATGGGCGTGGGCGGGCGCCAGGGTAAAGTTCTGCTGGATTCCCATGGCCATTCCCGCGACCATTCCGATCAATAGAAGGACAACGCTTACGCGCATCATCACCGAGCCGATCATTCGCACCCCCTGTTTCCGCTGAGATCATGATGATTTGGATCAATTCGATCCAAAATCATGAACGTGATCAAATTCCTATATTTTAATAAACGGCGTGCGAGCGGAAAACCGCCGCGCGCTTTCATCGCCCCGCTCTCGTGAGGATTGAGTTGCCGCCGCGACCGGGCGGCTCCAATGTCCAGGTCTTTTCCAATATGCAAGTCTTTCCAATATCCAAGTCTTTGTGACTTGAAGTTGTGCGAGAGGCTAGTTTAGCTGGGCCAGATTATTTTGCACCGCCGCGGAGGCTCAAACAACCCTCGGTGAGGGAGACGGCAAGAGGCATTTTGGAATGGAAGACGTCGGACGCGGCCTGGTCGACTTCGTGCGCGATCATCAGGTTTGGGCCGCCCCTGTCGTGTTGCTGCTTGCCTTCGGCGAGTCGCTCGCCTTCATCTCGCTGCTGGTTCCGGCGTGGGGCGTGCTGGTGGCAATCGGCGCGCTGATCGGCATCAGCGACATCAAATTCTGGCCGGTGTGGATCGCGGCCGCAGTCGGCGCGTCGCTCGGCGATTGGCTGTCCTACTGGTTCGGCTATCACTTCAAGGACCGCGTCGCCGAAATGTGGCCGCTGTCGCGCCATCCCGACCTTCTGCCGCGCGGGCAGGCTTTCGTGCAGCGATGGGGCATCCCATCTATTTACATCGGCCGGTTTTTCGGACCGCTGCGCGCCACGGTGCCACTTGCGGCGGGAATCTTCGCCATGCCGTACTGGCGTTTCCAGCTTGCAAACTGGACGTCGGCATTGATCTGGTCGGCGGTGTTGCTGGTGTTCGGCGACGTGATCTCGCGGATCGTCGAATGGATCTGGCATGCGGTTTGAGCGGGATTGGATTTGGGACGTAGCGTCGGAGGAGGCGGTCGCGCAGCCGCCGCATTTGGATTACAAGGCGGGCCAGCGAGCACGCTCGCGGGATGCAAGGATAAAGTCGTGACTGCCGCAGACACCAAAGCGAAAGACTTAACTTCCAGCGGCAACACCGCCGTCCGGCCTGCGGTGTTCGTCGACGGTGCGTCGGGAACCACCGGGCTCGAAATCCGCCAGCGGCTCGACCGGCAGGACGACGTCACCGTCAAAAGCCTTGACGGCGACAAGCGGAAGGATTCGGCCGCCAAGCGCGCACTGATGGCGGAGGTCGATCTGGTGATCCTGTGCCTGCCCGATGACGCGGCCAGGGAAACCGTTGCGTTGATCGACGGCATGGGCGCGGATGCTCCGAAGGTGCTGGACGCTTCGACGGCGTTTCGCGTCGCGCCGGACTGGACCTACGGCTTTCCGGAACTGACGCCCGATCAGGCGGACAGGATCAAGGCGGCGCGCAAGGTCGCGAACCCCGGCTGCTATCCGACCGGATCGATCGCCTTGCTGCGGCCGCTGACCGACGCCGGCCTGATCCCGCAGGACTATCCCGTCACCATTAACGCGGTGAGCGGCTATTCCGGCGGCGGCAAGTCGATGATCGAGAGTTTCGAGAAGGGGACTGCGCCGGCGTTCGAACTCTACGGACTCGGATTCGAGCACAAGCATCTGCCGGAAACGCAGACGTACGCGAACCTGACGCGGCGGCCGATTTTCGCGCCGTCGGTCGGCGACTACCGGCAGGGCATGCTGGTGTCGATCCCGCTGCATCTCGATACGCTGCCGGGACAACCCGATGGCGCTACGCTTCATGCGGCGCTGGCGAAGCGTTACGCGGGCAGCGCCTATGTTTCGGTGATGCCGCTCGACAGCACTGCTGCGAAAAATGGACGGATCGAACCGGAGGCGCTGAACGGCAGCAACAAGCTCGAGCTTCATGTCTTCGCCAGCGACAAGCACCGGCAGGCGGTCCTGGTCGCGCGGCTCGACAATCTCGGCAAGGGCGCATCCGGCGCGGCGGTGCAGAATATGCGGCTGATGCTGGGCTTGAAGGATGCGGGGGTGGACTAAGGCGAGCGGAGCCTCCCTAGCCGCTTCACGGCGAATTCGGATTGCTGCAAGTTCCACAGCGCCGCTGATTGCAAAGAGCATTTTTCGCTTCTGATTGAACCAGAAGCGAAGCTCTAGATTGTTGTTTGACGCGTTTTCTTTATGCGAAGTATCCACTTCGTTCGAAAACGCTTAGTGTGTTTCGTTCAGAAGCTCGCTTCATTGCCCGATCGAGTCCGAGCGTCTGAACCTAAACCACACTCATTGAGTTGCTAGTGTCCCTTTGATTCCGAAGTTCGCATCAAAGGTTGCGGCAAGGGTATGCGAACTTCGGAATCAGGACACCAGGACATCTCAATGAACAAATTCGTCAAATTCACCGACGTCTCCACCGGCCATGAAATCTTCGTCAACGTGACTCATATCATCGCCGTTACCCCGACTTCAGCGGACCGAACGCAGACGTGGATTCACACGGCAAATCCCCAAAATCCGACGTTCACGATCGACGAGAATGTCGACGCAGTGATGCAGAAGCTAGGCGGTTAGCCCTTTCCTTCAGTACCGGACAATCCCATGGCTACCTCTTTTCGATCTTTCGGAAGGCAGCAAGCCTGTCGCAAACGACTCGAACAGCTCAACAATTCCAACTGGTCCATCCGGCGTGCGTGCGAATGGTTTCGGATTTTGTGTAAGTTAGGTCCGGTCGATTGGCTTGTGGGAGATTGCAAATGCCGGGATCGTCAGACGCGGTGAGAGTGATTGAGCCCGGCAACACCTATGTCGGCAAGCAGGGCTTTACCTATGGAGCCGGCGTATCGAAGGAGACGGCCGGAGCAAAGCAGGTTTGTTTGAATGTGCTGCCGATGCCTCCGGGCGCCAAGGCAAAGGTCCATTACCACAAGGGCATCGAGACGATTGCTTACCTTTTGGAAGGTGAATGCGCAGTCTATTATGGCGACAAACTCGAGTATCGCCTCGCAGTCAAGGTCGGGGATCAGGTCTACATGCCCGAGGATGTCCCGCATGCTCCCTGCAATGAGAGCGGAGCGCCGTGCAAGTGGCTTGTCGTGCATTCATCAGGTAGCGACCAGGACGGCATCGTTCTGCTGCCAGAGCTTGATGCAATATTGGCGCGGAAGTCGAGCGCGACAACGTGATGACAATAGAAGTCATGCTTCTGCTGTTTTCGGTGGTTCGCTTACAACACTGAATTCGATCGCTATCAATGCATAGCCGGTCTTGGCATGCCGACCGAATGTCTCACGCCCGCACGCGCACATAACTGCCCGGCGCGTCTTCGATCGGCGGCAGCGCGGCGCTGCCGGCCTCGCGGGCAGGGACTTCCGCGGCATCGATGTTTCGCAGCCATGCGTGCCAGTCCGGCCACCACGATCCCTTGTGCTCCTGCGCGCCCTTCATCCACTCGCTGACGGTGGCGGCGCCGACCGCGTCGTTGGTCCAGTACTGGTATTTGCCGAGCGACGGCGGATTGATGACGCCCGCGATGTGTCCCGATCCCGACAATACGTAGCGCACCGGCCCGCCGAAGAACCGCGAGCCGTACAGAACGGATTCCGCCGGCGCGATGTGATCGTCGCGGGTGGCGAGATTGTAGATCGGCACCTTGACCTTCGAGAGGTCGAGCAGGGTGTTGTCGAGCACCATCGAGCCGGTGGAGAGGCGGTTCTCCAGATAGCAGTTGCGCAGGTAATAGGAATGGTTGGCCGCGGGCATCCGCGTCGCATCCGAATTCCAGTGCAGCAGATCGAACGCCGGCGGCGTCTTGCCCTTGAGATAGTTGCTGACGACGTAAGACCAGATCAGGTCGTTGGGGCGCAGCATGTTGAAGGCCATCGCCATCTTGCTGCCTTCCAGCACGCCGGACTGCTTCATATCGCGTTCGAGCGCTGAGATCTGCTCTTCGTCCACGAATACCAGCAGATCGCCGGCGTGGGTGAAATCGACCTGCGCGGCGAACAACGTCGCCGACATCACGCGCGCCCGCCGCTTGTCCGCAAGCCACGCCAGCGTGGTCGCGAGCAGGGTGCCGCCGACGCAATAGCCGACGGTATGCACCTTGGTCTCGCCGGTCGCCTTCTCGATCGCGTCCATCGCGGCCAGCGGACCTTCCTTCATGTAATCCTCGAAGGTCTTTTCGCCTAGCCGCCTGTCGGGATTGACCCAGGATATCACGAACACCGTGAGGCCCTGATCGACGCACCACTTGATGAAGGACTTCTCCGGCTTCAGGTCGAGGATGTAGAACTTGTTGATCCAGGGTGGCACGATCAGGAGCGGCGTCCGCAGCACCGTCTCGGTGCTCGGCGAATACTGGATCAACTGCATCAGTTCGTTCTGGTAGATCACCTTGCCCGGCGTCGTCGCCATGTTGACGCCGACTTCGAGATAGCTGGAGTCGGATTGGCGGATGCGCAGCACCCCGTGGCCGGCCGCGATGTCCTCCGCCAGCATCTTCATGCCGCGCGCGAGGTTGTCGGCGTTCGAGGCGAAGGTTTCGCGCAGCACGTCCGGATTGGTCATCACGAAATTCGACGGCGCGAACGCGTTGGTGATCTGCGCGATATAGAACTCGGCCTTCTTGCGGGTGTGCGGATCGAGGTTCTCGGCGTCGCGCACCAGTTCGTTCGCCCATTTGGTCGTCAGCAGATACGCCTGCATCACGAAATCGAAGAACTGGTTCGACCGCCATTCCGGATCGGCGAAACGTTTGTCGCGTGGCGCCGGGGTGATGGTGGGCTTGATCTCCTCGCCGGCGAGGCGGCGCGCGGCGTAGCCCCAGAGCTCCAGATAGGCCTTGCCGAGTTTCGCCTGCAATTCGACCGCCCGGGTCTGATCCGAAAGCCAGTAGTCCGCCACCGTGCTGACGGTCCTGATCAATTCGGCGAACTCGTTCGGCTGGTCGTCGCGCGCCTCGCCGCCCTCACGCGCCTTGAGGTAAGCGGCCAGCGCCTTGCCGCCGCTTTCCATCGCATTGGCGAGGTTCATCGCGAAGGTGTCCGGGTCGAACCGGGGCTTGGCTTCGGCCTTGGTCTCGACGGGTAGCTCGCTCATGGCCGCACACCTGAGGGTTTGTTCAAAATTCCGTCACGCACTTTGGCGGGCGGCGATCATGGCATAATCTGGGGAGCATTGCCGGTTTCCGTGTGTTGCGGTGCGACAAAACATCTTTATGCGGTCATATATGAGCCCCGATGAACTGGCTTAAGGGCACCGGTCCGGCGCAATAGCGACTTTGGCGTTCCGGGCGATAATGATTCCAGGCGTGCGATTCGATCTGATGAAGCAAACGCATCATGATGCCGCGGGTTCGGATGGGGACGTGAGTGCGTCCGGGTCGACGGCATCCAACAGACAGGCGCGCTTGAGCGGCTGCGCAATAGTCGGTGCAACCGCGGTGGTGCTGCTGTCGCTGTCGCTCGGCGGCTGTTCGACGTCGATTGCGGATTTGCCTTTCGGCAGCTCGACGGATGCGCCGGAACGGGCGGCCGAGGTGCCGGACTATCCCGCGGTCCATGACATGCCCGCGCCGAGAGATCATGCGGCGATGGATCCTGCCGAACAGGCCCGGATTGAGAAGGAACTGATCGCTGCGCGCGAGCACCAGTCCCAGGCGGCCCAGACCTCGGACCCTAAATAGCCCTCGTATGGGCGGTTCCGGTTCGCGGTCCCGCCGCGATACGCGAAGTGCTGGCGGAGCAGGGCGTCCGTGCTAAACTGCCGCGATTCAGCAAGCGTGGAACCGTCATGTCCGGCGACGTCGGCCTCGTGCCGGTCGCCCGTCAAATCCGGCCCGGAGCCAGGAGCCATGGAAGAGTTTTATCGAATCCGCCGTCTGCCGCCTTACGTGTTCGAACAGGTCAATCGCGCCAAGGCGGCCGCACGGAACGCCGGAGCCGATATCATCGACCTCGGCATGGGCAATCCGGACCTGCCGACGCCGCCCCATGTTCTCGAGAAACTCAAGGAAACGCTGGGCAAGCCCAAGACCGACCGATATTCCGCCTCGCGCGGCGTCACCGGCCTGCGCAAGGCGCAAGCCGGCTATTATGCTCGCCGGTTCGGGGTGAAGCTCAATCCCGACACCCAGATCGTGGCCACGCTCGGCTCCAAGGAAGGCTTCGCCAACGTGGCTCAGGCGATCACCGCGCCGGGCGATGTCGTGCTTTGCCCGAACCCGAGTTATCCGATTCACGCATTCGGCTTTTTGATGGCGGGCGGCGTCATCCGCTCGGTGCCGTCCACGCCGTCGCCGGATTTCTTCGCCGCCTGCGAGCGCGCGATCATCCATTCCATCCCGAAGCCGATCGCGCTGATCGTCTGCTATCCGTCGAACCCGACGGCGCAGGTCGCGGGCCTCGATTTCTACCGCGACCTCGTCGCGTTCGCGAAGAAGCACGAGATCTTCATCCTGTCCGACCTCGCTTATTCCGAAGTCTATTTCGACGACAATCCGCCGCCGTCGGTGCTTCAGGTGCCCGGCGCGATCGACGTCACCGTCGAGTTCACCTCGATGTCGAAGACGTTCTCGATGGCCGGATGGCGCATCGGCTTCGCCGTCGGCAACGAACGCATCATCGCCGCTCTCGCGCGGGTCAAATCCTATCTCGATTACGGCGCGTTCACGCCGATCCAGGTGGCGGCGACGGCGGCCCTGAACGGACCGGACACCTGCATTCGCGAGATGCGCGAGACCTATCGGAAACGCCGCGACGCGCTGGTGGAATCCTTCGGCCGCGCGGGATGGGTGATTCCGCCGCCTCAGGCCTCGATGTTCGCATGGGCGCCGCTGCCCGAACGCTTCCGCGATCTCGGGAGCATGCAGTTCGCCACGCTGATGGTCGAGAAATCCGGGGTCGTGGTCTCGCCCGGCGTCGGCTTCGGCGAGCACGGCGAGGGCTATGTCCGCATCGCCATGGTGGAAAACGAACAGAGAATTCGCCAGGCCGCCCGCGGCGTCCGCCACTTCCTTGAAAGCGGCATCGAAACGTTGCACAACGTGGTTCCTCTCGCCAACCGGCGATAGGCGCCGGTTCGGGGACGGCCTTGCCGCCTTTCGGGCCGGCCGTGCCTTGATCGTTCCTTGCAACACCGGTTTTCCAGCAGGTTCCTTATGGTCGCACCCCTGAAAGTGGGCATCGCGGGGCTCGGCACCGTGGGGTCGGCCGTCGTTCGCCTTATCGAGCAGCAGGGCCGGGCGCTGTCGGCGCGTTGCGGACGCGGCGTTCGCGTGGTCGCCGTCGCCGCGCGCTCGAAGACCAAGAAGCGCGACGTCGACCTGCGCGGCATTGCCTGGGCCAAGGACGCGCTGGCGCTGGCGAACGATCCAAACATAGACTGCTTCGTCGAATTGATGGGGGGTGCGGGCGATCCGGCGCAATCCGCGATCGAGGCGGCCCTGAAGTCCGGCAAGGCGGTGGTGACGGCCAACAAGGCGCTGATCGCCAAGCATGGCCTGCGGCTCGCCGCTCTCGCCGAGCAGCACGGCGGCGCGTTGAACTACGAGGCCGCGGTCGGCGCCGCCATTCCCGTCATCAAGAC
>NZ_MKRN01000039.1:13133-14594 GCF_001896955.1 Nitrobacter sp. 62-13 | reverse complement strand
TCGCTGATGGCCTCCGCGTCCGCCGCATCTGTTTTGCCACGCTTGACGAACGGTTTGACATAAGCCGGCGGAATGAGCCGCACCTCATGACCGAGAGCTGTGATCTCGCGCGCCCAATAGTGGGCGCTACCGCATGCTTCCATTCCCACCAGGCATGCTGGCAGCTTCTCAAGAAACGCAGAACTTCGCTGCGCCGCAGCTTCCGGTTGAACATAGACGGGCCCTCGGCATCCGCTCCGTGAACCTCGAAAATCCGCTTGGCCAGATCCAGCCCGATGGCGATAATCATGGAACGGTTCCTCCTTTGTGGCGTTCGAACAACGACCACGTTCTAGCTACTTTGATGCTGTTGGAGCGGGCCGTTCCACCACATCAAGTTCGGAGAGCTACACGCGCTTTCTGGCAGAGATTTATGCCCGCCAAGGGATTCGGCTCGACCGTGCGACGCTGGACAAATGGTCAGGCCGGGCCTTGCTTCTATCTCCAGCCCGTCGGCGATCGGATGCGCCGCCATTGCCGGGCGATCGTCTCCGACGATCGCGGCCATGGCGGCCCGGGTCCGCCGATTGTGCTGTTTCGATATGCCTCTGGCCCGAGCGGCGCCTATGAGGGCCATAACCAGCTCGTTCGACCGGCACCGTGGACGCTCGTGTATTGCGGGAGCCATTTGCTTCGAAGCTTCGGCTTCCATCGGCGCAGAACGCGCGGAGCGATGCCGTAGCGGCGCGAGATCTCGCTGCCGCTCGCGCCGGACCGTATCATCTCCTCAGAATCCAACGCTTATCGGCTTCGCTGAACCGTCGCCGATGCCCTTCACGTGGTCTTGGAACAATGGGCTCCGCTGTCGTCGAGCAGGGATGAGACCCCGGACTTGCGAGGGAACTTAACGGCGGGCTAAGGGGAGGACTTAAGGGGCGTCGATACCACAGCTTCCGCTTGGGCGGCTGTGGCCCCACTTTAAACAACGATAGCCAGTTGCCAAACGCCCTGAGCGGAATGCTTCACAATATTTACGTTGATTCAAGTCGCTACGCGTCCATGCCTCGTGATGCGCCCGCCAAAAATCCTCGCCTTGACGCCTCCACCCCTCGATGTTCGCTCGTCCATCTTCAAATTGAAGACAGGAACAGATCGGCGTCGCTAACGATCGAACAAGGGTGCGAGAAATGGACGCTTAACCTCAACGCCTACGGAATTCCCAGCTTCCAGTCGTCGTTTCCCTGTTTTTCGAATTGCTTTCCCTGATAGGTTTTCTAGGGAATGCTCTAAGAAGTGCCTGCAATGAGAGCACTTTTAGCATTGGCTTTTGTCTCTCACAGGCAGGATGAACGAAATTCCCTGTAAAATTCCCTGTTAGCAGCGAATTTCGGTGGAGATTTGGTTGCGCACCACTGCATCGCCAGCCACACAGTGCGAAATCCAGAGAATTTTCTTCTTTTGTGCTAAAAAATCCCGCCAATG
>NZ_MKRN01000039.1:0-13089 GCF_001896955.1 Nitrobacter sp. 62-13 | reverse complement strand
CCATATTCCCGAAATCGGTTTGAAGTCTCTATGAACTCACTGAAGAATTCCCGTTTTTCAGAGTCTCGGTTTGGAGACCGAAGAATAAAACCTGTGTACCCCGTTGGCAGTGCCGGTAGGGTTGCCATCACGGCGCGTCGATCATTCCGAAGGCTTCGATGAGGCTGCTAGTTTGAGGGAGTATGCCTTTCATGCTTGAAAAATCTTTGACCGACTTGATTGGGGTTGTCGTTTCATCGCAAATCTTTTGAACGTTGGCGTCGACACCAACACGGTCTCTATCAGCCAACGGCATGTCCACACGCCGCCGTCACTGCATATCGCGCAAGACACATAATTTTTTGCCCCCATCATGCACTACAGTCCATCCCTCCTCTCAATCCATCGCGCGCCCGATCGCTGTTTACGTCGGCACGATCCGACGTCACGGCTCTGCTGTTATGGTATCGAGGGCATCGACGGTTGCTTGGTGCAAATCTTCAATATTGAATGTCTCGATTTTCGAAAGTCCCGCCTGAATGGCTCGCACTTTAGCGCAGGCGGGCAGCAGCACGGCATAAGTCTTATCATCTCGCTCGTCGTTCAAGGTGAGGCAAAATGAGCTGGCCGGCTTCGAAGTCGGCAAAGGTGGACCAACAGAAATCTTTGCGGCATTGCGCTCTGTAAGATCAGCTCTGAAGGAGGTCGATCGCGTGCGTAATCGTTCTGGGTCTTCCGTCAGTTGGTTCCGGGATAAAGGAAAGTCCGGTCGTCATCGTTCCCTCCATATATTGGCTCGACGACTATACCCTGGATCTAAAATTGAAAATGGGGCGCGCAGATCTTTTTCGCAAAATAGACGCTATGGAACACGAACCCGCCGGCCACCTTCTCGGGTGCACTATCTGCGCCCTTGGGCGAGCTTGATATGCGGATATGCATCAACCGTAGGGCTGATCAGTCTCGTCACCATTCGAACTTCATGCCGACTCCCATCGATGTCGCGCCTCTCGCATCGACATCGGATTCCACCCGGATATGGCGCGTCACGTCCACATTGGCCGAGAGTCCCGACTGGCTGGCGCTCGCTCCGGTCCGGACACCGACGCTCAGCCTGTCGCCGATCGCGCGGGACGCGCCGACCATTGGGCCGCCTCCCGATCCGACGCCGACATCCAGACTGTCGACACCGAGCGAACGGCGCATTCGGTCCAGCACGCCATCACCGCCGCCTGCGAACTGCGCCGCCACCTGTGCGAGTTGCAGGGCTTGCGCCGTCGTCAGGTTGCCCGACGCCTTCTGGAACAGGATGCGTGACAGGATTTCATCCTGCGGCAGCTCCGGTCGCGACGTGAAGGCGAAAGCTGGCGCGGCCGCCGGGCCTGAAATTCCGATCTGCGCGGTGATATCGGAGGCTTCTATCTCGGCCGCGAAATCGAGTTCAGGCGCAAGGTCCCCGTTGAAGGAGAGATTTCCTTTGGTGAAATTCAGCGTCTTTCCCAGTGCCGTCATCTTGCCGCGATAAAGCGAGAATGCGCCCTTCGTGACGGGTTTGTTGGTCGTGCCGCCGACGTGAAGAGAGCCGCCAAGTTCCGCGTTCACGCCACGGCCGTGCACGAAAACGTGGTTCGGCGCCGAGACGGTGACGTCGAGCGCGGCGTTGAAAAGTGCCTGGCGTCCCTTGCCGTTGCTCTTCTCGGCGGCTTCCGCCTTGCGCGCCGCCGCGAGCCGGGTGGCGGCCTGGCCCGTCGCGTTGACGTGGTCGATGCCGTCGATCGGCTTCAGCGTCGAGGGCAGGTGTTCTGGAATATCGACGCTGACATGGGTGAGATCGACGCGGCCGCTGATCTTCGGATCGCGCGCAAGCGCGCCGGTGACGTTGACGTCAAGATTCGCCCGGGCGGTCGCGAGCGCGCTCGCCGCGAGCGTCGCCTGTTGCCCGCGGATCGCGACCATGCCGGGAAAGCCCGCATCGGGCGCGATGCGGATCTGGCCGGAGCCGGACAGCGCGCCGCCGTTGGGAGTCGTCGCGCTCAGCCGCTCTATGGATATGCGCTCACCTTCGGCGGTGATCTTTGCCTCTATGGCGTCGAGCCGCGTCCCCACTTGGCTGTCGCGGAAGCTGCCGCCGCTCATGGTGGCAAAGCCGCCGACCTGAGGCCTGGCGCGCGTGCCGCTCAGGCGGGCATCAAGCTGCACGATTCCGGAAACGGTGCGGCCGGAAGCCGACAGCATGGCATTGGCGACGGCGGCATCGAGCCGGCCTTTTGCCGTCAGTGCGATCGTCTCGGAGTCGTCGAACGGCACGGTGCCGGCCGCCGTGAAGGTGCCGGCCTTGCCTGCCGAGGCCGTGGCGGTGAGCTTCGTGCGGGTCTTTTCGAGACGGCCGTCCAGAGTGATATCGATCGGCGGTACGCCGGCGTTCCTCGTTTGCGGCGCCGTGAACCGTTTGACGGCGATCTTGTACCCTCCTGTCGGCGCATTCGCGGAGCCGCCGATCGCCGCCGATGCATCGAGCGTGCCGCCGAGGCTGAGGCCCGGCACCGCGACATCGGCGTCGGCGAGCGGGACCGCGCTTGCCACGGCCTTGAGGTCGAGTGCCTTGCCGGCCGTGCCGTCGAGCGTAAAGCGGCCGCCGCCGATTCCGATCGCCAGATGCTGGATCTGCACGGTGTCGTTGTTGAGCGTGAAGCTCGCAGGCCTCTGCAGGGCGATCGTTCTGGCGCCGCGTTTCGCGGTGAAGCGGTTGAGGTCGAACCGGATGCGCTCCTTTGGCGTCAACACGCCCGCGGCATCGAGATTGAAGCCGGCGGCTTTGGCCGACAAGCCAATTGTGCTCGCGTCGGCGTTGCCCTTCGCGCTTAGGGTTGCGTTCGCGATGGTCTGGCCGCCGATCTCGGCGCCGTTGATCCGGGCATCCGCGTTGAGCACCGGATGGCTGTAGAGATCACTGCCCTCGGCACGCAGATCGAAGTTCCGGATCTTCGTGGCGTCGGTCCGAAGCCCCGTGCCCTTACTGACAAGGCGGACGGACTGCCGCCCGCTGTCGTCGGACAGCGCAAGGTCAAGTGAAGCGGTGCCTGCAAGATCGATGAGGGCGAGCGGCGCGATGTCCGCCAGCGAGCCGGCCGCGAAGCGAAGCTGTCCGCGCGCGAGGTTTTGCGCGTCGATCGTGCCCCCGCCCTTCAACGACACCGATCCGATGGCGATGTCGATGGTTCTGGCGTCCCAGCCCGCGAAGGTGAGCGCTGGCTTGTCGCGCGCATCCTGATCGGCGTTAGTGTCGGGGTCGCGCTCCATCGGACGGCGGCTCGCCTGGACAATGCCGCGCGCCGGCTTGCCGTCAATGGCGCCGTCGAGTCTGACGTCGATGGCGCAGGGCCCGTTGATGTCGGCGACCGTGATGTTCAGTCCCAGATGCGGGATCGGGCGCTGCATCGCCGTCACGCGATCCAGCGCCGCCGTGAGCGATAGTCCGGGATGCGCGAGTCCTCCGGTCAGCCGCGCGTCGAGCGACGCCGCGCCGGCCAGACGCGCATCGGCCGACGCGAGATTCGGAAGCTCGATACGTGCCGCGAGATCGCTGGCGTCGCGGGTTAGGCTTCCCTTGGCGCGAACCGTGACATGGGCGGCGTCCAGCGAAGCCGCGCGGACGGTGTAGGTATCGTTGCCGCCGGACGAAAAATCGGCGGCGAGGGTGACGCGTGGTCCCGCAAGTCCATCGAGTGCCGGAAGGCCGGTGGCGAAGCGGTCACCGGTGCCGGAGAGCTTTGCGTCGATGCGGCCGCGTCGAAGGTCGCCGTCGAGATCGAGGCCCAGCTTCACCGTGCCCGCGAGCTGTAACCCGGCAAGGCCGCCGAAGCGGCCGAGATCGGGCACGGTGCCGGTCGCATGACCGCGCAGCCGGTCCGGGCTGGCTTCGCCCGTATAGGCGACCTGAACCGTGGAGGTGCCGACTTCCAGCCGCTCGATCTTTGCCTTGCCGCCGAGATCCGTTGTGCCTTTCAGCACGAGGGATGCGCTGTCGCCGATCGCTGCCGCGAGAGCAGGATCTCGCATCGCGATGCCCGACGCGCGAAGGCTGGCGTCGATCGCGATGGTCGTGGCGAGGTCGCTGAGTTCAGCGTTTGGAACGACGTTGATCGAGGCTTCGAGCGAGTCAAGGCTGCCATTGGGCAAACGGGCATCGGACACCGCGAGTTTCGCCGAAACGTGGGGCGCCCTCGCCGGGCCGTTGACACGGCCGTCGAAGGTGAGGCTGCGGATCGAGCCCTGATCGGTTTCGGTGACGTCGCCGTTGCTCGGCAACGAGCGAACGGTCGCCGAGAAATCCATCGTCTTGTCGGCGCCGAGCGCGCCCCTCGCCTCGAGCCGGGCGAGACGGCTGGTGAGTGTCAACCCGTCCATGACGACGCTGCCGTCGTCACCGATGCGTGTCGCGCTATCGAGTCTAGTTTCGCCGGCGAAGACGGAGGCGGCAAGCGGCGGCAGCCATGGTCCGAGATGACCGTTGATCCGGGTCGTGAGCACCCGGCCGGTCCCGTCCCGATCGAGCATGATGGCGCCGGTCGCATCGATGGTGGGGCCGGCCTGGAATTTCAGCGCGCCGCGAAAGCTGTCGAGCGTACCCTTGCCGCGAAGCGCGAAGGCGATCGGCGGCTCGCCGGGAAACCGGCCGAGCTTGGATAATAGTCCGTGGGATGGCTCGTCGAGAGTGACGTCGAGGGTGAGGGCGTTGCCCTTCGGTACGAAGGCAAGGGCCATCTTGAAGCGGCCCGGAGAATCCTTGCGGGTTGCGTCGAGATTGAAGATGAGCCCTTCCGACGGCGAGCCCAGTTCTGCGTTTCCGGTTGCAGCAATGCTTACGGGCTCACCGAGAACCGGCTCACCAAGCACCAGCGCATGCAGGTCGAACGCCTTCACTTGCGCCTTTACCGGAAGGGCCGGCAGGATAGGCTGACTGGAGGTCGCTGCGGATGGCCCCGGCTGTGCGGCGGCGCTCTGGTCGGTGTCGGACTGGCCGGTCTCCGCGACAGGCTGCTCTGACTCTGTGACGGGCCGGTCGGTGGCTAGCGGCTTTCGACGGATCTCGAGCGTGCCGATTTCGAGGCGGTCGATCTCCAGCCGTCCCAGCAGCAGCGCGGTGCGCCGCCAGACGAGGCGGGCCCGATCGAGCTTCAACCAGGTGCCTTCCTTGTCGGTGATGGTCACGTCGCGGATTGTGGCATCGGACGATAGCGCGCCATCCACAGCCCCGATATGCACCTGGGTTGCCGGCGTGGAGAGCGTCCGCGACACGAGGCCGGCGAGAAGGTCCTGCTGATTGTCGCCGGCCCCTCCGATCATCTTGTAGACAACGACGCCGGCTGCCGTGACGCCAGCGAGTCCGAGCGCTGCAGCAGCGGCGAGCATGATGGTTCGCCGCGCGCGCATCAGAACGCCTGCCCGATGCTGACATAGACTGCCCAGCGGCTGTCGCCGGGGCGGGGGTTCAACGGTGTAGCAACATCGAGGCGGATCGGCCCGACTGGTGTGAGATAACGCAGGCCAATGCCCGCGCCGTAGCCGACATAGTCGTCGAAGTTCGGCAGAGATGAGCTGGAGGCGGTACCGAAATCGACGAACGGCACGACGCCGATGGTCGGCGTGACCTTCACCCGCATCTCGGCGGAACCTTCGACCAGACTGCGGCCGCCAATGATCTTGCCGAACATCATCGGCGAGATCGTATTGAAAATGAACCCGCGGACGGAGCCGCCGCCGCCGGAGAAGAAGCGGTGCGCATCCGGAATGCGGGCCAGCGGCGCGCCACCGAGCGAGCCTGCCGCCAACCGGCCCGCCAGCACATAGTCGGCATCTTCGTCGAGTGCGTAATAGGTCGAGCCCGCGATCCGCGCTTCATAGAGATCGATCGTCGAGCCCATCAGCTTCGAATAGGCATTCATTGTCGCGGTGAGGCGCACCCCGCGCGTCGGATCGAGCAGGTTGTCGGTCGTATCATAGCGTCCGCTGGTGGCGACGCCGATCAGCGTCGCATCGACCCGCCCGAGCACGTCCTGCGATTGCGACCGCTCAATCTGGAGGCCGGCCTGGACCCAGGCCATCTCCGAGAAGCGGTGGATCACGCCGACGGTGCCGCGCACCGCGTCATTGGTGTAGCCGCCGAGGTCGTTGTTGCCGACGCGCTCGCGAAAGGCGGTGGCCTCGACCAGGAGGTCGTTGGGCGTACCGTAAAGCCCCGGCTTGAGGAAAGTCGCGGTGAACCGTCCGCCGAAATCGGAGGCGCGGATATCGCCGAAGTTCAAGGAGGAGGAGCCATCGAGCCGCCGCAGCAGCGAGGCGGATGCATCGAGCCGCAGGCGCTCGGCGTTGCCGAACAGGTTGCGATGCTCGTAATAGGCGGAGACGCCGGGGCCGTCGATGGTTGAATATCGCGCCGATAAACCTGCCGCGTGTTTCGGCCTCTCGGTCACGTCGATGAAGATCGGCACGTTGCCGTTGGCGTCGAGCTCGTCGCCCTCGCGGATGCGGATGCCGCCGATCGCCGGAATCCTGGCGATCGAGGTTTTCATCAGCGCCAGGCGCTCGGGCGAATAAGGCTCGCCTTCGCGCAGATGGACATGGGTGGCGACCACGCGCGGATCGATATCCCCGCTACCTGAAATGGCGACATGGCCGATGCCGGCCTTGGGACCGGCTTCAATCCGCAACCGGAAATCCATTGCGGTGGCCGCATGATCCACGGTGGCTTTCACGTCCGCGACCTTCGCGAGCGGATGACCGTTGCTGCGAAACCAGTCGATGAGCTTTAACTGCGCGGCTCGCAGGTCAGCGGAGATCGCCGGATCGCCGGGCTTCAGCGGGAAGGCGCGACGCGGCAGCCGCTGAGGTGCCATCTCGCGCGGATAATCGACATTAACGGTGCGCAGCTTGAATACCGGGCCGAGCCGCGCGACGATCTTGACGGGAATGATCTCCCGATTGCGAAAGCTCTCCGCCCGACGTACCGCGGCGGCAAGATCGGTCTCGTCGAGGGTGACGGGAAGCCCGTCGACCGTGACGTCGATCTCGGCATTGTAGCGTCCAAGCCCCCAAAGGGCATCCAGCAGTGGATTGATGTCGGCCTGCAGGCGGCGTACGAGGCCTTCGCTGTCCTGCGGCGGCTCTTGCCGGAGATGATAGGTGGCGGAGGCATCACGTAGCGCTTGTTCAGCGTCGCTGTCCTTCTTGCCGTCGGCTGTCCTGGCCTCGATCTTCAGGCGATACGATAATGCTGTTGCGCTGATCGGTGGCGGCTTGTCGGAACCAAGCAGACCGAAAAGGTCGAATGCAAGTGCCGGCTCACATAGTGACCAGCCAACCGTTCCGACGGCGGCACAACCGGTGCACAGAAACAGTCGTGCCGCAGCGACAAAATTTCTTCGCCTTGCCGGGCTCTCCGAGGGAGCCGGACTTTGTGGCAGCACCTGTTCCTGAATTATTCCGCTCCCCCGAGCTGTTATCGGCTCACAAGCCTTAGTCCGCTCAGGCTCCGGCGATTCCTCCGCCTCTGCAGCGCAACAGGCATCTGTACAATTTATAGACATCATAATGGATTTTGTTGGGCAGAAACATGGACGCCGCGCGATTCAGTTCCAACAGTTCGATGTCACCGACAGGTTTTGTCCGAAATCGACACTACCCACTGTTCATGTCGGCTTCGATCGTGAGATGCGGTGACGGCTTGAATTGTGACCGGTAGACTTGCAGGTTCTCCATGACACGCTGCACATAGATGCGAGTCTCCGTGAAAGGGATGCGCTCGACCCAGTCGACCGCATCCACGCCAGGGTCGCGTGGATCGCCATAGCGTGCGATCCATTCTTTGACGCGCCCGGGTCCGGCGTTATAGCCAACGAAAGCAAGAATGTAGTTGCTATCGTACGTGTCAACGAGATGAGCGATTTCTGCAGAGCCCAGCTGCAGATTGTAAGCAGGGTCGCTGAGCAGCCGCTTGAGGTCGAACTTGATCCCCAACCGTTGAGCGATCGTGCGGCCAGCGGCCGGCGTCACTTGCATCAAGCCCTTTGCCTTGGCGCCTGACACCGCGCTGGTATTGAAAGCGCTTTCCGCCTTCGCAATCGCGTAGACGAGGCTTGTCTCGGCCTTTGGTCCGATCGAGACATATTTCGGCAGGCCGAAAGCCGGAAAAGCATATTGATCGAGCGCAAAGCCACGCGCGAGCGCTCTCCTGCCAATAGTCAGCATCGCGCGTGCATCCTTATGCTCCGCTGCCGTCTCGGCGACGAGCGTTAGTATGCCGATGTCACCGACACGATCAAAATCGACGACAAACGAAGCCGCGAGATCACGATTGCCGGTTGCGTAAAGCAGCTTAACCGCGCGGACCAGATCGACTTTACGCAGGGCCGCGCGCTTGGTGCGGTCCAACCGGGGTGGTCGGCGTACCGCAATCGTACGCCGGCCAACGCGGGCATTTGCCAATTGGCCATAGTATGCTGCCGTATACTGCCCCGCTTCGTCGTAGTATCGGCGTGCCTCGCGGTTATGGCCGGCTGCTTCCGCCGTACGCCCGAGCCAATAATAGGCACGAGCAAGCGACGTTGGATGTATCGTGATCCGTGGAATGCGGGCGAAATGCTCCGCCGCACGGGTCGGATCGCGGAGGAAACGCAGTGCAATCCATCCCGCAGTGAAGGGTTGGTCGACACGGAGACCTTCTCGCGAGGGTGGAGCTGCGTCGCGAGAAATCCGATAGGCGATATGTGATTTGCCCCGGTCGAGCAGCTCACGAACAAGAATACGACGCTCGATCCACCACTCATCAGGATCGCGAACGCTGTTCCGATCATGAGGTGCTGACAATATCAAACGGCTGGCTTCGTCGATATGACCGTTGCGCCGAAGCCACTGGGCGCGGGTGAGAAGATAGACGAGATTGCTGCGAGCAGACTTTGGTACCGCGTTGAGCAGTGCGTGTGCGTTCTTTGCCTTGCTGCTGACGGCGGCTCGTGCCTTTACGAGGGCGATCTCAGCCTCCCCAAGGCGTCTTGCCGCGCGCATCGCTGCACCAAAGTCGTTCGCATAGAGCCGCATGTCCATGCGCACTCTGTGGTCGGCCCTTGTCAGGAGCCGCCCAAATTCCTTGACCACCTGCGATTCAACATGGACTGAGAAACGATCTGTATGCCACGCAGAGCGAACATATTTCTGGGCAGCCGCGCTCTTGCCATGCGCAATCAATGCGCGCGCTAGCGCTAATTTGCCCAGCGCTCCCGATGGCTTCTGCTCAGCGAAGAAATCAAAAACAACGCGAGGCTGTTTTGGCTCAAACCAGAGCTTGGATTCCGCGCATCGTCGGAATCGGTTTACGCTCGGCCAACTAGGATTGGCCTGTACGAACGCAGCGTAACGCGCAAAGCTTGTCGTGTTGTTGCAGGAACGCAAGATCGTCCATTCTACCAGTTTTCTGCCGATAGGGTCGCGGATCTGACGGCGACGATCCGTCGCCGCTGGGGTATTGCCGCGACTCGCGAGCCGCACGGCTTCTTTGATTGTATTGAGATCCGTTTTCGACGGCGCGCGCGCCGACGCATAAGTAATTGCTGCATCGGTTGTTGATGGCTCGGCTCCTGGCGGAGGAACAACAGCGGAGGATGCAGGCGTTGGCGGCAGCGACAAGAGAAGATCGTCTATTGCGTCCCGTGGAGTTGGAACGTCGATCGCATTTGGTCGCGGCCGTGGCACGGGTGCGTTGTGGCTTGCCGGCAGCCGACCGGCGATGCGCAGATTTGTCGCAGATCCGCCTCTGCGGACCGTTTCCGTCCGTGCGTTTGACTTGATCGCGACCTCTTGGTCGGCGGCCTCCTCTAAGGCTGTGTACGTGAAGGCTGTGTACGTGCTGGTGTTCGCGCGAACAGCATGAGAGCTCGTCGCCAAGAGCGTTATGCCGGCAATAAGCGAAAGGGGAGCAAGATATGCGCAGATCCTCGGTATCATCATTGCCCGTGCGCACATCACTGAAGGGGGACGAATCGCTCGCAGAAGAGTTTCTCACAAAACTGTTGAGGAATCGCGAACTCGACTCGAGTTGACACAATAGATCTTAAGATTTTAGACTTTCAGTCCTTCCGGTGCAGGCCGATTTCGAGCTTGCCCGGTCTCCTCATATGTCATTTGCACAAACTGTGCGTCCTGGATGGGCGCTAGTTTTAGTTTTAAAGGCCAGGAATATTCGTTGAATCGAAGAAATTTCATCGCTGGTTCCATGACGGTGCCATTTGCTCTGGCGGGTAAATTGCTCTACGCGCGGCAAGAGAGTGACACTTCATTTCATTCGAACATGGTCCGTCAGCGTGCGCGCGCGCTTGCAGATGCGCCGTTCAAACCGCAAAGTAAAAAGCTTCCAGACTCGCTAAAAGACATCGACTACGATCAGTATCGCGCTGTCAGATTCCGTCCGGACCGCGCCTTGTGGCGCGGTGAAGGCTTGCCGTTTCAAGTTCAGTTTTTTCATCGTGGGTTTATTTTTAGAGATGTGGTTGAGATCTACGAGGTCAGCGAGGGGCAGGCGCGTCCTATCGTTTACTCTCCCAACCTTTTTGACTTCGGAAAGATACCACCTCCGCCAGCCGACGAGAATTTAGGCTTCGCGGGTTTCCGGATTCACGCGACAATCAACCGTGCTGACTACCATGATGAGATGAGCGTCTTTCTGGGCGCGAGCTATTTCCGCGCTGTGGCGAAAGGACAAACCTACGGATTATCGGCGCGGGGATTATCCCTCAAGACCGGCAACCCGGAGGGTGAGGAGTTTCCAGCCTTTCGCGCGTTCTGGATCGAGAAGCCGCCGAAGTATGGTGACTCGATCGTGATTCACGCGCTGCTGGATAGTGAGAGCGCTGCGGCAGCCTATCGTTTTACGATCCGGCCGGGCGAGACGACCATCTATGATGTGGAAATGGCTCTCTATCCGCGTGTCGATATCGACCAGGTTGGAATCGGTACGCTGACAAGTATGTTTCTGTTCGATACCAACGATCGGGTTGGTGTCGATGATTTCCGGACTGCCGTACATGATTCCGACGGCCTTGCTATTCGCAATGGGCGGGGTGAGGAGATATGGCGCCCGTTATCGAACCCAAGAGACCTTCAGATCAGCGTTTTTGGCGACGTCAATCCACGCGGATTTGGCCTGCTGCAGCGAGAGCGGGATTTTCATGATTACGAGGATATTGAGGCTCGTTTCGAGACCAGGCCAAGTGCGTGGGTAGAGCCGATCGGCAACTCGGGCGAGGGTGCGATCCATTTGATTGAAATTCCAACCAAGGAGGAGGTTCACGACAACATCGTCGCGTTCTGGCGGCCGAAGAATCCGATGCGTGCAAAGAGCGAGGTTATCTTCACCTACAGATTGCATTGGGGAGCCGGGAAGGCAGGGACGCCGCCGTTGGCGGCTTTCACACGAACGCGCATTGGTGCCGGTCCCGACAATACCCGGCTTTTTATACTGGACCTCGCTGGTGAAAAGCTCAAGGACATAGACACTGGCATTCGTGCCGAGGTGACAACTAACAATGGCGAGCTGCGAAACATCGTGACGCAACCAAATCCGGTCACGGGTGGTTGGCGATTGAGTTTTCAGCTTGATCCGAAGAAAGCGTCGATTGCGGAATTGCGCGCCCAGTTGTTGCAGGGCGACGATCCAATTTCAGAAGTCTGGCTCTATCGTTGGACGCAGTGATGAACGAGGCGAAAGCCGCCCAACATCGATTGTTGCCTGATAGTTTCCTGCCGCCTGAAACGCCCTTGGCGATGCCGGAACAGTCGCTCTGGCGAAAAATCGAAGGATCAGGAGAGCGGCCGACTTCGCCGCGGCATATTTTCCTGCGGCGCGCCTTCGTATTTGTCAGCACGATCGCCATGACGATCGTGGCTGCCAACGAAATGTATCAGGTGCTGCAGGTTGCCGGCTTGACCGTTCTAGAAATGGTTATTCTGGCGCTGTTCATCATGCTGTTCGCGTGGATCGCCTTCTCGTTCGTCAGCACCTTGGTCGGATTCTTTGCGACGATAACTCGATGTGATCGTCCATTAGGGATCGACCCCGCTTCGCCATTGCCGGTGTTGAAGAGCCGCAATGCCCTTCTGCTTCCGACGTACAACGAACCGCCTCATCGCGTCTTCTCCCGCCTTCAGGCCATTTGCGAATCTGTAGCGGAAACCGGTCAATTGGAAAAGTTCGAGTTCTTCGTTCTCAGCGATACGACGGACCCGGATATCTGGATTGTCGAAGAGGCAGCCTATCTTTCGCTCATTCAGGAGATTGGCCCTGGCCGGGTTTTCTATCGGCATCGGAAAAAGAACACGGCACGAAAGTCTGGCAATATATCCGAGTGGGTGACTCGGTTTGGTGGGCGCTATGACCACATGATTGTTCTCGACGCAGACAGCCTGATGGCGGGCGATAGTATTGTCCGGTTGGCCGATGCGATGGAGCGGCACCCCAATGTCGGCATAATTCAGACGTTTCCGGTGCTCGTTAACGGACGGACGCTTTTTGCGCGCCTGCAGCAGTTTGCAGGACGCATTTACGGGCCGCTCATTGCGAGAGGAGTTGCCTGGTGGCACGGTTCGGAAAGCAATTATTGGGGCCACAATGCGATAATTCGGGTGAAGGCGTTCGCGGACCAGGCCGGCTTGCCGCTTCTTGGCGGCCCGAAGCCGTTGGGGGGGCATATTCTCAGCCATGATTTTGTGGAGGCGGCTTTGATGCGCCGCGCCGGCTGGGGCGTCCATCTGGCGCCAGGCTTCATGGGAAGTTTTGAGGAATGCCCGCCGTCACTGACTGACTATGCGGTTCGCGACCGGCGCTGGTGCCAAGGCAACATCCAACATCTCGGAGTGCTGCCAGCCCGCGGACTGCATTGGGTGTCGAGGCTTCATCTCCTGACCGGCATTGGCTCTTACATCAACTCGCCGTTGTGGTTGCTCTTCCTGTTCGTCGGCATTTTCATCTCTTTGCAGGCGCAATTCATCCGTCCGGAGTATTTCAGCGAACCATCATTATTTCCCCAGTGGCCGGCACAGGATCCGGTTCGCGCACGATGG
>NZ_MKRN01000038.1 GCF_001896955.1 Nitrobacter sp. 62-13 | reverse complement strand
TTCTCGATCTTGTAGGCCTCGGTGCACTGGAACACGTATTTGCCCGAGGTGATGTCGACCTGACCGCCGCCGAAATTCGCGGCGTAGATGCCATTCTTCACCGAGGCGAGGATTTCGGCCGGGTCGCGATCGCCCGCCGGCATATAGGTGTTGGTCATGCGCGGCATCGGAACGTGGGCATAATCCTGGCGGCGGCCGTTGCCGGTGGGTTTCATTCCCATCAGCCGCGCGTTCTGACGGTCCTGCATGTAGCCGACCAGGATGCCGTCCTCGATCAGCACGGTGCGATTGGTCGGCGTGCCCTCGTCGTCGATCGACAGCGAGCCGCGCCGGGACGAAATGGTGCCGTCGTCGACCACGGTGACGCCTTTGGCCGCGACCTGCTGACCCATCAGCCCTGCGAAGGCGGAGGTTTTCTTGCGGTTGAAGTCGCCCTCCAGGCCGTGTCCCACCGCTTCGTGCAGCATCACGCCGGGCCAGCCGGGTCCGAGCACCACGTCCATCTCACCGGCCGGCGCCGGAATCGATTCCAGATTGACCAGGGCCTGACGGATCGCGTCGTCGGCGACGGAGCGCCACGCCTTGGTCTCGATGAACCGGGCATAGCCCTCGCGGCCGCCATAGCCGTGGCTGCCGGTTTCCTGCCGGTCGCCCTGTCCGGCGACGACGGAAATGTTCACCCGCACCAGCGGTCGGATGTCGCGGTAGCTTTCGCCGTCCGGCCGCATGATTTCGACGACCTGCCAGGTCGCGCCGAGGCTGACGGACACCTGACGCACCCGCGGATCCTTGTCGCGAACATAGGCGTTGATTTCGGCAAGCAGCTTCACCTTGGTCTCGAAGCCGAGGCCGTCGAGCGGATTGTCATCGCCGTAGAGCCGCGCGTTGGTGCGGGTGGGAGCCGCCGCGAAGGTTCCGTGATAGCCGCCGCGCACGGCGCCGACGGCATCGGCGGCGCGGATCAGCGCCGGCAGCGATACGTCGGAGGAATGGGCATAGCCGACGGCGTCGCCCTTGACGGCGCGAAGCCCGAAACCTTGCGAGGTATCGTAGGTCGCCTGCTTGAGGCGGCCGTTGTCGAACATCAGCGCCTCGCTCTGGCTGTACTCCAGGAACAGTTCGCCGTCGTCCGCACCGCCGAGGCCCCGCGCCACTTCGTTGCGCACGGAGTCGCGGTCGAGATCGGCACGGTCGAACAGGGACGTGGTGATGGGGCTGGTCATGGCTTGCTCCGTATTCAACGCGGATATGCGGCCGTTCCGTGTCGTTCGAAGCGGTCAAGGTTCAAGATAGGCATGATTGCCGCGAAAAGGAGACCTTTTCCAAACCTTCACCAGTTTCGCAGCGCCGGATCAAAATCGCTACGGCAGCTTGTCGTAACCTTCCCCCAGCCCGTTCAGGCTGAGCGGGAAGCCGATGCCTTCCTCCGGCGTCTCGAAGATGATGAAAGTCGCCGTCTTGGCGCTGCGCAACTGCCCCAGCAGCTTGTCGTCCAGCACGACCTCGGCGACGCAGCCGTTGGGCAGGCAGCGCACGAACCCGGCGCGGCCGACGTCGACATTGTCGAGCTTCAGGCCCAGGCCGGAGGGCAGCAGGACGCCGAGCGGCGCCACCACCCGCATCAGCCGGCTTTTCTGGTCGGCGGTCTTGAGCACGATCACCGTCAGGCCGGCATTGGAGCGATCCTCCGCCACCACGCTCTGGATCAAGGCGCATTGTTCGGCCTTGGCGCCGGGCGGCGTATCGCACCGGATCTGCCAGTCGCCATGGACCGATTTGACCGCGCCCTGCGCGCAGGCCGCGCCGGCGAAGCCGAGGGCGAGAATGGCGGCGATCCAGCCCATCAGCGCACGGGGCTGTCTCCTTGCAACCATGGCGATGCGTCCCGACGCGGGTCCGGTCAACTGTTTCGAAGGCCCCATCCCGCTCGATTCCCTGCTCTCGCGTGCCATAACCTTGGGCCAAACCGGTCCGGCGCTGGCCTGATGGGCAATGAAGGCGTCTTGAAGGCGGTCCCGCCCGGATCAGCCCGAACAGCAGCCGAATCTGTAGTGCCGGCCGCGCCTGTGCCTACATCGGACAATCCGCCTGTCAAGCGTCGGAAGGCTGCAAAAGGCGCGTTTCCGCTCTGATTCGTCGGCCAAATGCGGTTACCGGAGGGGGTGCGCCGGACCAAGGTTCAAAAGCGTCGCCGGCTTGCTGTCTTGGTCCTTGCGAGGGGCGACGAATTATGGTTTGAGAGAGGCGGCTTTGGACGCGTTCTAGCTAACCAGCCTCGTAGGCTGTTTTGCGGAGGCGTCATGTCGACCAGCAGACTTGCCGCCGGCGGGACCTGCTTAGGGGGTTGTTTAGGGTTTATTTATGACAAGGAGCGCGAGCGGCATGAAGATGTCGAATGGCCTTGATGGCCGCCGGTTTGGCCGC
>NZ_MKRN01000037.1 GCF_001896955.1 Nitrobacter sp. 62-13 | reverse complement strand
GCAGCACGAGGTGCAGGTCGAATCGATGGGCGGTCAGGTGGTCGACGTCGAGGTCTCCGCCAAGAACAAGACCAACCTCGACAAGCTGCTCGAAATGATCGCCCTTCAGGCCGAACTGCTCGATCTGAAAACCAACGCATCGCGGCCAGCCGAAGGCACCGTGATCGAAGCCAAGCTGGATCGCGGCCGCGGCCCTGTCGCCACGGTGCTGGTCCAGCGCGGCACGCTGCGGATCGGCGACATCATCGTGGCGGGCGCCGAGATGGGCCGCGTCCGCGCGCTGATCTCGGATCAGGGCGAAACGGTCGACGAGGCCGGCCCGTCGGTGCCGGTCGAAGTGCTGGGCTTCAACGGACCACCCGAGGCCGGCGACCGGCTTGCCGTGGTCGAGAATGAAGCCCGCGCCCGCCAGGTCACGAGCTATCGCGCCCACCAGAAGCGCGAAAACGCCGCGGCGAGCGCCTCCGGGATGCGCGGCTCGCTCGAGCAGATGATGTCGCAGCTCAAGACCGCCGGCCGCAAGGATTTCCCGCTGATCATCAAGGCCGACGTGCAGGGCTCGCTGGAAGCCATTCTCGGCTCGCTGGAAAAGCTCGGCACCGAGGAAGTCGCCGCGCGCATCCTGCATGCGGGCGTCGGCGGCATCTCGGAATCCGACGTCACGCTCGCGGAAGGTTTCAACGCCGCGATCATCGGCTTCTCGGTCCGCGCCAACAAGGAGGCCGCCGCCGCCGCCAAGCGCAACGGCATCGAAATCCGCTACTACAACATCATCTACGACCTCGTGGACGACGTGAAGAAGGCGATGAGCGGCCTGCTCGCGCCGACGCTGCGCGAAACCATGCTCGGCAACGCGGAGATTCTGGAGGTGTTCAACATCTCCAAGGTCGGCAAGGTGGCCGGTTGCCGCGTCACCGACGGAAGCGTGGAACGCGGCGCCCATGTCCGCCTGATCCGCGACAATGTCGTGGTGCATGAAGGCAAGCTGTCGACGCTGAAGCGATTCAAGGACGAAGTGAAGGAAGTCCAGTCGGGCCAGGAATGCGGCATGGCGTTCGAGAACTACCACGACATGCGCGTCGGCGACGTCATCGAGTGCTATCGCGTGGAAACGATCCAGCGTTCGCTGTGAGTTCGAATCTCACGAGAATGCTGCGTTAGTTGGTAATACGGCGTCATGGCCGGACGAAAGCGCGAAGCGCGTCTTCGCATAATGGTCCGGCCATCCACGTCTCAATTCAGACGCTTGGAGAAAGACGTAGGTGCCCGCGACAAGCGCGGGCATGACGACTGTTTGAAAGATCTTCTATGCCCCGCCATCATCAACCCGCGAAGCATCCCGGCGGCTCGCAACGTCAACTGCGCGTCGCCGAGACCGTGCGCCATGCGATCGCCGACATTCTCACCCAGGGCCTCGTTCATGATCCCGTGCTCGAAGGACATCTCATCACCGTGCCCGAGGTCCGCATGTCCGCCGACCTCAAGCTCGCGACGATCTATGTGATGCCGCTCGGCGGGCGCGACACGGCCGACGTGATCGAGGCGCTCGATCACAACAGGAAATTCCTGCGCGGCGAGATCGCCCGGCGCGTTAACCTGAAATTTGCACCTGACATCCGCTTCCGCGCCGACGAGCGATTCGACGAAGCGGAACGTATCGAGAAATTATTGAGAACACCTGCGGTGCAGAGAGACCTCGCACCGGATTCGGACGAAAGCTGACGACCATGATCGCACCTGATGCCGCCCTCGATTCGAAAACCGGCGAATCGGATGGCGCCGACAAAAAAAAATCTGCCGCCGAAAACGGCTTTCTCGACGCGCCCCGGAAAAGACACAACAACCAGCCGCGCCGCGACCGCCGCGACGTCCACGGCTGGGTCGTCCTCGACAAGCCCGTCGGCATGACCTCGACCCACGCGGTGGCGGTCGTGAAACGGCTATTCAACGCCAAGCGCGCGGGACACGCCGGCACGCTCGACCCGCTGGCTTCGGGTGGCCTACCGATCGCGCTCGGCGAAGCCACCAAGACCGTTCCTTTCGTCATGGACGGCCGCAAACGCTACCGCTTCACGGTGCAATGGGGCGAGGAGCGCGACACCGACGACACCGAAGGCCGGGTCACGCAGACCAGCGAGGGCCGTCCCGATGCGGACGCGGTGCAGGCGCTGCTGCCGCGCTTCACCGGGGTGATCGAGCAGATCCCGCCGCAATATTCCGCGATCAAGATCCAGGGCGAACGGGCCTACGACCTCGCCCGCGACGGCGAGACCGTCGCCCTGCAGCCGCGACAGGTCGAGATCCACCACTTCGACCTCGCGGAACATACCGGCGACGGCCGCTCCGTGTTCGAGGCGGAATGCGGAAAAGGAACCTATGTGCGGGCGCTGGCCCGCGATATCGGACGGATTCTCGGCTGTTACGGCCATATCTGCGCGCTGCGGCGCACGGTCGTCGGCCCGTTCGACGAGGCCGACATGATTCCGCTGGAAGAACTGGAGGCTTTGTGCGATAGAGCCGCATCCGGCGAGGGAAACCTCGCCGATGCACTATTGCCCGTTGAGACCGCGCTGGACGACATCCCGGCACTGGCCGTCACTCGGGCTGATGCGGCAAGGCTCCATCGGGGCCAGGCCGTCT
>NZ_MKRN01000036.1 GCF_001896955.1 Nitrobacter sp. 62-13 | reverse complement strand
CATGGGCGCCGGCGCGATAGTCCTCGCACATCGCATGCACCCGCGACGGATCGCGGCACGGTGCGAGATAATGCTCGAGCGCACGCGGATCGATGGCATCGAGCTTACCGGATCCGGTCTGGCGCGCCATCGTCTGCTTCAGGAAAAAATCCGGTTGTCCGGTGATGAGCTTCTCCGGCAGCGGATCGGGCTGCGCGAGAAATGCCCAGTGATAGATTTTCAGCGCCGACAGCCGATTGATGCGCGACCAGTAGTCGTAGGTCGGCAGGATATCGAGCACGGCGAGTTTCGACAGCCGTCCGGGATGATCGAGCGCAAGCCGATAGGCGACGCGGCCGCCGCGGTCGTGCCCCGCCAGCGCGAAATGCACGTGACCGAGCTTCTCCATGGCCTCGATCAAGGTTTCCGCCATCGCGCGCTTGGTATAGGGCGTGTGGTCCGCATCGCTCTCGGGCATGTCGGACCAGCCGTAGCCGGGCAGATCGGGAATGATGAGGGTGAAGGCGTCGGCGAGTTGCGGCGCCACCTTGTGCCACATCACGTGCGTCTGCGGAAAGCCATGCAGCAGCAACAGCGGCGGCCCCTCGCCTCCGACGCGCGCGAAGATGCGACCCGAGGTCGTACTGATCCATTCGGAGGCGTAACCGGGAAACAGATCGGCAAGGTCGGGCATGGCTGATCCCTTTCATTTCCGGCATCCCTTCCGGCATTCCTGCGGCGCGCTCCGGTCGGGGAGACGCACCTCGACAGCGGATTCGAGACGATTGCGGCCGCCAGTGCAACCCGTCGCAACAACCGCGCGGGATGAACCTATCCGCGGCTCTCCCGCTTCACCGCCCGGAAGCCGATGTCGCGGCGGCAGAAGCCGTCAGGCCATTTGATGCGATCCACCGCCTCATAGGCGCGCGCCTGCGCCTCCGCGACGGTCTTGCCCGAGGCGCAAACGTTCAGCACACGCCCGCCATTGGCGAGGATGCGTCCGCCCTCCTCCCTGGTTCCGGCCTGAAAAATCTGCACGCCCTCGACCTCGGCGGCGGTGTCGAGCCCTTCAATGGGCGTCCCCTTTGCATAGTCGCCCGGATACCCTTTCGCCGCCATGACGACGGTCAACGCCGGATCGGGAAACCAGCGCAGGCTGAAATGGTTCAACTGTCCGTCGCAGGCGGCGAACAGCGCCGGCACGATGTCCCCCATCATCCGCAGCATCAGCACCTGGCATTCCGGATCGCCGAAGCGGACGTTGTATTCGATCAGCTTCGGCCCATCGTCGGTGATCATCAGGCCTGCGAACAGCACGCCCTTGAAAGCCGCGCCTTTCGCGCGCATGGCGCGCAACGTCGGAAGGATGATCTCGTCCATGGTGCGGCGGCACATCTCGTCAGTCATGACGGGTGCCGGCGAATAGGCGCCCATGCCGCCGGTGTTCGGTCCCTTGTCGCCGTCGAAGGCGCGCTTGTGATCCTGCGCCGTCGCCAGCGCCAGCGCATGCTCGCCGTCGCACAGCGCGAAGAACGACGCCTCCTCGCCGCGCATGAACTCCTCGACCACCACTTGCGCGCCGGCCGCGCCGAAACCGCCCTCGAACATCATGTCGACTGCCGCGTTCGCGTCCTCGATCGTCATCGCGACCACGACGCCCTTTCCCGCGGCAAGCCCGTCGGCCTTGATGACGATCGGCGCACCGTTCGCGGCGATGTAGGCCTTCGCCGCCGCGGCATCGCCGAAGCGTTCATAGGCGGCGGTCGGAATGTCGTTGTCGCGGCAGAGATCCTTGGTGAAGCCCTTCGAGCTTTCAAGTTGGGCGGCGGCCTTGCTCGGCCCGAACGCCTTGATGCCGGCGGCTGCGAGATCGTCGACAATCCCCGCGGCAAGCGGCGCTTCCGGCCCGACCACCACCAGATCGACCTTGTTGGCCTTGCAGAACGCGATCACTGCGGCATGGTCGGCGACATCGAGCGCCACGCATTCGGCGACGCGCGCGATCCCCGCATTGCCCGGCGCGCACCAGAGTTTGGTCAACAGCACGGAGTCGGCGATTTTCCAGGCCAGCGCATGTTCACGGCCGCCGGAACCGAGCAGGAGAATGTTCATGGGACGACTGCCGATAAGGATTTTCGATGGTTTACCGACGCTTTAGCATGGTAAGGCGGAGGCGCAACAGACGTGATCCAGATGCCCGCAGGCCCTGCACAACTCCTGGCGAACGCGCCGGAATATACCGTCTCCGAACTGTCCTCGGCGCTGAAACGCACCGTCGAGGATACCTACGGCCATGTGCGGGTGCGTGGCGAAATTTCGGGCTTTCGCGGGCCCCACGCCTCGGGCCATTGCTATTTCGCGCTGAAGGACGAGAGCGCCAAGATCGAGGCGGTGATCTGGAAAGGCGTTCACGGCCGGATGCGGTTCAAGCCGCAGGAAGGCCTCGAGGTCATCGCGACCGGCAAGCTGACGACCTATCCCGGCTCGTCAAAATACCAGATCGTGATCGAGGCGCTGGAGCCCGCCGGAATCGGCGCGCTGATGGCGCTGATGGAGGAGCGCAAGAAGAAACTCG
>NZ_MKRN01000035.1 GCF_001896955.1 Nitrobacter sp. 62-13 | reverse complement strand
CTGAACGAAAGCGGCGGCGTGTTCGTCGAGCAGGTGATTCGCCCGACCGGCCTGATCGATCCGCCGGTCGATATCCGTCCGGCGCGGACTCAGGTCGACGACCTGGTCGGCGAGGTGCGCGCCACCGCCGCGAAGGGCTATCGCTCGCTGATCACCGTGCTGACCAAGCGCATGGCGGAGGACCTCACCGAATATCTGCACGAGCAGGGAATCCGCGTGCGCTACATGCATTCGGACATCGACACCATCGAACGTATCGAGATCATCCGCGATCTGCGGCTCGGCGCATTCGATGCGCTGGTCGGCATCAACCTGTTGCGCGAGGGCCTCGATATTCCCGAATGCGCGCTGGTCGCGATCCTCGACGCCGACAAGGAAGGTTTTCTCCGCAGCGAGACCTCGCTGATCCAGACCATCGGCCGCGCCGCGCGCAACGTCGACGGCCGCGTCATCCTCTATGCCGATCAGGTGACGGGATCGATGCAGCGCGCGATCGCCGAGACCGACCGCCGTCGCGAAAAGCAGGTGGAATACAACACCGCCAACGGCATCACGCCGGAGAGCGTCAAGAAGTCCATCGGCGATATCTTGAACAGCGTCTACGAGCGCGACCATGTGCTGGTGGAGATCGGCGACGGCGCGGGCTCAGGTTTCCTGGCCGACGACGCGGTCGCCATCGGCCACAATTTCGAGGCTGTGCTGGCCGACCTGGAAACGCGGATGCGGGAAGCCGCCGCCGACCTGAACTTCGAGGAAGCGGCGCGGCTGCGCGACGAAGTCAAGCGGCTGCGCGCTACAGAGTTGGCGGTCGTGGATGATCCCACCATCAAGCAGCGCGGCGTCGCGGCGAAAGCCGGCGTCTATGCTGGCAACAAAAGATATGGAGACGCAGCGAACCTGCCGGCGAGACTGGACAAAGCGGCGCAGGGCAGACCGTCCGGAAAGTCTGCCAAGCGCGGTTCCGCAACCTCAAAAATCCACAAGCCATCGCTTGACGAGATGGGCATCGCCACCTGGCACGAGGTGAAACCGACCGGTGCCCGGCCTAAGCCGCGCAAGCCGACGCTGGATGAGATGGGTCCCGGCACGGAAAGCAGGATTTTTCAGCCGACCAATTCGCGCGAATCCGGCCCTGAATTCGGTCCGCGCCCGCGCTCGAGCGGCGGCGCGCCGGGTAAGCGGGGTGGATGGAAGAAGAGGTGACAGATCGGAGCGGCTTGCAAGTGCGAGGACGAGCGCAAATGCAAGAGGCACACTCGTCAACGAGAGCAGACAGACGATGACGCTCGCATCGTCAATCATTTCGATCGCGGGGCGGGCTTCGCTAGCCTTGTATCGCATCCCCGACCCGGCGCCCGACTACGCCGGCCGCCGGACGGAGCAGTATGATGCCGGCAAGGAGACCGACGAGAGCCCGTAGCGGCCGGCGCCTGATCGCTACGTCGTTACGGGCACCAGCGGCGATCGCCTGGACAAGCAAGAGCAAGGGTAGGCCCAGCGTCCAGAAGCGTGGCGCGTCCCACGCCTCACGCACGAGCAGCGGCGCACCCGGCCGTGCCGGCCAGAGCGCAAAGCCGGAAAGCACGAGCAGCGTACCCATGCGGCGTCGTCACCTTTAGTGAAAGAACTGCCGACATTACCCCCCAATGACAGTGGCGACTTGCGGAGCGGCGCCTGATTGTCATTCCCCCGTCCGCCTGCTACGTCACTCCCGACTTTCCCACGGCACTCAAGGACTATCCACTCCATGGCGGACGCCGATCTCGACGTCATCATCCGCAAGCTTGCGAAGCAGCAGCACAAGAGCCTGACGGCGGCGGTGAAGGCGCGGCGCGCTCGCTACCTTGCCCTCGCCGCCAAGGCCAAGGATGCCACGGCGAAGCAACGTTATCGTCAGATGGCAAAGCAGGCGTACGAGGAAGGGACCGCGGCCGCGAGGCGGCTGCAAATGTCAGCCGACAACGCCGCCGACAGCTACGCACGCGCGATGCGGCGAACGGCCGATGCCTTCGTCGCGCAACCAGCCGCAGCATCGAAAAGAGCCCCCGCCAGAACAGCGCCATCCGAAGCTAAAGCGAAGAAATCACCAAAGTCCTGATCGGCTCAGGCCCTCGACATCACCTGAATCCATATCCTCAAAGACTGCAACTACCGGGGGACGAACCCGAATGCAGGGTGTATTACCCGGGGCAACCGATTCACCATCCTCCTCCGACCCCGGCATTCAACCGCAAAACGGCGAGCCACGGGAAAGCCGGTCCGATTTCCGGGAATGAACGGGGCTCGCCGCAGATTGGCCCCGATGTTGTCAAAATCGGCAGCACTGATGGCCGCGTCAGATATTCGTCGTGCGGGGGGACATCCGCGCTCGCTCAACGCGAAACAGGGAACAAGCCGATGAACGCCAATCCAGCCACACCAGCCACGTCGTCCGAGCAGACCGAACCGAGCACGACCGAGGCCGACACCAACCTCGCCGCCGTTTCGGAAGTCGAAGCCGGGATCCGCGATTTCGTGCGCAACGACATCGCCTATCTGCGCCGGCCCGCCACGGGCGCGCCCAGCACCGACGCGAAGCTGGAGCCAAGCACGGAAGCGACGGTGAACAATGTCAACTCGCTGATCCAGCGCGTGGCCGGAACGTCGCTTGCCGAGATCGAGAACCTTGTCACCGAGCTTGAAAGCCTCCGCGACCTGCTGCATGCGGAAGGCCAGCGCGTCCAGCGTGAAATCTCAGGCTATGCCCAGTTGAGCCAGGCTGCGATGAAGTCGACGCGGATGATCGCGGAAAACGTCGCGCAATGGAAACGCACCGCCGAGAATCTGCGTAACGATTAGCATTACCGGTTTTTTCGACGTCAAAGCTCCGCTTCCGATGGAATCAGAAGCGGAGCTTTTATGTTTGGACTTGACGCGTTCTCTTCGCGCAAACCGGACGTCGCTTTGCTCGAAACCGCTTTTGCGTGGCCAGCCTCGACGCCAACTCCGGAATTCAAGTCCGCCGCGCCGCCGCCGCTTCCGCCAGAACAACGCTCAGTCGAACAGGCTCGAGACCGACTGTTCGGCGGCGGTGCGGTTGATCGCCTCGCCGATCAGGCCGGCGATCGATAGCAAGCGGATGTTTCCGGTATTGTTGACGGCGTCGGTCGGCTGGATCGAATCGGTAATGACCAGCTCTTTCAGTTTCGAGCCGGCGATGCGTGCCGCGGCGCCGCCGGACAGCACGCCGTGAGTGATGTAGGCATAGACGTCCTTCGCGCCCTTGGCGATCAGCGCGTCGGCGGCATTGACCAGCGTGCCGCCGGAATCGACGATGTCGTCGATCAGGATGCAGGTCGAACCGGCGACGTCGCCGATCACGTTCATGACCTCGGATTCGCCGGCGCGCTCGCGGCGCTTGTCGATGATCGCTAGCGGAGCATTGATGCGCTTGGCGAGGCCGCGCGCGCGCACCACGCCGCCGACGTCCGGCGACACCACCATCAGATTGCCGAGATCGAACCGCTCCTTGATGTCGCGAACCATCACCGGTGAAGCGTAAAGGTTGTCGGTCGGGATATCGAAGAAGCCCTGAATCTGCCCCGCATGCAGGTCGAGCGTCAGCACGCGGTCGGTTCCGGCGCGGGTGATCAGGTTGGCCACCAGCTTGGCCGAGATCGGCGAGCGCGAACCGACCTTGCGATCCTGCCGCGCGTAGCCGAAGTAGGGAATGACGGCGGTGATCCGTCGCGCCGATGCGCGGCGCAACGCGTCGGTGATGATCAGAAGTTCCATCAGATGATCGTTGGTCGGATACGACGTCGACTGGATCACGTAGACGTCCGAGCCGCGCACGTTCTCGAGCACTTCCACGAAGATTTCGTTGTCGGCGAAACGCCGCACGCTGGCTTTGGTGAGTTCAAGCCCCAGCCATTTGGCGATTTCCCGCGCCAGCGCCGGGTTGGCATTGCCTGCAACCAGCTTGACCGCGCCGTTTTTGGCGGACATCGACGCTTCTCCCCGCGATGTGGTGGGTACAACGTTCAACATCCCGACTCCAGAGAACCTCTCCGCCCCGTCGGAGGCGGTGTATCAAGGAGTAGCCAACCCTGGCAATACGGGGATCGCGGATTCCGGCGTAAAATGATGGCCTTATTGCGCAGCGAATCCGAGCGCGCCCGCCTGTGCGCCGCCCGCCCCCGCCGAATCGTCGGCGCTGGCTATCGCCGGATCTTGTGGCTGGGATGGAGCCGGCTCGGTCTCGGGCGGCGGAGCGGCGCCATTCACCATGCTGCTCAATCCACCGAGCCCGGCCTGAGCGATCCTGCGCAGGGTGAGGTCGTCGGCGGCCGCCCACGCATCGCGTCCGGCCTTGCCACCGGGCTCCTCGCCGCTCAGGCGCAGCGCGCGGTTCTGACTGCGATCGTAGACGTCGAAGACCCAGGCGATGGTTGTGCGGCCGCGGCTGACCTCGGCCGCGAGATAGCCGCGCACGCGATAGGAGGCCGACGTCTCGCGCGACACGATGGAAAGGTTGCGGAGCTGCGATTCCGAATTGAGGATATTGACGAGACGGTCGAATACCTGCGGCGGCGGTCCGTCGACGGACTCGAACGCAACGGTCGCGCCGCCGCCGGCCTGCGCGAAGGATTCGCCGCCGTTGCCGCCACCCGCGCAGCCGGCCAGCGCGCATAGCGCCGCCAGAAGCACGACGGCGCGTCCAGCCCGCCCGGCGCGTAGGCTCCTGAAAGACATTCGCTGACGTCCCTGTTCCGTCGAGCGATATCGTTAAAACGCGTTAACGTCTAGGGCGAAGCCCGACAGAACCGGTTACCGCCGCCGCATCGGTCCGGCTTGATCCGGCCCGCTTAATCGGCTTCCAGCACAAGGGCATGGACGTGACGGCCGAAGTCGGGCTCCTTGCGATGCACCGAGCGGCGATAGCTGAAGAAACGCTCGTCCGAATAAGTATCGATGCCGGTATCATCGATCGTCTCGACGCCGGCGTGCTCCAGCCGCATCCGGATGAAGCCGCCGAGATCGAACATGGCATGGCCGTCACGCTCCGACGGAACGAAGAACCCGGCATAGCTCGGATTCGTCTCCGTAAATCGCGTGACGAATTCGGCGCCGACCTCATAGCTCCGTTGCCGGATCAGCGGACCGATGGCGACGGCGATGTCGGGACGTTTGCTGCCGAGCGTTTCCATCGCATCGAGGGTCTTTTCCAGGACGCCGGTCAGCGCGCCTTTCCAGCCGGCATGTGCGGCGCCGATGACGCGGGCTCGCGGATCGGCGAACAGGACGGGGCCGCAGTCGGCCGCGGTGACACCGATCGCAAGTCCCGGCGTTCTCGTGACGATGGCATCGGCGCGCGGCCGCGTTGCGGTGTCCCAGGGCCTGTCGGCGATCACGGCATCGGGCGAGTGAATCTGGTAGAGGGAAAGAAAATCCGCCGGCGCAACGCCCATGGCTTCGGCCATGCGTCGCCGGTTCTCGGCCACATGAACCGGGTCGTCCTGCGAGCCGATGCCGGCATTCAGGCTCTCGTAGATGCCTTGCGAGACGCCGCCTTCGCGGGTGAAAAAGGCGTGCCGCAGCCCGGAAATCGCGGATAGCAGCGAGGATGCGAGAGTCATGGCGCCACGATTCCGCCGCGCCGCTCCTGATCGCTCAGCCCCACCAGTTCGGTGAAGCTGGAATCGGAAACGCCGATCGCCTTGAACATCGATCCCATGCCGCCGCGGCCGCCTTCAGTCAGCCGTTTCAGCGCGGTTGCGATATTCTCCGACACTTCGGGGCTGGCCTTCGCCATCAGACTGACGGCGCGGGCCTCTATGCCGAGCCGTTGCAGGAACGCTCCCTGCGTCACCGGTCCGTGTACGCGGGCGCCGACGTCCTCGGCGGCGCGGGCCAGCGCCTGGAAATCGACATGGGCGGTGACGTCGGTCTGACCGGGATATTTCAACGGGTCGGCGAAGCTGTGTCCTGCGATGGCCTGAAAGGTATCGCCGGCATCGCTGCGCACATGGCCATAGTCGATGATCAGCGCAGCTCCCCCCTGATCGCGAACGCGGGTCGCAATGGACATGATCTCGGCATCCGGCCGCCATTCGAAAATGGCCCCCACCGGCGCCGCGCGCACCAGCGGCGGCAGCAATGCGTCGAACCGAGGCACCGACTCCGCGGCGATGCCGAACACGAGTTGGCCGTTGCCGTCGACATCGACCACACGCTCGTGCCAGCCGTCGCCATGCCTCACCATCTGATGAACCGGAAGCACGTCGAAATATTCGTTGGCGAGAATGATTGCCGGTCCCTGCGGCACCTCATCAAGGCGCGCATGCCACTTGACATTCCGCGCCCCGGACAAGGCCGCCTTTTGCTTCTCGCGCAACACCGGATTGATCTCGACCAGATGGACTCTGAGCGCGTCGTACATCGGCGGCAACACGCGCAGCGCACGCAGCGCATCCGCCATCAGGGTGCCTCGGCCGGGCCCGAGTTCGATCAGCCGCAACTTGGCCGGCGAGCCCATCGTGCGCCACACCGACGCGGCCCACAATCCGAGCAGTTCACCGAACATCTGGCTGACCTCGGGCGAGGTGATGAAGTCGCCCTCGCGCCCCAGCGGGTCGCGCGAAATGTAGTAGCCGTGTTCAGGGTGGGTCAGGCAGATCTGCATATAGCGCCAGACCGGCAGCGGGCCGGATGTCTTGATCAGCTTCTTGATCTCGGCAAGCAGCGGAGAAATTTCGGTCACGATCAGCCTTGAAATCAGCCTGGAATCAGCCTTGGGACACGTCAGGATTCGAAATCGTTTGTGTGCCTGACGTCCGCGGACCGCGCGACCAGGCGGCGTATATAACGGCGAGCCCCGCGATCATCATCGGAATCGACAATAGCATTCCCATGGTCAGTCCGCCCCACAGAAATCCGAGTTGCGGATCGGGCTCGCGGAAGAATTCGCCTGTTATGCGCGCCATCGCGTACAGCGTAATGAAGCTGCCGAGAACCAACCCCGGCCGCTTCAGCGCGCCGGCACGGATCATCAGCGCGAGGATCGTGAACAGCACGAGACCCTCAAGCGTAGCCTCGTAGAGCTGGCTCGGATGCCGCGGCAGCGGGCCACCATTGGGAAACACCATCGCCCAGGGCAGGTTCGGGTCGGCCGGGCGGCCCCACAATTCGCTGTTGATGAAGTTGGCGATGCGGCCGAGAAACAGGCCGATCGGCCCGACGGCGGTGGCGACGTCGCCGAGCGAGAGCATCGGCAGGCCGTGCTTGCGGCAGAACAGGATCACCGCGACGACGCAGCCCATGAAGCCGCCGTGGAACGACATGCCGCCCTTCCAGAGTTCGAAGATCTCGGCAGGATGGCGGATGAAGAAATCCAGGTTGTAGAACAGCACATAGCCGGTTCGGCCGCCGACGATGATGCCGATCGTCACCCAAAGGATGAAGTCGTCGAGCTGCACCACCGAGATCGGAGCCGGGCCGCCCCAGAGCCTCTCGCTCCTGAGCAGCGCCCGCGCATAGAGCCAGCCGAGCGTGATGCCGCCGATATAGGCCAGCGCATACCAGCGGATCGCGATCGGGCCGAGCGAGATGGCGATCGGATCGAAGACAGGATAGGTGATGAGGAGAAACGGCATGGTTTTTCTAGCGCCTCCCCGGTGGGGAGAGGCGATACCGCCCGGGCAATGCGCAGAATGGTCCGGTGTGATCCCGGTGAAACGCGGGCGCGGTACGGCCGTCCCTGGCGGGAAACTCGATCTGCTGGTCGATCATCGGCAATTCATTTTGAGGTCGGGCTTTTGCTTCGCGGGAAGGTTACGATTGCAAGGAAATCCGGCACTGACAAGGCTTTGCGGGAGGGGCGACCATCAAGCGGGCTTGAACTGCCGGGTCCGGATTGCCATTCTCTGAGTCGACGCGTGGCGATGCCGCCGACCGGAGACAGTGAGATGACCCAGACCAGCAATCGGTTTTTCGACGAGATTGGAAAGCTGATGAACGACGCGGCCGGCGCAGCGCAGGGGTTCAAGCGCGAGGTCGATGCGGTGGTCCGCAATCAGGCCGAAAAGATCATGCGTGACCTCGACATCGTCAAGCGCGAGGAGTTCGAGGCCGTGAAGGAGATGGCGCGGCTCGCGCGCGAGGACAACGAGGCGCTGAAGGCGCGCATTGCGGCGCTCGAAGCGCGTCTTGGCGGCGGCTGAAACCCGCCCGCCTTTTTGCCAGGCTCGCTCAGCGAACCGCTATACGCGCCGGCGTACCATTCTCCAGCGAATACACGCCATCGGAATAGCCCTTCACCACCGTCCAGGTCGCCACGGTTACAGCCAGCGTCACGGTCGCGAAGAGAATGCCGACAATCTTCAATCCGGTGCGATCCGCCATCGCCGTCTCTCCTGCCCCTCAGAGCGTTTTCGAGCGAAGCATGGCCTCGGGCTTGACCCGAGGATGGATACCGGTTCGCGTGAAGAAAACGCGTCAAATCAAGATCATGGAGCCCGCTTCCGGTTCACCGAAAGCGGAGGGCTCCATGCGGCTCGACAAGAGCGGCTCAGGGTTCATAATTCCTTAACGGGACACCGGTTTTTTCGAATAAATTACAGCGCAACCGGAAGGCCGGTCGTGCGGCGCCCGAACCAATCGGGGGGCCCTCAATCGTGCGGATTCCGGCGCGCCACGAAAACCGACGCCAGAAAGGAAAACACCAGCTCGCCGCGCTGGTTGGTTCCGGTGTTGCGCACCTGCAGCACACCCCATTCAGGCCGGGAGCGGGAGGCTCTCAGCGACTCGACTTCGCTGGCGTAGCTGACGGTGTCGCCCGCCAGCACCGGCTTGATCCAGCGCAGGTCACGGAACCCGGGGGACGGCCCCCACATCGCGGGCTTTTCGCCTCGCGCCGCGGCCTCCGCCGCCTCGCGCAAACCGTCCGCCACCGCGAGCTTCATCCAGACCGAACTGATGTGCCAGCCGGAAGCCGAAAGGCCGCCGAACAGCGATTTGCGGCCCTCCTCCTCATCGAGATGAAATGGCTGCGGATCGAATTGCGCCGCGAACGCCTTGATGCGCTCGGCGGTGAAGGTAAACGAGCCGAGATCGCGACGCTCCCCGACATCCATGTCCTCGAGATAGCGCATCGGGTCAGCTTTCCGCCGCCGCCGCACGCCGCCTGATGATGATCGGCGAAACCGCCTCGAGCAGCACCTGGTCGGACGCGTTGCGTACGCGCATCGCGAAGGTCACGATCCCCGTCTCCGGGCGGCTGCGCGACACCCGCGCCGCAGCGACGTCGACATCCAGCATCAGATCGTCGTCCGGACGCAGCGGCGCCAGCCAGCGAACTTCATCGACACCGAGAGAACCGAGCGAAGCGGTCCGTCCGATATAGCCGTCGAACATCATCCGCATCATGAGCGAACACAAATGCCAGCCCGACCCTGACAGTCCGCGCAGCATGGAGCGCCTGGCCGCTTCCTCGTCGAGGTGCATGGGCTGCGGATCGAACTCCGCCGCAAAGGCGACGATTTCATCACGGCTGACATGCCGCGGTCCGAATGTGCCGAAACGCCCGACGGGAAAATCCTCAAATGTCAGGGTCATATCGAGGCCTGCTGAAAGACGGCCCGATTGTGGCCCTTATTTGCGGCAATCTCAACCCGCGCCGGCACGACAAAAGTTGCGCTTGCCCGGTGCGGACCGTGGGGTTCGGTCCGGAGAAACAAGTGCCAGCCGACTGAGACGGTGGTGCGGCCATGCGAGGGGGAGCGGCAGATGTTTCAATTCCGGGATCTGTTTCAGTGGGATCGCTTCATCACGCCCACGATCATCAAGATATTCTATTGGCTGGTTATCGTGTTGATCGTCCTGTCAGGCTTGTCCGGCATCTTCTCCGGTCTGGCCACGATGGCGGTGAGCCCGTTCGGTGGCTTCATCGCGATACTCCTGAGTATTGCAGGCGCCCTGACCGGCATCGTGTTTTCGCGCATTGCCGCCGAATGCATCCTGATCGTGTTCCGCATCAACGAGCATCTCGGCGCGATCCGCGAAAAGGGTACGATGCGATAACGCGACAAGCGGTGAGAAAATTTCGCCAACTTTCGTCACGCCCGGCTTTATGTCGGGCATGATGAAGGAATGTGTCTCTTGCCCGGATAGCCGAAAAATTTGGAAGCTCGGGTGACGCGCAAATCTCAGGTATTGAACCGGAAATGCATGACGTCGCCGTCGGCGACGACATACTCCTTGCCTTCGAGCCGCAGCTTGCCGGCATCGCGCGCGCCCGCCTCGCCGCCGAGCGCCACATAGTCGGCATAAGCGATGGTCTCGGCGCGGATGAATCCCTTCTCAAAATCGGTGTGAATGACGCCGGCCGCGCCGGGCGCCTTGGTGCCCTTGGTGATGGTCCAGGCGCGCGCCTCCTTCGGACCGACGGTGAAATAGGTGATGAGATGAAGCAGGTCGTAGCCGGCGCGTATCAGCCTGTCGAGGCCCGCCTCCTCCAGTCCGAGCGTTTCGAGAAAATCGACGCGCTCCTCGCGCGACAAGGTTGCGATCTCGGATTCGATCTTGGCTGAAATCACAACCGCGACCGCGCCTTCCTTCTTCGCATGCTCGAACACCGCCTGCGAGAAGGCGTTGCCGCCCGCCGCCGAACCTTCCTCGACGTTGCAGACGTAAAGCACCGGCTTTGATGTCAGAAGTCCAAGCATGCGGAAATTGCGCTCTTCCTCCGGCTTTCGCTCCATGCCGCGCGTCGGCTGGCCGTCGCGCAACAATTTGAGCGCGCGCTCGACCAGATCGAGCTGCTCCTTGGCTTCCTTGTCGTTGCCCTTGGCTTTTTTCGAGAGGTTGTCGACCCGTTTCTCGAGGCTTTCGAGATCGGCCAGCATCAGCTCGGTCTCGATGGTCTCGATATCGGCGAGCGGCGCGATCTTGCCCTCGACATGCGTGATGTCGGAATCCTCAAAACAACGCACCACATGCGCGACCGCGTCGACCTCGCGGATGTTGGCGAGAAACTGGTTGCCGAGTCCTTCGCCCTTGGAGGCGCCGCGCACCAGACCCGCGATGTCGACGAACGTCAGTTGCGTCGGAATGATCTGCGCCGATTTGGCGATCGCCGCGAGCTCGTCGAGGCGCGGATCCGGCACCGCCACGGCGCCGACATTGGGCTCGATCGTGCAGAACGGATAGTTCGCCGCCTGCGCCGCCGCCGTCTCCGTCAGCGCGTTGAACAGGGTCGACTTGCCGACATTGGGCAACCCGACGATACCGCATTTGAACCCCATATGATCCTCGAAAATCTTTGATCTTGATTGCAAGCGCGCGATCTTGCGCTGAGCGAAGCAATCCAGCGATGGTGTTCAAACCGGGTTGCTTCGGTGCTCCGCGCCGCGCAACGGCGGCTGTGTCATTCGACGCTTTCAGAACCGTCGTTCTTCTCGACGAGTCCCTTCGCCTGGACCGCAAGATGAACCTTGTTCTGAAACGCGGTGTCCTGGCCTGCGACGAGAAGCGCCGCGTTTTCCGCGACGACATTCACCAGCGCCTCGACCCATGGCCGCTCGCTTCTGGCGAAGTCGTCCAAGACATGCGTCAGCACACGATCCTTGACGCCGGGGTGACCGATACCGAGACGGACGCGGCGATACTCGTTGCCGATATGCGCCGAAATCGATCGCAGACCGTTGTGTCCGGCAATGCCGCCGCCGACCTTGACACGAACCTTGGCCGGCGTGAGTTCGATCTCGTCGTGAAACACCACGACGTCACCCTGGGCCAGCTTGTAGAAATGCACGGCGTCCTGAACAGCGTGGCCGGAGTTGTTCATGAAGGTCGTAGGCTTGAGCAGAATGACGCGTTCCTGACCGAGCCTGCCCTCAGACGACTCGCCCTGAAAACGGCGGCGCCACGGCGCGAAACCGTGACGCCGCGCGATCTCGTCCACGGCCATGAACCCGATGTTGTGCCGATTGTCCTGATACTTTGTGCCGGGATTGCCCAGTCCGACAAACAGGCGCATGAACGGGATATCGCCTATTTCTTCTTGTCGCCACCGCCTGCTGGCGCCTTCGCGCCTGCAGTGGCTGCGCCGGCCGTCCCGCCCGCCGCGGGAGCCGCGCCGGCAGCAGGAGCCGCGGCACCGGCCGCGGCAGCGGCTGCGGCCTTGAGTTCTTCCGCATAACCGGACGGCGGCACGATGGTCACCAGCGTGACGTCCTCTCGCGCCAGCGGTTTCACGCCGGGCGGCAGCTTGACATCGGACAGATGAAGCGAGTGGCTGATTTCCAGACCGCCGACGTCGGCTTCAATGAACTGAGGAATACTGTCGGCCGCGCATTCGACATCGATCGCGTGGGTCACGAGGTTGACCGTGCCGCCGCGCTTCACGCCGGGCGCGACGTCCGCCTTCAGCAGGCGAAGGGGAATGCTGACGCGGATGGTGGCGCCTTCGCCGAGCCGCATGAAGTCCACATGGATCGGAAGGTCCTTGACCGGATCGAGATGGAAGTCGCGCGGAATCACGCGGTGCTTCTTGCCATCGAGGCTGACGTCGAAGATCGTGGTCAGGAAACGGCCCGCCAGAATGCGCTGACGCAACTCCCCTTCCTCGACCGAGATCGGCTGCGGGGGCTGGTTGTTTCCATAGATCACTCCGGGCACACGGCCGGCGCGACGCTCAGCCCGGGCGGCCCCCTTGCCGCTCTTCGGACGTGCGGTCGCCTTCAATTCCCTGACGGTCGCCATCGTTTTAGTCCTTGTTTTTCAAAAAGTTAAAGGCCGCAATTGCGGCCCGTTGCACGTCACCGGCAAGCCTCCAGGGGTGCGGGGGCCATGAGACGCGACCGCCTTCTAGCCGCAAACGTCCAAAATAACAAGGAAACGACAGGGGTTTTCTGGCTCCTCCGGCCGTCGCGAGAGGCCCGCTCAGCGCCGGGAATATCGGACCGCAACGAGAGACCTCCGGCGCAACGTCCCTATTCTTGACCTCGACGTCAACCAACGCGACACGATCGCTCGGTCCATCCGGAACGATAACGCCGACATGCATGGGTGCGCCGGCTGTCAGCCATTCGCAACAGGCGTTCGAAAATCATCGGTCCTGATTCAGTCAGGCCCGATCATGCGAGACTCGCGGCAAGCGAGTCAGAACCGCAGGACTCGCGCGACGCGAATCCGATTCCGTTTTGTTCACGGCCGCGAGTCGTAGCGCCGTTTGATCAGTTGTGGACGACGCGCGCTTTGCCTGTGGACGGACTCGGGGCGGCGTTGCGCGGATTCCGCAAATCACATCACTTGATCCGCGCAGGACATCATTCCTCATCCGATCCGCGCAGTGATGGATCGTCTGAGCGATCGAAGTCCCGCGGCGTGCCAGCACCGCGGCCGTCCTATGCGTGCGTATCAACACAGACAAACAGCAAGGATCGGGACGGCATGTCGCTGCTCGAAGGCGTTATCGATTCCAGAAACAATCCGCTGGCGGTGGTCGAGGACATCGCCGCCACCAACGACTGGGCGTTCGAGCGCTCCGGCGAAGACGAGATCACCATTATCTCGAAGGGCAACTGGACCGATTATCAGCTCACCTTCACCTGGATGGGCGAGATCGAGGCGCTGCATCTCGCCTGCGCCTTCGACATGAAGATTCCGGCCGCCCGCCGCAACGAGGCCCAGCGCGCCATCGCCGCCATCAACGAGCAACTATGGATCGGGCATTTCGACATCTGGACCCAGACCGGCACGATCATGTACCGCCACGCCCTTATTTTACCCGAGGGGTTGACGGCGTCGAGCGCGCAATGCGCGGAGATGCTCGCCGGCGCGATCCATGCCTGCGAGCGCTATTATCCCGCGCTGCAGTTCGTGATCTGGGCCGGCAAGACCGCGGCCGAGGCGATGACCGCCGCGATGTTCGACACCCAGGGCGAGGCTTAGCTTTCCGGCGACGCCATTATCGGTGATAATGTGAGCGCTATTCATCGGCGCCGGAAATAATTGTCATGGCTGAATCGCAAACTCCCCTCTCAAACATCTCCGGCGCCGTGGTTCTCGCCGGTGCGGGCAAGATGGGCGGTGCGTTGCTGAGCGGATGGCTTGCGCAGGGGCTGGATCCGACGCGCGTCGCCGTGATCGATCCCCATCTCTCCGACGATATCCGCGCGCTCGAAGCCCGCGGAGTCCGGCTGAACGCCGCGATAACGACGACCGACGACGTCGCGGCGCTCGTGCTCGCGGTCAAGCCGCAAACGTTTGGCGACGCAGGCCCGGCGTTGCGGCCGCTGATCAAACGCTCGACCCTGGTGGTGTCGATCATGGCAGGCACGACGATCGCCGCGCTCGACGCGGTCTGCGGCGGCAACATCGTTCGCGCGATGCCCAACACGCCGGCCGCGATCGGTCGCGGCATCACGGTCGCCGTTGCCGCAAAGGATGTGAACGCGCGACAGCGCGCCACGGCCGACGCGCTGCTGCGCGCCACCGGCGCGGTGGAATGGATCGACGACGAGGCGCTGATGGATGCCGTGACGGCGGTCTCGGGATCGGGACCGGCCTACGTCTTTCTGCTCGCCGAGGAAATGGCGCGCGCCGGCGTCGCCGCCGGTCTGCCCGCCGATCTCGCCGCAAGGCTGGCGCGCGAGACCGTCGCCGGTTCGGGCGAACTGCTGCACCGATCCGATCTCGACATGGCGACGCTGCGCCAGAACGTCACCTCGCCCGGCGGCACGACGGCGGCCGCCCTCGCTGTCCTGATGGGCGAGGACGGTCTGAAGGACCTGATGACGCGCGCGGTCGCCGCCGCGGCACGACGATCCAGGGAACTGGCGACGTAATTTTTCTTTCACGCAAAGACCGAAGCGACTCCGGCGATCCGACGACCTTCGCGGCGCACCGCCGCCGCATACCGCCGGAACGCTGATGAGACTTGAAGAATTGTCGTGACATGCCGCAACATGGCGGCAGTCAACGACCATTCGACGAGAGAAATCTGCCGTGCTCGCAAACGAGGTCACATCCCTGCTGGATCATCTCGGCGTGGCTTCCGACCGCCGGCAGGGTATGCGCGCCGTGCGATCGCCGCTGACCGGCGAAACCATCGCTTACGTCGATGACGCAAGTCCGCAGCGCGCCGCCGAGACCATTGCGCGGGCCGAAGCAGCATTCCGGCAATGGCGTCAGATCCCTTCACCGCAACGCGGCGAATTGATCCGGCTGCTCGGCCTCGAACTGCGCGCCGCCAAGGATGCGCTGGGACGTCTGGTCACCATCGAAGCCGGCAAGATCGCCTCGGAAGGCCGCGGCGAGGTGCAGGAAATGATCGACATCTGCGACTTCGCCGTCGGCCTGTCGCGGCAGCTCTACGGCCTCACCATCGCCAGCGAGCGCCCCGATCATCGCATGATGGAGCAATGGCATCCGCTCGGCCCGGTCGGCGTCATCACCTCGTTCAATTTCCCCGTCGCGGTGTGGTCGTGGAATGCGGCCCTGGCGCTGGTCTGCGGCAATCCGGTGATCTGGAAGCCGTCGGAGAAAACTCCGCTGACGGCGCTGGCGGTGCAGGCGCTGTTCGGGCGCGCCGCCGCCAAGGCGGGCAACATTCCGGACGGCCTGTCCACCGTGCTGATCGGCGGACGCGACGTCGGCGAAGTCCTGGTCGGCGATTCACGGGTGCCGCTGGTTTCCGCGACCGGATCGACAGCGATGGGCCGCGAGGTCGGAACGCAGCTTGCGCGGCGGTTCGCCCGCAGCATTCTCGAACTCGGCGGCAACAACGCCTCGATCGTCTGCCCTTCGGCGAATCTCGATCTTGCGCTGCGCGCCATCGCCTTCGCCGCCATCGGCACCGCCGGCCAGCGCTGCACCACGCTGCGACGGCTGTTCATCCATGACAGCATCCACGCCGAGTTTATGGCGAAACTGAAACGCGTTTATGCCTCGGTGCGGATCGGCGACCCGCTTACGAGTGACGAGGTGCTGGTCGGTCCGCTGATTGACGAAGCCGCATTCCTGAACATGCAGCGCGCGCTTGAGGAAGCGCAGGCGCACGGCGCGCGGGTCCATGGCGGCGAGCGTGTCGATGAGCAGCGGTTTCCTGATGCGTATTATGTCCGGCCGGCGCTGGTGGAGATGCCGGCGCAGACCGGGCCGGTGCTGCGCGAGACCTTCGCGCCAATCTTATACGTCATGACATACGCCGATCTCGACGTCGCGATCGCACAGCACAACGCCGTCGCTCACGGCCTGTCGTCATCGATCTTCTCGACCGACATGCGCGAGGTGGAGAAATTCCTCTCCCCGAAAGGCTCCGACTGCGGCATCGCCAATGTCAATATCGGCCCGTCCGGCGCGGAGATCGGCGGCGCGTTCGGCGGCGAAAAGGAAACCGGCGGCGGCCGCGAGGCCGGCTCCGACGCCTGGAAAGCCTACATGCGGCGTCTCACCAGCACCGTGAACTACAGCGACGATCTTCCGCTCGCACAGGGCGTCCGTTTCGACATCGGTTAGAGCAAATTCATCTTTAGATAAAAACGCATCACCGGGCACAGCGAACTCCCTCTCCCATGGGGAGAGGGTTGGGGTGAGGGGTAATACCTATCGAGTTTGACCCCCCTTACCCGGCACCATAGCGCGTCGAAGACGCGCGTAACCGCGCTTATGGTGCCGACCTCTTCCCGGCGGAGAGAGGTGAAGAAGATCGACATTCCGATTCCATCAAGCCGTGAACGGCTCTAGCAAGCGCCGCGAATGTCATATTCATTTCTCTAAGGATGAACGTCCGCGCGAGCGAATTCATCCAGCACCTCGGCGACGCGGTCCACCGCCCAATCGATCTCGGATTCCTCGATGGTCAGCGGCGGCGCGAAGCGGACGGTGTTGCGGTGCGTGTCCTTGGTCAGCACGCCGGCCTGCAACAGCCGCGTCGCCACCGCAGCCGCGCTGACGAGATCGCGATCCAGCTCGACGCCAACGAACAGTCCGCGCCCGCGCGCCTCGCGGATGATCGGATTCCTGATCGCGGCGAGCCGGGAGAGCAGATGCGCGCCGAGACGGGCGGACCGCTCGATCAACTTCTCCTCGATCAGCGTATCCAGCGCCGCCAGCCCGACCGCGGCGGCGACCGGATTGCCGCCGAAGGTGCTGCCGTGATCCCCAGGCTTGAACACCTGCATCACATCGCGGCGCGCCAGAAACAGCGACACCGGCAGAAGTCCACCGCCCAGCGCCTTGCCCAGCGTCACCGCATCCGGCTTCACGCCGTCGTGCTGGCAGGCCAGAAGCTTGCCGGTGCGGCCAAGCCCGGATTGAATCTCGTCGCAGATCAGCAGGACGTCATGCTCCCGGCAGATGCGCGCCACCTCGGCGAGATAGCCCGGCGGCGGCACGTTGATGCCGCCTTCGCCCTGGATCGGCTCGACCAGAAAGGCCGCGGTGTTCGGCGTGATCGCTGCCCGGAGCGCCGCCGCGTCGCCGAACGGCACCGACCTGAAACCGGGCGGGAACGGTCCGAATCCGTCGCGATATTGCTGCACGGAGGAGAAGCCGACGATGGCGATGGTGCGGCCGTGAAAATTGCCGTCGCACACGATGATTTCGGCACGATCCGCCGGCACTCGCTTGACGGTGTAGGCCCATTTGCGCGCGGCCTTGAGCGCCGTCTCCACCGCCTCCGCGCCGCTGTTCATCGGCAGCGCGAGATCCATTCCGGTCAAGACGCAGGCACGGCCAAGAAACGCGCCGAGACGATCGCTGAAATAGGCACGGGAGATGGTGTCGAGTTGTCGTGCCTGATCGGTGAGCGCCTGCACCAGCCGCGGATGACAATGCCCGAAACTCGCTGCCGAATAAGCGCCCATCATGTCGATGTAGCGCCGCCCGTTCTCATCCCAGAGATAGACGCCCTTGCCGCGCACGAGGGTGACCGGCATCGGCGCATAGTTGGAGGCACCGAAGCGCATTTCGAGTTGAACCGAGCCATCCATGCCACTCGCTCCCTCGACCCGAATCTGTCCCGAGGCCACAGAGCATCACGCGCTCCTGCCAGGAACGGGCTCAATTAAAACGCTTGATTACAATGTGGGGCGGCGAAGCGGGAAAGCCAGAGCAATGATCCCGGAATGTGAAGCGCAGTCGAATGCTGCAAGTCCTCGGCGGCAGGTAAGCGAAAGCGGATATCAATCGGCCGTTACACCGGGACCCGCACCGTGGCGCGCAAGCCCCCCATCGGACTGTCGCCGAGCGTGATGTCGCCGCCATGGGAGCGCGCGATGTCGCGCGCGATGGCAAGACCGAGACCGGAGCCGCCCTCGTCCTGATTGCGGGCGCTGTCGAGCCGCAGGAAGGGCTTGAAGACTTCCTCGCGCATGTCGTGCGGGATGCCCGGACCGTCGTCGTCGACCATGACAGTGAGCCAGCGGTGATCGCGATGGCCGTTGATCGCGATGGAATCGGCATGGCGCGCCGCGTTCGACACCAGATTGCCGAGGCATCGCTTGAGCGCGGCCGGCTTGACGGTGACGACGGGAAGCCCTTGAAAATTGGTCGTCGCGGCGTGGCCGTTGCGCTCGGCATCGCTGCGCAGATCCTCCAGCGCGGCCGCCATGTCGGTCGGCTGCGCGTGCTCGCCACTGTCACCGCGCGCGAAGGCGAGATAGGCCTCGAGCATTCCATGCATCTCGTCGACGTCCTTGCGCATGCCGTCGACTTCCGGACTGTCGCCGATCAACGCCAGCTCCAGCTTGAAGCGGGTCAGGATGGTGCGCAGGTCATGCGACACGCCGGCCAGCATCGCAGTGCGCTGCTCGATGCTGCGCTCGATGCGCATCTTCATTTCGATGAACGCCTGCGCGGCGCGGCGGACCTCGCGCGCGCCCCGCGGACGGAAGTTCGGCGCGTCGCGGCCCTTGCCGAAGCGCTCGGCGGCGTCCGCCAGCAGCAGGATCGGCTTGATCTGGTTGCGAAGGAACAGCACCGCGACGAACAGCAGGATCGATGAGGTGCCCAGCATCCAGAAGATGAAGATTTCCGAGTTCGACGCATAAGCGGCGCTGCGCTGCGCGAAGACCTGCATCACCGCGTCGTCGAGCTGGATCCTGATCTCCACCAGGCTGGAGCGACCGACCGTATCGATCCAGAACGGCTTGCCGATCTGCCTGCTGATCTGCACCGACAGCGACTGATCGAGCAACGAGAAGAACGGCTTCGGCCCGGGCGGCGGCATGTCGCCCGGCGGCAGGAAATCGACCACCAGCCCGAGCCGCTGCTGCGCGATGCGCCGGATCGTCGCGCGGTCCTTGTCCTGCGGATAGTCCTTGTAGATATCGATCAGCGCGGCGACATCCTGCACCACCGCCGTCGACAGTCGTCGCGTCACCGTGTTCCAGTGCCGCTCCATGAACACGAAAGCGACCACCGATTGCAGCACCACCATCGGCACGATCATGATCAGCAGCGCGCGGGCATAGAGGCCCTTGGGCATCCAGTTCTTGAATGCCCGCGCCATCCTGCCATTGGCCAGGGAGACGCGGCGGGACGCCGTGCGGATCAGCGTCATGCCGGCGTCGAGCGTGCTCATCATCGGCAGCTCAGGGTGCCGCGACCAGGCGATAGCCGACGCCGCGCACCGCCTGGAGGAAAAGCGGATTGGCGGGATCCCGCTCGATCTTCCGCCGCAGCCGATTGATCTGAACATCGACGGCGCGCTCGTTGACGGTGCCCCCGCCGTTCAGCTCGCCGCGGCGAACCGTCTCGCCGGGCGTGGCGGCGAGCACGCGCAGCATCTCGCGCTCGCGATCGGTGAGATGAATGACGTCGTCG